>NZ_JBFOCM010000038.1:0-148740 GCF_040907825.1 Aeromonas sp. s7(2024)
GCTACAACACCGGCACCTACGGTACGGCCACCTTCACGGATAGCGAAACGCAGGCCGTCGTCCATCGCGATCGGAGCAATCAGGGTAACAACCATTTTGATGTTGTCGCCCGGCATTACCATCTCTACGCCTTCCGGCAGTTCGATGGTACCGGTCACGTCGGTAGTACGGAAGTAGAACTGCGGACGGTAGCCTTTGAAGAACGGGGTATGACGACCACCTTCTTCTTTGGACAGTACGTACACTTCAGATTCGAACTTGGTGTGCGGCTTGATAGAACCCGGCTTGGCCAGTACCTGACCACGCTCTACGTCTTCACGCTTAACACCACGCAGCAGCGCGCCGATGTTCTCGCCTGCACGACCTTCGTCCAGCAGCTTGCGGAACATTTCAACACCGGTACAGGTGGTAGAAACGGTATCTTTGATACCAACGATTTCTACAGTCTCACCTACTTTAACGATACCGCGCTCTACACGACCGGTAACTACAGTACCACGGCCAGCGATAGAGAATACGTCTTCGATAGGCATCAGGAACGGCTGGTCAATCGCGCGCTCCGGCTCCGGGATGTAGGTATCCAGGTGGCCAGCCAGCTCGATGATCTTCTCTTCCCACTGAGCGTCGCCTTCCAGCGCTTTCAGCGCGGAACCACGAACTACCGGCAGGTCATCACCCGGGAAGTCGTACTCGGTCAGCAGTTCACGAACTTCCATCTCAACCAGTTCGAGCAGCTCTTCGTCATCAACCATGTCACACTTGTTCATGAACACGATCATGTACGGGATACCAACCTGACGACCCAGCAGGATGTGCTCACGAGTCTGCGGCATCGGGCCGTCAGTCGCTGCTACTACCAGGATCGCGCCGTCCATCTGGGCAGCACCGGTGATCATGTTTTTAACGTAGTCGGCGTGACCCGGGCAATCTACGTGGGCGTAGTGACGGGTAGCGGTGTCGTATTCTACGTGGGAGGTGTTGATGGTGATACCACGCTCACGCTCTTCCGGTGCCTTGTCGATCTGGTCGAAGGCGAAAGCTTTACCACCGAAGTGCTTGGCCAGCACGTTGGTGATAGCTGCAGTCAGGGTGGTTTTACCGTGGTCAACGTGGCCGATGGTACCCACGTTAACGTGCGGTTTATTACGCTCAAATTTTTCTTTAGACATGATCGTCCCTCTAAACTAACGCTGAGTACGCGGTGGCAAGCTAACCACAGAACAGTTTATATGATGGATTTGAATCTGGTGGGAAAGAGAGAGGTACTGATGGCTGGTTCGCTTGCCGAACTCACCCTAGGGTGCGGCTCTGCTAACGCCTGAGCCATATCAGCATCTTGGAGCGGGCAGCGGGAATCGAACCCGCATCATCAGCTTGGAAGGCTGAGGTAATAGCCATTATACGATGCCCGCATTTCTCTAACCCAAAGAACTCAAACCGCAGAGAAATATGGTGGAGGGAGAAGGATTCGAACCTTCGAAGGCAGAGCCGTCAGATTTACAGTCTGATCCCTTTGGCCGCTCGGGAACCCCTCCAGACGCCAGATTGTCACAACGGTAATTCTGCTTGCACCCGTTGTGTTTATCGCTTTTGCACGGCAAATAGACGACAGACAGTCAAGCGTCGCGCATTTTATTGTAAGGTTTTGGGGGATGCAACCATTGAACCCGGCAAAATATGCTTTATTGCTGGGAAGTTTGCAAAAAAGCGGGGGCAAACAAGCCAATCCTGCTGCGTCCCTTGTCGCTCCCCCACCCTTGGTGTATGGTCGCCGTGCCCAAGAAACAGTGATGACACCATGACGACAGAGCATAACCCCTATCTGCAATTCACCCGCGAACAATGGGCGTTATTGCGCGATTCGGTCCCCCTGACCCTGACCGAACACGATCTGCAGACCCTGCGCGGGATCAACGAGAAGGTGTCATTGCGGGAAGTGGAAGAGATCTATCTGCCTCTCTCCCGCCTGCTCAATCTCTATGTCAAAGCCAAACAGCGTCGCAGCCGGGTGCTGGAGCAGTTCCTCGGCCAGTCCCGCGGCAAGGGCACCTATATCATCAGCATTGCCGGCAGCGTGGCGGGGGGCAAAAGTACCACGGCCCGTATTCTGCAGGCCCTGCTGGAGCGCTGGCCGGAACATCCGCGGGTGGAGCTGGTCACCACCGACGGCTTCCTCTATCCCAACAAGGTACTGGAAGAGCGCGGCCTGATGCGTCGCAAGGGGTTCCCGGAATCCTACGATATCCGCCATCTGGTGGAATTTGTCGCCAATATCCGCGCCGGTCACGAGAAGGTCGAAGCGCCGGTTTACTCCCACCTTATCTACGACATCATTCCCGATGAGAAGAAGGTGGTGGAGCAGCCGGACATCCTGATCCTGGAAGGGCTCAATGTGCTGCAAAGCGGCATGGATTACCCTCAGGAGCCCCATCGGGTCTTCGTGTCGGACTTCGTCGACTTCTCCATCTATGTGGATGCCGATGCCGAATTGCTGCGTACCTGGTATATCGAACGCTTCCTGAAATTCCGCAGCGGCGCCTTCTCGGATCCCGACTCCTACTTCCATAACTACGCCAAGCTGGCGGAGAGTGAGGCGACCCAGATCGCCAGCAACATCTGGCAAGACATCAACTATCTGAATTTGCAAGAAAATATCCTGCCAACGCGTGAGCGAGCCAACCTGATCATGACCAAGGGCCATGAGCACGCCATCGAGCAGATCAAACTGCGCAAATGATGACTGCAGTTGCCGGATAACGAAGAGGGGGCCCGCAGGCCCCCTCTTCTATTTGGTATCATGAGCGGCCTTGCTGAACCTCAGTCGCCCCGGCGCAGGGAGAGTTCGCCCCCCAGATAGAACTTGGTGCCCTCCTCCGTCTCCAGCCGCAGGGCGCCGCGATCGTCGATGCCACGGGCGATGCCGCGGATCTCCTGATCACCCATCAGCAGGCGCACCGGGCGACCGGCAAAGTGATCGAGCCGATTCCACTCATCGACAAAGCTTGCCAACCCCTGCTGCTCAAAGGTGTGCAGCGCCCGCTGCAGATGGACGATCATCCGGGCCGCCAACTGATTGCGATCGACCAGCTCGGGATTGATGTGGCGCAGCTCGGCCCAGGCCTGATCAATCTTCTCACCTTCGCGGGCAGGCATCGCCAGATTGAGACCGATGCCGATCACCAGATGACAACTGGCCCCGGCGCTACCGCTCATCTCTACCAGAATGCCCGCTAGCTTGCGGCCCTGATAGTAGAGGTCGTTCGGCCACTTGAGCTCGACGCCTTGATAGCCAAGGGACTCCAGCGCTTCAACCACTGCCACGCCGACCGCCAGACTGAGCCCCATGGCCGCCGCCATGCCTTGTTCGAGTCGCCAGTACATGCTGAGGATCAGCTGGCAACCAAACGGCGAAATCCAGGGTTTGCCACGACGACCGCGCCCGGCTGTCTGGCACTCGGCCAGACAGCTCTCGCCAGAGCGCAGCTCATTGACCCGATCCAGCAGGTGTTGGTTGGTCGAGCTAATGACCGGAAAACAGTGCACCGGCGCCATCGGGGCCAGTGCCTGCAAGGTGGCCTGATCATAGAGCGCCATCGGCACCGCCAGCCGGTAGCCCTTGCCGGTCAGGCTAAAGAGATCCAGCCCCAGCTCCTTGAGCGCCGCCATGTGTTTGCTCACCGCAGCCCGGCTGATGCCGAGCTGCTCGCCCAACTGTTCGCCGGAGTGAAACTGGCCGTCGCTAAGCAGGGTGATCAGGGTCTGTCTGATGGGAGTCAACGTCATGAGAGCACCTCGTCGAGCCAGGTTTCACCGTGCGCGCCCATAAAGCGCACCTCGTGCTCCAGCACCACGCCAAACGTCTGCTCCACGCAGTCGCGGACATGGGCCGCCAGCGCGATCAGCTCCATGGCACTGGCGCCCCCCAGATTGACCAGCACCAGCGCCTGCTCCTGATGAACAGCGGCACGGCCAATGGCGAAACCTTTCAAACCGCACTGATCGATGAGCCAGCCCGCCGCCAGCTTGGCCTGCCCTTCTCCAGCCGGATAGCAGGGCATCTGCGGATAGCGTGCCTTGAGATTCTCCGCCAGCGCGGCAGGCACCACCGGATTCTTGAAGAAGCTGCCCGCATTGCCGAGCACCGCAGGATCCGGCAGTTTGGCCATGCGGGTGGCACAGACGGTATCGAAGATGGCCTGCGCCGAAGGCGCGTCACCGAGCGCCGCCAGTGGGCCATAGCCCTGCACCGGTTGCCACGCCTTGGGCAGTTTGAGCCCGACGGCGGTGATCAGGTGGGAATCCTGATACTCGTGTTTGAAGATGCTGTCGCGATAACCGAAGCGGCACTCTGCCGCCGCGATCCGTTCAATCTCGCCACTCTGCCAGTTGAACGCCTCGACATAGGCGCAGAAGTCGGCCAGCTCAACGCCATAGGCACCGATGTTCTGCACCGGCGCGGCACCGACCGTACCGGGAATGAGCGCCAGATTCTCCAGCCCGAACCAGCCCTGTTGCAAGGTATGGCGCACCAGCTGATGCCAATCTTCACCGGCCGCCACATGGAGCAACCAGTGATCGCCACCATCTTCAGCGGTAATCCCCTTGAGCCGGTTGAGCACCACCAGACCGAGAAAATCGGTGGTGAAGAGCATATTGCTGCCGCCGCCCAGATTGAGGCGAGGCAACTGGTTGAGTTGTGGATCAGCACGCAGGGTCGCCAGATCGGCAACCTGCTCCACCTCGGCCAGCCAGAGGCAATACGCATCGAGGGCAAGGGTGTTGAGCTTCAACAAGGAGGCGTTGGCATTCAGTTTCATCGGTCTATCCCGGCTTGGTGCAAGGGCGCAGTCTACCTCAAGTTGCCCCATGACGAAAAACCCGAGCCCTTTTCGGGGGAATAGCAGTGGTTTAGAGTAGGCGACTTCAACTGCTGAGGAACAACTCATGAACAACCAGTTTGCCGTCATCGGCCTGGGCCTGTTTGGCAGCGCGCTGTGCGAAGAGCTGCAACGGCAAGATGCCGAAGTACTGGCCATCGATATCGACGAGAGCAAGACCCGGCAAATCGCCGCCCTCTGCAATCACGTTATCGTGGCGGATGCTACCGACGAGGCCACCGTGGCCGAGCTGGGACTGGCCAATTTCGATATCGTCTTCGTTGCCATCGGTGACAACCTGGAGACCAGCATCCTCACCACCCTCGTCTTGAAAGAGGCGGGCGTGAAGAAGGTGTGGGTCAAGGCGCGCGACAAGTTCCACGCCAAGATCCTGCAGAAAGTGGGCGCCGACAAGGTGATCAACCCGGAGTGGGACATGGGCCGCCGGGTCGCCCAGAGCATGCTGGACAACCGGCTGTTCGACTATCTGGAGCTGGGCCACGACATGGTGCTGACCGAGTTCGTGATCGGCCTGCAGCAGAACGGCCGGGAACTGGGCGACTTCCACCTGCTGCAACAGAGCGATTTCCAGCTGCTCGCCATCAAGCGTGGTGACGTGCTGCACAACGTGCTGACCGGCAAGATGGAGCTGCAACTCGGCGACATCCTGATCCTGGCGGGCAACAAGCACGCCATCGACCACTGGCTCGAAACCCTATGATCAACTGGCGCAGCAGCTACGCCTTCGCCCTCCATCGGGAGCAGGACTCTCGCTGGAGCGAAGCCCGGCTGATCCTCGGCAGCTTTCTGATCATTCTGCTGATTGGCACCATCTTTCTGGTGCAACCCTCCAGCCACAATGGCGAGGTTACCTTCGTCAACGCCCTGTTTACCGCCACCTCGGCCATCAGCGTGACAGGTCTTGGCGTGGTGGATACCGGCACCGCCTTCACCCTGCAGGGGCAGATTTTCCTGTTGATGCTGATGGAGATCGGCGGTCTGGGCCAGATGACCATGACCCTGCTGCTGATCGCCATCTTCAGCAAGCGGGTCGGTCTGCGCCAACAGGTGCTGGCCAAGGAGGCGCTGGGACAGGAGGGCTCGGTCAACATCATCCAGCTGGTCAAACGGATCGTGCTGTTCGCCTTTATTGCCCAGCTGATCGGCACCGGCATCATGGCGATCCGCTGGGTGCCCGAGATGGGGTGGGTGCACGGCCTCTATGTCAGCTTCTTCCACGCAGTATCGGCCTTCAACAACGCCGGGTTTTCGCTGTTTGCCAACAACCTGATGGACTATAGGGACGACCCCATCATCAGCCTGACCATCGCCGGTCTGCTGATCCTGGGGGGGATCGGCTTTACCGTCATCGTCGATCTGGTGCGCAACCGCCGCTGGCGCAAGCTGAAGCTGCACAGCAAGCTGATGCTGCTGATGACCCCGGCGCTGCTGCTGGCCGGTACCCTGATGTTCTGGCTGCTGGAACACAACAACCCCGGCACCCTCGGCAAGGCCGGTGTCGGTGGCCAGCTGCTGGCTGCCTTCTTCCAGTCTGCCAGCGCCCGTACCGCCGGTTTCAATACCATAGATATCGGGCTGATGACCCCGGCGGCGCTGCTGTTCCTGATGATGCTGATGTTTATCGGTGCCGGTGCCACCTCGACCGGTGGCGGTATCAAGGTGACCACCTTCGCGGTCGTGCTGCTGGCGACCAAGGCGTTTCTGACCAAACGGCCCCATGTCACCGCTTTTGGCCGCACTCTGTCGCCCCAGATCGTGACCCGCTCGCTGGCTATCATCATCGTCAGCACCATGGTGCTGATGCTGGCGATGTTCTTGCTGATGGTGACCGAGGATCTGCCGTTCGACAAAATCATGTTCGAGACCATCTCGGCATTTGCCACCGTCGGCCTCTCCACCGGCATCACTGCCTCCCTGAGCGAGCCGGGCAAGCTGATCCTGGTACTGGTGATGATCTGCGGCCGTCTCGGCCCTCTGACCCTGGCCTTTATGCTGGCCCGCCCGGTCGAGACCCGCATCCGTTATCCGGAAGAGAACGTCTATACCGGCTAAGCGGAGCTAGGCCATTACAGCGATAAAAAAGAGAGAGGAGCACATGACTCCTTTTTCTTTTTCAGCTGACCGCTTTTGTGTATCAGCCTATCCGCCCCCTCATGCGGTCAGGCCACCTTGCTTCTGGCTGTGCGCTTGCCCGTACTCTTGCGAGGCGCTGCACCGCTGGCCGCCGGACTCTTGCGCTTGGTAAAACGCCGCTTGCCGGCACTTGGTGCCTCCTTGGGCAGGGCGCTGAAGCTGGCGCCGGAGTCCTGCCGCGCCCCCTCGATCAGGCCGTTGAGCTGCTCGGTGAGCGGCCCCATAAACTGCTGGTAGCTGCCGTGACGCTCGGCGATCTGGCCGAGGCTCTGCTCCCACAGCGCCGTCATATCCGGCGTGGTAGCTGTCGCGGGCAACGCCTGAACCAGCGCCCGTCCGGTCGGGGTCGCCTTGATGCTCTTGCCCTGACGCACCAGAAAGCGACGCTTGAACAGCAGCTCGATGATACCGGCCCGGGTCGCTTCTGTGCCGAGGCCATCGGTGTCGCGCAGGGTCTTGCGGATCTCGGGATCTTGCACATAGCGGGCGATGCCGGTCATGGCCGCCAGCAGGGTGGCATCGGTGAACGACTTGGGTGGCTGGGTCAGCTTGTCCAGCAGTTCGCCCCGCTCGCACAGCAGTTGCTCTCCCTCTTTCAGGGCAGGCAGCGTGCCCGCCTTCTCTTCGTCGTCATCCTCCTCCACCCCGAGCAGCGCCTTCCAGCCCGCTTTTAGAATGCGCCGTGCCTTGGCCTGAAACAGACCACCGGCGATGCGCAGCAGCACCTTGCTGTCGTTGTATTCGAATGGGGGATAGAACTGCAGCAGATACTGGCGGGCAATCAGGCCATAGAGCTTCGCCTCGTCGGCCCCCAGCGTGGCGGGGTTGCCCTGCTTCTCGGTGGGGATAATGGCGTGGTGGGCATCCACCTTGCTGTCGTTCCACGCCTTGCTGCGGATCTTGCCGTCCGCCTCGGCAACCGCCTTGGCCAGCGCAGGAGCAGTGGCAGCGATGGCACCGCGCACCTGCTCGGCCCGCTTGAAGTGGTCGGTCGGCAGATAGCGGCTGTCGGAGCGCGGATAGGTGATGAGCTTGTGACGCTCGTAGAGGCTCTGGCAGATGTCGAGCACCCGCTTGGCATCCATGCCGAAGCGCTTGGCGGCATCGATCTGCAGACTGGAGAGGTTATAGGGCAGCGGCGCCGCCTGCTTGCGGGCCTGCTCCTCCACCGACTCGACCTGTGCGGGCTGGCCGTTAATCCGACTCACCACCTTGTCGGCCAGCGCCCGGTTGAGCACCCGCCCCTCTTCATCCTGCCACGGCAGGCAGGCTTCAGACGGCAGCCACTTGGCGGTGAAACGCTCGTTGCTATCGGTCAGCAGATGGGCCAGCACCTCGTAGAAAGGTTTGGGCACGAAGGCGTCGATCTCGAGATCCCGCCGCACCACCAGCCCCAGCAGCGGGGTCTGCACCCGACCGACCGAGAGCAGCTCGCTGCAACCCGCCTTGCGCCCGAGCAGGGTATAGGCGCGGGTCATGTTGATACCGTAGAGCCAGTCGGCCCGACTGCGGGCCAGCGCGGAGACCGCCAGCGGCACGAACTCCTTGTTGTCCCTCAGCTTCTCGAGGGCGCGGCGCACTGCGGGCGGGTTGAGATCGCTGATGAGGCAGCGCTGCACCGGCTTGGTTTTCGGGTAGCCGAGAAAGTCGATCACCTCATCCACCAGCAACTGCCCTTCCCGATCCGGGTCACCGGCGTTGACCACGCAGTCCGCCTGCTTGATCAGCCGCTTGATGACGGTGAGCTGGGTTTTGGTCTTGGGCTTGGCCACCAGCTGCCACTGGGCAGGGATGATGGGGAGATGCTCCATCCGCCACTGCTTGAAGGCGGCGTCATAGGCATCGGGCTCGGCCTGCTCCAGCAGATGGCCGATGCACCAGGTGACCACATCCCCCTGGGCTGTTTCGATAAAACCGTCGCCCTTCTTGTGGGGCTTGGGCAGGGCATCGGCAATGGCGCGGCCCAGCGTGGGCTTCTCGGCGATAAAGAGTCGCATCGGTGGCTACCTGCAATACTGTATATGCAGACAGTATACAACTGCCACCGCGAAAGCCCAACTGCCCCTACTCGTCGAACGGGTGATCGTGGATGGCGGCAAACAGCCGCGCCTGATTGAGCAGTGGCGCATAGTGGAAGGCATTTTCGCCATCTTCCGCCAGCAGGTAGTCGGTCAGCTGTTCGCGCACCGCCTCTTGCAGGGTCTCCAGCTTCCACGGCTTGGCGAGGTAGTAGTGCAACCCGCCACGATTGACCGCCTCGACGGTGGCCTCCAGCCCCGCTTGTCCGGTCAGCAGCAATTTGCGGCTGGCACGGGTGGAGGTTCGCCGGTTCAGCTCCACCAGAAAATCGACACCCAGGGTTCCCGGCATGATGTGGTCACAGAGGATCAGCGCCAGCTTGTTGCCGTCGCGCTCCCACTCCTCCACCACCGCACGCGCCTCATCGACGCTCTCGGCGGCTTCCAATTCGAAGTGGGAACGGAACGGGGCGAGATCGTGGATCACCGCATCCAGCACCTCACGCTCATCGTCCACACACAGGATCAGATAGTGTTTGTTCATTGCTCCTCCTTGGCGACATGGTTTGGCACGCCGCGCTATTGATGCTGGCGACGGCTCAGGCCGCATGCTCCTTGTTGTGATGAGGTTCGCCCCCGTAACCGGCCTGCCCCATGCCGTCCAGCGGCAGACAGACCCGCATCCGGGTGTAACGGCCCGGTTCGGAGGCCACCTCGATCCGGCCGTGGTGCTGTTGCACTATCTGCAGCGAAACGCTCAGACCAATCCCGAGGCCGAAATGTCCCTCCCGCTTGGTGGTGAAGTTGAGATCGAAGATCCGCTGCCACAGCTCGGGCTCGATGCCGCAACCGCTATCCTCGATCTCCACCATGACCCACTCGGGATCCAGCAGCCCGGTGCGGATGGTGAGTCGCCCCGAGCCGCTCATGGCATCCAGACTGTTGGCGATCAGGTTAGTCCACACCTGTTGCAGGGCGATGGGGTGACAGCGCACCAGCGGCAACGGCTGGTACTCCTTGCAGAGCTCATGATGCTTGAGGCGGTTTTCGAAAATCATCAAGGTATCTTCCAGCCCCTCGTGCAGGTCCACCAGCGAGGGCTCGGCCCGATCCTGCCGGGCATACTGCTTGAGGCTCTTGACCAGATCGCCGATGCGACGGGCACACACCTCGATATTGCGCAGGAAGCTGCCGGTCTGCTGGAACAGCTCCAGCCGGGAGAGCAGCGCCTCCCGCTCGTCGGCAGTGCGGCTGGCAAACCAGCGTTGCCAGTTCAGCTCGTCATCCAGATTCATCTGCACCGCCAGCCGCGCCTGCTGACGATCGCCAAAGCGCCCCTCCGCCTGCCGGGTCTTGTCACGGATCTCGCTGGTCGAGACCGGCTGGGAGGAGAGCGCCTGACATAGGATCTGGTTGCCGAGACCCTTGATGGGGGCGGGCAGTTCGAGATTGACCAGATCGGGGATGGCGGCCCGCAGGGTCTCGCTGCCACGGATAATGGCCGCCACCGGGTTGTTCAGCTCGTGGGCGACACCGGCAACCAGCTGACCCAGCATCGCCATTTTTTCGCTCTCCACCAGCTGGGCGTGAGCGGCATCGAGGGAGTTGAGGGTCTGTTGCAGCCGCATCTCGGTGCGGATGCTGTTTTGCAGACGGCGGTTGAAGTGGCGCAGCAGCAGGTTGGTAAAGGAGGGGAGCAGTTCGCTACGCGCCTGCATCACCCGGGAGAATTGCAGCTTGTCGAGCTTTATCACCTCGGCACCGGTCAGAGTCACCCCGGTGGTGAAGGCGGGTTCGCCGGTCACGAAGGACATTCCCCCCACCAGCGAGCCGGTACGGTAGTGCACCACCTCCTGATCGACCCCCTGCTCGTCCCGCTTGCGCAGCACCACCTCCCCCTTGGCGATAAACCAGAGGAAGCTGTTGGGCTCCCCCTCGCGGGTCAGCACATGGCCCGGACTGTAGTGGCGGCAGACCCGCTCCTCGTCATTGCCCTCGAAAAACTGATAGAGGCCGTCGATCACCACCCGGGAGAGTTCTTCATCGCTGCAGTGGGTGTAATCCATAAAGCCCTGCCGATAGGCAGCCAACTGGCGATCGACGTGGGCTCGCAGCAGCTTCTGGTTGTCGAGCACGGCGGCATAGCTCAGCAGATCCGCATCGGGACGTTGCAATACAAAGTGGCTCGCCTGCTCGATCACCGCCCGGCGCAGGCTGCCATCGCGCCAGGGGCGTTGCAGGTAGTAGTCGAGACGACCGAGGTTGACCGCCTCGATGATCGATTTCATCTCCGGCTGGCTGCCCAGCAGGATCTTGCGGCACGCCTCGTGACGGCTGCCGAGGCGGATCAGAAAATCGGCCCCTCGCCCATCCCCCAGATCGCTGTCACACACCACCACGGCGGGTGGCTGCCCCTTGCGATCCAGCTCGTCCAAGGCCAGCTCCGCCGACCCCTGACCGACCACCACCACCAGCGCGAAATGGCCGAGCAGCGGAGCCAACTCCTGTTCGAATTCGGCCAACAGTTGCACGTTGGCGGCGACACACAGCAGTGAGAAAGGGCTCATCAGCGACACTCCGTTGAGGCTCACTGCTCACTATATCAGCGAATCTTGTGGGGTTTTGCGAGGGGGCTAACAGCTGTCGCGGAAAGTGCACAAATAGATAAAATAGAAAACAACTGAATTTAATTCGATAATTAAATCAATAACAAAACAAAAGACAAAATGTGACAACAATCAAAAATATAAACCATGATGGAGGTCAACGCCTTATCCCTATCATTACTACTACTATTGGACTAGTACTATGTAGGTAATTATTGACCGTAGGAAAACGCCGCCATGATTGGAAAACTGATAAGAAAAACCTGGTTCTGGCTCCTGCTGCTCGGGGCCCTGCTGGGTGTCGCGGCACTGGGTGTCACCGTGACCGTACTGCACAAGACCAGCTCCACCGAATTCTGCGTCTCCTGCCACTCCATGCAGACTCCGCTCGCCGAGTATCAGGGCAGTGTCCACTTCCAGAACACCAAGGGGATCCGCGCCGAGTGCGCCGACTGCCACATCCCGGGCGATCCCACCTCCTACCTGTGGACCAAGATCCGCGCCGTGAAGGATATCTATCACGAGGCGATCGGCACGCTGGATACCCCGGAAAAGTATGAAGCCCACAAGCTGCGGATGGCCCAGTCCGTCTGGGACGAACTGAAAGCCAACGACTCCGCTACCTGCCGCAGTTGCCACAGCTACGAGGCGATGGACATTCTGGCCCAGCGCCCCAATGCCCGTGCCGAGCACCCGGTCGCCATCAAGGAGGGCCAGACCTGTATCGACTGCCACCGTGGTGTCGCCCACATCATGCCTGACATGAGCGGCCTGGCTGCCGCCGGTGCCAGCGAGCTGGCGCAGGCTGCGGCCCAGACTCCGGCCAATGTCACAACCCGTTACGCCATCGCCACCACCCCGCTGTTCCTCGATGCCGCCGCCAAGACCGACGAAGGCACCCTGATGCCCTCCACTAGGGTGGAAGTGCTGGCCAACGAAAACGGCCGCGCCAAGGTGCAGATCGAAGGCTGGCAACAGGATGGTGTGAGCGAAGTGTTCTACGCCGCACCGGGCAAACGGATCCTCAGCGTACTGGTCGGCGATGCCGCCAAGAAAGCGCTGGTCACCGGCCAGAGCGAAACCGACAGCGCCACCAACCTCACCTGGCATCAGGTCAAGCTGACCGCCTGGGTCGACCAGAGCCAGCTCATCGGCGATCAGGGCAAGCTGTGGCAATACGCCTCCACCCTGATGTCCAACAACTGTACCGGCTGCCACGGCCTCACCGCGCTGGATCACTTCAATGCCAACCAGTGGATCGGCGTCATCAAGGGGATGGAATCTCGTACCTCCCTGACCCCGGAACAGGCTCGCATGTTGACCCAGTATGTCCAGAAACACGCCAGTGACATGAGCGCGGCCCACTAAGGCTGGTACAGAGGAAAACCGTTATGACTTTTTTCAATGACAACAAGACCAATCTGTCCCGCCGCAACCTGCTCAAGGGGCTCGGCGCCTGCGCAGTCCTGCCCCTGCTCGGCGGTATCTTTCCCAAGAGTGCGCTGGCACAAGCCATCAGCACCGCATTGAGTCAGTTCCCGACCCTGGTGCCCGCCCAGAAGGGCATTCTGACCGGCGCCCACTGGGGTGCTTTCGAGGCGATCGTCGAAGATGGCCGCATGGTGCGCGTCCAGCCGGTGGCCGATGATCCGGCGCCGAACGATCTCATCGATATGGCGCCGTTCCAGGTGCACGCCAAGAACCGCGTCAAATACCCCATGGTACGCAAGAGCTGGCTGGAGCACGGCCCGGGTGCCAAGCCGGAGCTGCGCGGTGCCGACCAGTGGGTGCGAGTGAGCTGGGACAAGGCGATCGAACTGGTGGCCGGTGAGATCCTGCGCGTCCAGTCTGACTTCGGCCCGCAGGCGATCCACGCCGGTTCCTACGGCTGGAAGAGTGTCGGTATGTTCCACAACAGCCGCACCCTGCTGCACCGCCTGATGAACCTCTCCGGCGGCTTCACCGGTTATGCCGGTGACTACTCCACCGGTGCGGCTCAGGTGATCATGTCCCACGTGATGGGCTCTATCGAGGTGTACGAGCAACAGACCGCCTGGCCCAACGTGGTGGAGAACGCCGAACTGGTGGTGCTGTGGGGGGTCAATGCTCAGGTCACCCTGAAGAACAGCTGGAACATGCCGGATCACGAAGGTCAGGCTGGCTTCAAGGCGCTGAAAGAGAAAGGCACCCGCGTCATCAGCATCGATCCGGTCTACAACGAGACTGCCAAGCTGGTCGGCGCCGAGTGGATTGCCCCGAACGCCTACACCGACGTGGCCATGATGCTGGGGGTGGCCCACACCCTCTACAGCGAGAAGAAGCACGATCAGGCCTTCCTCGATCGCTACACCGTCGGCTTCGACAAGTTCCTGAACTACCTGCTCGGCAAGGATGACGGTCAGCCGAAGAGCGCCGAGTGGGCGAGCACTGTCTGCGGCGTCGATGCCAAGGTGATCCGCCAGCTGGCCCTCGACATGGCCGCCAAGCGCACCATGATCATGGCCGGTTGGGGTATGCAGCGTCAGCAGCATGGCGAACAGCCCAACTGGATGCTGGTCACTCTGGCCTCCATGCTGGGCCAGATCGGCCTGCCGGGCGGCGGCTACGGCTTCAGCTACCACTACTCCTCCGGTGGCAGCCCCACCGCCAAGGGCGGCATTCTGGCGGGCATCTCCGCCGGCAACGCACCGAAGAACAGCCCGGCCCCGATCCCGGTGGCGCGCATCGCCGACTGTCTCGCCAACCCGGGCAAGACCATCGACTTCAACGGCCGCAAGGTGACCTATCCGGACATCAAGCTGGTCTACGTGGCGGGCGGCAACCCCTTCCACCACCATCAGGACACCAACAACCTGCTGCAGGCGTGGCGCAAGCCGCAGACCGTGATCGTCCACGAGCCCTACTGGACGGCGACTGCCAAGCACGCCGATATCGTGCTGCCGGTCACCACCAGCTACGAGCGCAACGATCTGGAGATGGGCGGCGACTACTCCCAGCGCTATGTGTTCCCGATGCACCAGTGCGTGCCGCCCCAGTTTGAAGCCCGCAACGACTTCGACATCTTCAGCGCCATCGCCGCCAAGCTGGGCGTGCAGGAGCAGTACACCGAAGGGAAGGACGAGATGCTGTGGCTCAAGCAGATGTACGACGGCATGGCGGCACAGGCCCGCGGCGCCCGCGTGGCGCTGCCGCCGTTCAATATGTTCTGGGAGTCCAACAACTACATCCGCTTCCCGATCCCCGAGGCCAACCGCCAGTGGATCCGTCACGCCGATTTTCGCGAGAACCCGCTGCTCAACCCGCTCGGTACCCCGTCCGGCAAGATCGAGATCTTCTCCAACACGGTAGCCGGGATGGGTTACGCCGACTGCGCCGGCCATCCCAAGTGGTATGAACCCAAGGAGTGGGTGAAGAGCGAGGTGGCGGCGCGCTATCCGCTGTCGCTCAACACCTCCCACCCGACCCAGCGGCTGCACTCCCAGCTCGACAACACCCCGCTGCGGGACAAGTTCGCCATCGCCGACCGCGAGGCGATCATGATCCATCCGCTGGATGCCAAGGCTCGTGGCATCGCCCAGGGGGATCTGGTGCGCGCCTTCAACGAACGCGGCCAGATTTTGGTGGGCGCCCTGCTCTCCGAGGATGTGCGCCAAGGGGTGGTGCGGATCTGCGAAGGGGCCTGGTATGACCCGGCCAAACCGGGCGAAGCGGGCAGCATCTGCAAGAACGGCAACGTCAACTGCCTCACCTTCGACGAAGGCTCGTCCAGCCTGGCGCAGGGCAACTGCGGCCACATGGCCCAGCTGCAGATTGAGAAGTACACAGGCCCAGTGCTGGCCAACACCGCCCACGCGGTACCGGCCAACGGCTAAGGCGGTTGCTACCGGACAAAACGGCGCCATCATGGCGCCGTTTTTTTATCCCGGTTGTGGCGGGGAGATCCCTTGTCGGGATAAGCGCCAGCGCCAATAGCGAAGATCGGCAGCTCCCCTTGCGGGGCGCTGGCGGCGCTCGCAGGCACCGTGAGGGGGCCTGATTATCCTGTATAAATTTAATTTATGACTTTTCCGGTAATGACCCGATTTTTACTTATACCAATGACCAAGCGCCCCATGGTGGCCCTGCCCGGCTCTTCTACTGCCCCACAGGGCAGCGCCCGATCACCATAAGGACGCGCCAATAGAAACGGCGCCCGAAGGCGCCGATTCTTTATCGCTGCGATGACAGGAGAGAGGGAAATCAGAACTCGCCCTCTTCCATATACTCCTGCGCGCACTCCACCAGTTGCGGCCAGAGCTCTTCCGGCACCCAGGCGTCCGGGTCATCTTCGTCCCCGTCGTACTGGCTCCAGAAATAGCGGCGCAGGCCGGAGGCAAACTCGTCGCTGATCTCGGCCAGCTCCGAGAGCGGCCCCAACCAGGCGATGCGACGCAGGCCGGAGGCGAGATCGTTGATGGCATCCATCAGGGTGCGATCGTCAAAGCTCTGCTCCACCAGCAGGGTGAAGCGCTCGCGCGCCTGCTCGGTCTGCTCCTCGTCCAGCTCGCCCACATCGGCCAGCAGGTCGACAAAATCTTCCAGAAGGAACGCGATCAGGCCATCCCTGTCTTCAAACCACTGGATCTGGGCGCCCTTGACCCCCAGCACAGAGGCATCAAACGAATCATCAAGGTGACACAGTGCCCACGGATCGTCGGTCATGCTTCTCTTCCTCAGGCTAAAACAAATGCCATATGTTATGCCTAGCTCTCGACTCTTGCCACCTTGGGCAACGAGAGGGAGGCGGCCAGACCGCCCAGTTCGGCACGGCCCATGATGAAACTGCCCCGATAGGCTTCCGCCAGATCGGAGACGATATTGAGGCCCAGGCCCGAGCCCGGCACCTTCTCGTCGAGCCGCACCCCGCGCAGCACCGCCTTGGCGATCTGATCTTCGCTCATGCCGGGGCCGTCATCCTCGATACGCAAGGTGATCCAGCCACCCAGCTCGGCGCTGGAGATGCGCAGCTCGCTGGCAGACCACTTGAAGGCGTTCTCCAGCAAATTGCCCACCATCTCGTCGAAATCCTGCTCCTCCACCCCGACCGCCAGATTGGCGGGCACTTGCAGATCCACCGTCTTGCCCGGATAGAGGCGGGAGAAGGCGCGGCAGATATACTCCACCCGCGCCCGCACCGGGGTCGAGACCCCGAGGATCTTGGCAGCACCGGTCACCCGCGCCTTGCCGAGGTGGTAGTCGATATGGCGCTGGATCTGGTCGAGCTGCTCGCCGATGGCGGCCTGATCCTCCGGTGGCAACTGGGCCACCTGATTGCGCATGATGCTGAGCGGCGTCTTGAGGGCGTGGGCCAGATTGCCGGTGTGGGATCGCGCCCGCTGAAGCAGCTCGCCGTAGTGGTGCAGCAGCCGGTTGATATCCTCCACCAGCGGCTGGATCTCCAGCGGATAGCGCAGCCGGAACCCCTCCTGATGACCCTCGTGAACCCGCCCCAATTCGCGGCGCAGCAGGTGCAGCGGCCGCAAGCCGTAGACGATCTGGAACATGAAGCCGAGCACCAGACCGGCGGCAGCAAAGCCGAGACCGAGGAACAGGCTGATGCGGGTCTTGTTGAGGGTCTGGGTCAGGGCGCTACTGTCCTTGGCCATCACCAGAGTGAAGACCCGATCCGAACCGGGCAGCAGCACGGTGCGGGTCATGATCAGCAGGGGCTCCTTGTTGGGCCCCTTGCCGACGAAGAGGTCGGGATCGCCAAAGGCGGACTTGAGGCCATCGCTCTTCAGGTTGGTATCCCACAGGGAACGGGAGCGCCCCACCACATCGCGGCCCAACTCCAGCTGCCAGTAGTAGCCGGAGTAGGGTTGATTGAAGCGGGGATCGGAGAGGGAGCCGGTGACCACCGGCAGGCCGGTTTTGGCCACTTCCAGCCGGGAGAGCAGATCATAAAGCTGCAGGCGCAGGCCGTCGGCCTCCGCCTCCTGCCAGTAGTTGCGCATCATGGTCTGCAGGCTGAAACCGGTGGCGAACAGAAACAGCCCGCACCAGACCAGCGCGATGGCGACCAGTCGCCCCCGCAGGGTTCTGACCAGCCTCATTCGTTGATCCGGTACCCGAGGCCGCGCACTGTCTCAATCAGATCGGGGTTGGTTTTCTTGCGGATCCGGCCGATGAACACCTCCACGGTGTTGGAGTCGCGGTCGAAATCCTGAGCGTAGATGTGGTCGATCAGCTCGCTGCGCGACACCACCTTGCCCCGGTGCTGCATCAGGTAACCCAGCACCCGGAACTCGTGGGCAGTCAGCTTGATGGGGGTCCCTTCGTACCACACCTGCGATGCCGCCATGTCGAGCCGCACTCCGCCAATCTCCAGAATGGAGCTGGCGTTGCCCGCCGCCCGGCGCACCAGCGCATGGACCCGCGCGACCAGCTCGGCCACCTGGAACGGCTTGGTGAGGTAATCATCGGCACCGGCGTTGAGCCCTTCGATCTTCTCGTGCAGCTGGCCACGGGCGGTCAGCACCAGCACAGGGGTATCGATCCCCTTGCTGCGCCACTCTTTCAGCACGCTCAGGCCATCGCGCCCCGGCAGGCCGAGGTCGAGAATGATGGCGTCGTAGGGTTCGGTCTCGCCGAGGAAACCGGCCTCGTTGCCGTCGTGGCAGAGGTCGGTGACAAAGCCGGAGAGGCGCAGCTGTTCGGCCAGCTGACCAGCCAGAATTTTTTCGTCTTCAACAATCAGAATTCGCATGAACAGGCTTCCACACAGGGGTTATTCATCATCCTCGACCGGGGGCTTTGGCGGTTCGAACAACCGCTCCAGATGGTGGCCCTTGGCCCACACCAGCTCAAGGTTGTCGGCCCGATAGGCTACCTTGATCACGCTGTTTTCCCGATCGATGACTCGCAGTTCATAGAGCCAGATACCATCCTCTTCCCCCAGATCCACCCGCAACACCCGCACCGGTAATCTGGCCGCCACCTCCATCATTTCATGGAAGGGCCGAACCCGTCCCTCATGGACAGCTTGCTGCAGCTGGGCTTCATCAGGCGTGACCGCCTGTGCCAGCAACGGCAGCAATAACCCAAGCAGAGGGAGCGCTCTATTCATGGATGATTCATCTCCAAAAACCTAACATAATGGCGTTTATAGTCTGCCAGCCATGAATCCGGAATGAATATGATCCCGCGCAGTTTCCTGCTGATCCTTTGCCTGTTGAGTGCCACAAGCTGGGCGGCCCAGAGCCGTCTCGACATGGCCGGGCTGGTCAAACTCCTGCTGGCGCAAGGGTATCACGACATTCGGGAAGTGGAGCTGGAAAGGGACAAATTCGAGGTCAAAACCCTCAATCGCCAGGATCAGAAGGTGCATCTCATCGTCGATGCCTACACCGGCGAGATCAAACAACGAGAGGCCGATTAGGCCTCTTTTGCATTCCAGCGTCCCCGCCAGGGGCGCAGCAGTTTCTCCCGCCTCGGCCAGAGCAGGGCGCAGGCCAGCAGCAGGTAGATGAGGGGCTCCCCCCAACCGCTCTTGAGCGACCACCAGTAGTGCACCGGCACCAGCAGGGCGATGGCATAGACCCAGTTGTGCAGCTTCTGCCATGCGGCGCCCATGCGGCGCTGCAATGCGGGCAGCGAGGTGATGCTGAGGGCGGCCAGCAGCAACAGGGCCACCATCCCCACCACGATATAACTGCGCTTGACCAGCTCGCCGCCAATCAGACCCCAGTCAAACTGCAGATCCAGCCCCAGCCACGCCACGAAGTGGAGCAGCGCCCAGGCAAAACACCAGAGCCCGAGGGGGCGGCGCAGCTTGATGAGTTGCCCCTGCCGCCAGCGCTTGGCCAGCGGCGACACCAGCAGGGTGAGCAGCAGCAGGTGGAGCGCTCCCTTGCCGAGGTAGTGAATAAGCTCGGGCACCGGATCGCCCCCCAGCAGGCCTGCCGGAATGGCAAACCCTAGCCAGAGCAGGAAACCCAAGGAGCCCAGATGCACCAGCACTCGCAAGCCGCTGATATGGACCGGTTTCAATCTCAATACCATTGGCGCAGATCCATCCCCTGATAGAGCGAGGCAACTTCGTCACCATAGCCGTTGAACATCAGGGTCGGCTGACGCTTGGCGCCAAACACTCCGCCCTCGCCGATGAAACGCTCGCTGGCCTGACTCCAGCGCGGGTGATCCACCTGCGGATTGACGTTGGCGTAGAAGCCATATTCGTTGGGAGCCAGCAGGTTCCAGGTGGTCGGCGGCATCTCCTCCACCAGCCGGATCGAGACGATGCTCTTGATGCTCTTGAAGCCGTACTTCCACGGCACCACCAAGCGGATCGGCGCGCCATTCTGGGCGGGCAGCGTCTTGCCATAGAGCCCCATCGCAAGGAAAGAAAGAGGATGCATCGCCTCGTCGATACGCAGCCCCTCCACATAGGGATACTCGATGCCGCCCCCCAGACTGGAGGCCTGCCCCGGCAGCTGTTTCGGATCAAACAGGGTCTCGAAGGCAACAAACTTGGCGCGACTGGTGGGCTCGGCACGGCGGATAATCTCCGCCAGCGAGATCCCGTTCCAGGGCAGTACCATGGACCAGGCTTCGACGCAGCGCAGCCGGTAGATCCGCTCCTCCAGCTCGCTCTTGTTGATGAGATCCCACACATCGAGTGTAAAAGGCTTGGCCACCTCCCCCTCCACCTTGAGGGTCCAGGGTTCGGGCTTGAGGTAATGACCGTTGCGAGCCGGGTCGGACTTGTCGGTGCCCAGCTCATAGAAGTTGTTGTAACTGGTGGCCTTCTCTTCCGGTGTCAGCACCAGATTGGTCGGGCGCTCGGCAGGCTTGCTGTTGAGCGGTTTGGTGGCTAACTGGGGAGCATCCTCTTTGCCGCGCAGCAGGTCGAGCACTCCGGCCTGAGTGGGAAATGCCAGGGTGGCGGCGCCCAGACCCAGCCCTTTGAGAATAAGGCGGCGGTCCTGATAGACGGCTTCCGGGGTGACATCCTGTTCGGTGAGGGGGTGGGCGGTACGACGCTTGATCAACATGAAAAACTCCCGGGGCTGAGTGAGGCAGTATGGATAAGACCCGCCCCGGCAGATTTTTATTTCACACAAATTTACATCATGTGGTGCAGGGGCAGTGCCTTGGCCATGGTGCCGACCAGAAACAGGACTACGAACACCAGCAGGGGAACGATCACATTTGGCGCCATCAGACTCACTCCATGAGCAGGACAGGGCCTCTAACTATGGCCGACTGTCAGGCCGGTCACCAATGAATTTTTTTCGCGAGCGCAAGCGTATTCCTGAGTTGAAAAGGGTGATGAGGATCACACACAATTCGGCCCCCGCTTGCCGCCCCGATTACCGGGGGTAGGCTGCCCATTTTGCGAAGCCAACTGAAGAGTCGCCCCATGAGCCCACTGATCGCCATCGCCATCACCACTGGAATTCTATCCGCCGTCTGGGGCTGGATTGCCGTCGCGTTCGGCCTTATCTCCTGGGTCGGCTTTCTCGGCTGCACCAGCTATTTCGCGTCAAGCGGCGGCTACAAGGCGCTGCTGCAGACCATCTTCTGCAACACCAGCGGCATGCTGTGGGCACTGCTGCTGATCCATGGCGACAGTCTGTGGGGAGCGGGTGTGGCGGGTTATGTGATGACGGGGGTGGTCGCCACCCTGATGTGCGTGCAGGCCAAACAGCAGTGGCTCGGCTACATTCCCGGCACCTTTGCCGGTTGCTGTGCCACCTTCGGGGCGGCTGGCGAGTGGCGGCTGATCCTGCCCTCCCTCATCATTGGCGCCTTGTTCGGTTACCTGATGAAGGCGAGCGGCCTCTGGCTCTCCCATAAAACCCAGAAAGCTGACGCCGCTCCGGCGGTGGTTGATCCCGCCTGATTTATCCCTTCGATTTGAAGTTTGCAGCTTCGATACCGTGCCGATTCAATAACTTGTAAAAATCGGTACGGTTTCTGCCCGCCATGTTGGCCGCCAGGGTCACGTTGCCCTCGGTGGTGCGCAGCAAACGGATCAGATACTCCTTCTCGAATTCGGCCCGCGCCTCGTTGAACGAGGGGATGCCGCCGCCGCCACCGCTCAGGGCTGACTCCACCATGGAGACCCCGATCACTGGACTGCAACAGAGGCTGGCGAGCTGCTCCACCACGTTGCAGAGCTGGCGCACGTTGCCGGGCCAGGCAGCGGCCGCCAGCATCGCCAGCGACTCGGGCGAAAAACCCATGGCGGCGCAGTCGCTGTGGCGGCTACGGTAATCGTCGAGCGCCTGACGGGCCAGCAAGGGGATATCCTCGCTGCGGGCACTGAGAGACGGCAAGGTGATATTGGCAACGTTGAGACGGTAGAAGAGATCTTCCCGAAAGCGCCCCTCCTCCATCGCCTTGACCAGATCCTGATGGCTGGAGCTGAGCACCCGCACCTCCGGCGTACCCTGACCATACTCCTCCATCACCTGCAGCAGCTTGGCCTGCAGGGATTCGGAGAGGCTGCCAATCTCGTCGAGAAACAGGGTCGCCCCCTTGGCCTGCTCGAACAGACCGGACTGGCCATCTTCACCAAACAGCTGCAAGTCGAGTGACGCCCACGGAATGGCGGCGCAGTTGATGGTATGAAGCGGCTTGTCGCGCCGCTGGCTGGCCTGATGCAGCGCCTGCGCCATCGCCCCCTTGCCGGAGCCTGACGGCCCCATGATCAGCACCGGCACCTCCATGGTCGCAATGCTATGGGCCTGGATCAGCAGCTGTTCCAGCTGGGGATTACGGGTCAGGATCAGCGACTGCCACTCCTGCTGCTGTTTCGGCCGCGTCAGACTCAGCGCATGTTCGATGGTGGCGAACAGCTCATCCTTGTTGATGGGTTTGGTCAGAAAGCTGAAGACCCCGGAGCGGGTCGCCTGAATGGCGTCCGGGATGGTGCCGTGGGCGGTCATGATGATCACCGGCAAACCCAGCCACTGGGCCTGGATCCGCTCGAACAGCGCCAGACCGTCCATGCCGGCCATCCGCAGATCGCTCAGCACCAGATCGGCCCGTTGCTGACGCAACCGGTCGAGAGCCCCTTCCGCACTGTCGGCGGTATCCACTTCATAACCCTGACTGCGCAGCCGCATGCTCATCAATTTGAGCAGGCTGACGTCGTCATCCACCAACAGGATCCGGCTCATGGTATTACCTCACGATTCTCGTTCAGCTTGCGCTGGTTGAGCTGGTCGTCGATGGCGGTCAGCTGCTCGATCTGGCGGCGCAGCCGCTGGATCTCCTGACTCTGGTCATCGCGACGGCTGTCACGAGCTAGCAGCTGTTCGCCGAGGGCGATCCAGCTACGTAAAAAGGCCTGCGCATCGAGACCCAGTTCGGGCAGCATCTGCTTCAGGCGCGCCAGACCGACGGTGCGATTGGCCACAGATTCGGCGGGGTGGGAGTCCACCATGGCCAGACTGACCCGGCTCTCCAGATCGTCGGCCCCTTTCAGACGCTGACGCTCCTGCACCCGTTGCTGGGGGTGACTGGCCAGCAGCCAGTCGGAGTATTGCAGACGCACCTGCATCTCCTTGTTGGCAAACTCCATCCGCTTGGCAAAAGCGATATCGGAGGACTCCCGCTCTGCCTGTTGCGGCAGCAAGGAGCAACCCGCGAGCAGCCCTGCCATCAGAGCTGGAAATACGCGTTGTATCTTCATAGTCCTCATTTCAACGTCAACCTGAAACAGACATCCGCCTGTTCATCCTCTACCAGAACCAGTTCTCCCCCCAGGCTGTTGGCAGACTCGCGGGCGATGGAGAGGCCCATGCCCGAGCCTTTCAGGAGGCCTTGCCGCACTGTGCTGCCTTGCTCGAAGGGTTCAAAAATGCGTTGCTGATCGGCCACGGGGATCTTGGGCCCCTCGTTGGCCACTTCCAGCCAGCTTATCTGTTCATCCTGCCCTGCCCTGATCCAGATATTGCCTCCGCTGGCGCCGTAACTGACGGCGTTGGAGAAGAGGTTATCGAGGATCAGTCGTAGCCGGTAGGGCTCCGCCCACAGGGTAACCGGCACGGTCGGCAAGTGTACACGGATCTGCTTGGACTCCAATGCCAGCCGGTACTCTGCAGAAAGTTCCGACAACATCGGCAGCAGGGGGACGGGCTCCAGTTCGAAGGCCTCCTGCTGACTGAGCCGGTTGAAGTCGAGCAGCCGCTCGATCAGGGTCTGCAAACGCCGACTGTTCTCGTCGAGCATCTGGCAGATCTCCAGCTGATCCGGCGTCAAAGGCCCGACCAGCTGCTCGCAGAGCAGATCCGTCCCTTCCCGCAGCACCGCCAGCGGGGTCTTGAGCTCGTGGGATACATGGCGCAGGAACTGGTATTTCTGCAGCTCCAGCTCCTTGAGTTTGTCGTGCAGCCAGACGATCCGCTCCCCCAGCAATACCAGCTCGGCAGGGCCGTCAACCGGCTTGGGATCGGGTTCGACCCCGGCCCCCAGACTCAAGATGCGCGACTCAATCTGTCGTACCGGGTGGATGATAAGGTAGGTGAAGATAAAGACCATCAGCAGGCTGAGCGCCGCCACCGCTCCACTCACCCACCAGAGCTCGCTGGTCAGTCCGGCGATGGTGAGCTGCACCCGATCCATGTGTTCGTCAACCCGGCTGCGGGTGACTATTTCGAGCTGCTTGTTGGCATCGTTGAACTGCTCGAGCTTGTCTCCCGCTACCGCCGCCCGGGCCAACGCGGCATCCTGCAGGCTGTCGAGCCAGGCCAGCCCCTGATCGAGCCCGCTGTAGAGCTGGCCGTCGGTGATGGAGTTGCGATGTTCCGCCAGCAACACCCGATACCCGTCGAGTTGCTGCTGGTAGCTGGTGAGACTGCGGCGATCCCCCAACACCGCGAAGCGGCGCAAGGTGCGTTCGATATCGATGGCTTGCGCCGTCAGCAGGGTGGCGCGGCGGGTATCTTTGACCGCCCGCTCCATCTCGTCGCTGGTGAGCTGACTGAGGTGGGCAAGGGAGGTGCTGTTGTGCCAGATCATGCCGCCCAGCGGCATCAATACCAGCACAAATCCCATCAATACCACCTGCAGCAGGGAGCGTGGGCGAACCTTGGTCATCATCTCTTCTCTTGCATTCTCACCGGTGCGCCAGCATAGCCGCACCGCCCCAAAAAACAAAACCGGCCAACAGGCCGGTTTGTATTATCTGGATTGTGGTGATTCACGCCAACGCGACAGAGGCCAGACAGATAATCATGATCATCGCCAGCGCGCCCGAGGCGGTCAACAGCGCCCATTTCAGCTCCACACTCATGCAAACCTCCTTTCTGCCAATCAGTGCCGGATCACAATAGATAAGACAATGTTAAGCCATAGTTAATCCGATAACCGTGAGCTGCGTATACATTTCAGATGAGCCCAACCCCGGGAAGGTGAGCATGTTCTATCTGTGTAGCATTGGTTCCAATCTTGACCCGCATATCCATGTCAGCCGGGTGCTGGCCGAGCTGCTTGCGAACGTCGGCCCCCTGCGGCTGAGTTCGGTGATCCGCACCAAGCCGGTGGGAATGCACTCCAGCCACGACTTTCTCAACTGCCTGCTGGTGGTGGAGAGCCCGCTCGATGCCGCCCGCCTCAAGCAGTACTTTGTCGCCCTCGAAGTGGCTCACGGCCGGGATCGCAGCGATCCGCTCTGCAAGGTGCACGACCGGCCGCTCGACATCGATATTCTGGCCAGCAACAGGAGCGGTGACTTTGCCTCGACAGAGGTCGATTCCTATCTTGCGGAGCTGCTGGCCGAGCTCTATGGCCATGGCGAGGTGCATGACCCCAAGGTGGCGCTGCAAGTGACGCTCCCCGCCCCGTCGGGCAAGCTCAAACCCGGCAAAGGCTTGCTGACACGGCAGGTCGGGCTGGAGCCGTTGGTGCTTGGCAAATCTTCAGAGAGTGGCCAGCGCGCGTCCGCCATCTACCTTGATGCTGGCCCCCGTCATATAACTGTTCCCCATCAGTAACTGCACCGCCTGCCAGATGGGCTCCAGTCCCCCCTCCCGCGCCAGCGGTGTTTTCGCCAACACCTGCTGGCGCCATGCCTCGTCATGCTCGTCGAGAAACAGGATCGGCCCCGGCTCTATGGTGTTGACCCGAACCGCAGGCGCCAGCTCGCGGGCAAAGCTCATGGCCAGCGAATGGGCCCCTGCCTTGGTCGCCACATAGCTGGCAAAACGGGGGGCCGGGGCATGGATATAGATATCGGTGATGTGAATTATGCTGGCGTTGGGATTGCTGGCCAGCCGGGGGGCCAGCGCCCGGTTTAGCTGGAAGGGAGCCGCCATATGTACCCGGTAGAACTGCTCGAACTGGGCCAGTTGCGCCGCCGGATCAGTTGCCTGCGGCTCGAAGGCCGAGGCGTTGTGGATCACCAGCGTCAGATCCTGATGGGTCGCCAGCACATCGATCAGCTTGCCAACGTCCTCTTCCCGACCAAAATCCGCCTGCACGAGCTCGACCCCCAGTGCCGCCAGCGTGGCCAGCTCCGGCCGCTCGCTGCGATAACTGCCCGTTACCTGCCAGCCCGCTGCCACCAGCTGTTCACAGAGATAAAATCCGAGTCGACGGCCGCAGCCCGTAACCAATGCACGCATACGATCTCCTTTCCCTTTCATGGTCTTGCATGAACGAAGCCCGCCTGCCAGCGGATCACCGCCGATGGCTTGTGCCTATCAATCCCTGCGGCACAAGCCATTGGTCGCGGGCCACCCACCCGCGTCATAGTGGCGGCATCCCCCTCTTGCGGAGTCACCACCATGCTGAAAGTACACCACCACATGGGTCGCCTGACCCACTCCCTCACTGCCGGACTCGGCCTGGCCGAGGCGCTGGATCGCCTGCATCAATCGGGTCTTGGCGGCCTGCCGGTGCTGGATGAGCAGAAACGGCTTATCGGCTTTCTTTCCGAACAAGATTGCATCCCCAGCCTGCTCACCGGCAGCTACCACTGCGATACCCGCACCCGGGTGGAGGATCTGATGAACCGCTCGCCCCTCTCGGTCGGGCCGGATGAGAGCATTCTGGATCTGGCTCGCCAGATGGCCGATGCCAAGCCCAAGATCTACCCGGTGCTGCAACAGGGCAAGGTGATCGGCATCATCAGCCGCCGTCAGGTGATGCAGGCCCTCAACCAGCAGATGAAGGTGTGCCAGCAGACCTAGATCTGGTAACGCCCCTTGTCACCGATATCGAAGTGCAGGGGCATCCGCCACTTGGCCAGCGCCAGCAAGGTCAACAGGGCCCCGCAGACCAGCGCCACCAGTGCGGCGGCCCACTCCACCCGCAACCACTCCAGCAGCCATAACGCCGGCAGCAATACGGGCACCAGCTTGATGCCGGGAATGGCGAAACAAAACTGCTCCTTGAACGCCAGCCCGGAGAGGGTCGCCAACGCCGCCCCCAGCACTAGCGCATCCGGTGCCCCCACCGCTGCCAGGGCCAGTGCGCCCCACCCAAATCCCTGCAGAATCAGGCGAATCCGCTTGTCGTAGATATGCAGCGAGAAGCCGCAGATTGCGCTTGCCACTGCCAGCGACATCAACCATTGTGCCGACGGGAGCAGTGCCATCCCGCTCAGCAGCGCCGCACCGCGGCAAAGCAGCAACAGGGCTGCCGCACTCAAGCCAAGGCGGTAGAGCGAGACGGTCAACTTGTCGATCCCGTCCAACGGGCTCTCGATTTCAGGATTTGCCATAAACAGTCGCTTCTAACGGATCAGGTGCCATCCAATATACTGGAATCAGGTCTTGGAATATGTTCAAACGGGCTCAGGAGACGTAGTTTGCGTGTGATCCCCCTGTTTTGGTTGCTGTTTCCACTCGGATTGCCGGCCAAGGAGCTGGTGATCTGCGGCACCATTGAGCCCCCGCTCAAGTATCTCGATGCCGATCAGAAACCCCGCGGACTCGATATCGACATCGTCACCGCCATCTTCGACAAGCTGGAGACGCCCTTTCGGATCGAGCTGGCCGACTCCGGCGCCCGCCTCACCCGCAACGCCGAAACCGGCGCCTGCGACCTGGTGATGACCCACTCCTACAAGGCAGAGCGGGAGAGTTATCTCATCTATCCCCAGCAGGCCCATCTTCGCCACAGCTGGCACTTCTTCGTGCGCAAGACCGACCTGCTGAAGATCCGCTACGAAACGCTGGCCGATCTCAAACCCTGGCGCATCGGCGTGACCAAGGATTTCTCCTACACCCCTGAACTGGCAGCGGCCATGACTGACCCGGCCTATCAGTTTCAGGAGATCACCATGAACCAGCTGCAACTGCGCAAACTGCTGGCCGGACGGATCGATACCGTGCCCATGCCGCTGGTCACCGCCTTCACCCAAATCAAGGAGGAGGGGCTGACAGGAAAGATCGATTACCTGCCCAAACCGCTCAAGAGCAGCCCCTACTTCAACACCTGGGCCCGCGCACGAGCGGATGCACAGACCCCCGCCCTGATGGCGGCCTACGATGCCGAACTGCTGCGCATGAAGCGAAACGGCAGCCTCAAGGCCCTCTACGACAAGTACGCCATCCCCTATATCGAACCCTGATCAAGGGGTCAGGGTTTCACATCCCGCAGGATCGGGTTTTGCAGCGAGATCAGGGTTTCAGTGGACTGGATCTCGTCGATGGTCTGGATCTTGTTGATCAGCACTATCTGCAGCTCGTCGATGGAGCGGGTCATCACCTTCATGAAGATGCTGTAGTGGCCCGTGGTGTAGTAGGCCTCCACCACTTCGTCCAGCGCCTGCAGCTTGGCCAGTGCCGAGGGGTAATCCTTGGCACTCTTCAGATTGATCCCGATAAAGCAGCAGACGTCGTAACCCAGCTTCTTGGGGTTAACCTGCACCCGTGTCCCCTCGATGATCCCCGCCTGTTTCATCTTCTCCACCCGTACATGGATGGTGCCCGGGCTGACCGCCAGTTGTTTCGCAAGTTCGGCGTAAGGGATTCGCGCATTTTCCATCAGAGCGGTGAGGATGGCCTGATCGAGATTATCGATCCGGTAATTTTCCGGCATTTTTTTGCACTCCCGTTGACGATACCTCATTAAATAACGGCTTATTTTGAAGAAAAAAATACATAAAGCCTATTTCTATTATCGAATATTGAATTTAGTTGGCATTCCGTTGAAGAATCACCACATCCAACGGGGTTTGAAACAGGAATTCAGCATGAAACAGCACTACATTCGCAGCCAACAGCAGATCAGCTTCGTCAAAGAGATGTTCTCCCGGCAACTCGCCCAGCAACTGGGTCTGATGGAGGTGCAAGCCCCCATTCTGAGCCGGGTCGGTGATGGTACTCAGGACAACCTCTCTGGCCATGAGAATGCAGTGCAGGTCAAAGTGAAAACCCTGCCGGAGCACAGCTACGAAGTGGTCCATTCACTCGCCAAGTGGAAGCGCCAGACCCTGGGTCGCTTCGGGTTCGGCCCTGGCGAAGGGATCTACACCCACATGAAGGCACTGCGTCCGGATGAAGACAAGCTCACCCCCATCCACTCCGTCTACGTGGATCAGTGGGACTGGGAGAAGGTGATGCCGAGCGAGCGCCGCGATCTCGCCTATCTGCAGGAAACCGTGCGCGGTATCTGGGCCGCCATCAAGGCCACCGAGCGCGCGGTCTGTGCCGAGCATGAGCTGACCCCCTTCCTGCCGGCGGAGATCCAGTTCCTGCACAGCGAAGAGCTGCTGGCCCGCTACCCGGATCTCGATGCCAAGGGGCGCGAGCGCGCCATCGCCAAAGAGCTGGGTGCAGTGTTCCTGATCGGCATCGGCGGTGCCCTCTCCCACGGCGAGCGCCACGATGTCCGCGCCCCGGATTACGACGACTGGAGCAGCCACAGCGAGCTGGGTCTGGCCGGTCTGAACGGTGACATTCTGGTGTGGAACCCGGTACTGCAGGACAGCTTCGAGATCTCCTCCATGGGGATCCGGGTCGATGCCGAGGCGCTGCGCCGCCAGCTCGCCATCACAGGTGACGAGGAGCGCCTGCAGTACGACTGGCATCAGGAGCTGCTGGCCGCACGGATGCCGCAGACCATCGGCGGCGGCATCGGCCAATCCCGTCTGGCCATGCTGCTGCTGCAAAAAGAGCACATCGGTCAGGTGCAGGTCGGTGTCTGGCCGGCCGAGATGAAAGCTGCCGTGCAAGGCATGCTGTAACTAATGAAGGCCATGCCGGCGCCATCGCAGCCGGCATGGCAACAAGCAGGTGGCCATCGGGGTTGAGCGAGCGCATCCCCGGCAGGCTGTAAGACGCAAGGCCGTTAGCGGTTTTGTTTCGCAATCGGGGGCTTGCCCCTGCGACCCGCTCAACCCACGTCAGGTCGCTTCACTACATTCCTCCCGGCAATCTTCGGATTGCCGTTTTTTTTACGCCGAAAACCGGAACTCGAACCCGGCTCCGATCTGGTGCTGCCGCGGTAACTCCGCCTTTCTGCTGCCGGTACAGTGACAGGCAAACAACTGATCCACCGCCTCTTCCTGCAGATAAGCACCGAGTGCTACCGCCCGCTCTGGGCCGGAAAACTTCAGGTGCAGGCCGCCGATGACGGCGTGAATCCGTTCGTCACCACACACCTCCTTGGCCCGCTCGATGATGTTTTCGACCCCGGCGTGACCGCAGCCGATAAAGACGATAAGCCCCTGCTCACTCTTGTAGGCCAGCGCCGAGTCGTCGCTGATCAGATCTTTCTCTACCCGTCCGCCCCGCACTATGTAACCGAGCAGAGAAGGCACAGCCCAGTCACGCCGCATGATGCTACCGAGAAACACCAGACGATCCGAGAGCCACACCGGCTCGGCCGAGCAATGGGGGAGCAAACCTCTGGCCGGCAGCGACTCCCGAGCCAGCTCCCCCGACAGGCGATAGAGGTTACGCCGCCAGAAAGGAAGCGACAGGAAATAGCCCCGCTCGCAGAACACGTCCGGACAGGCGATGAGCGGGATGGGTCTTGGGTAGACGGGCAGCGAGCCGACCCCACCAACATGGTCATAATGACCGTGGGAAAGCACCACATGGGTGAGCGAGGCGAGATCGATCCCCATCACGGCGGCGTTGTGGCGCAGCGCCCGGCCACGGCCGCTGTCGAACAGCACCCTGAGGCCGTCACACTCCAGCAGCAGCGCCAACCCTCGCTCGGGCAGACACTCCGGCAGATGAACGTCGTCATCCACCAAGACGGAAAACTTCAGCATTTCAGTCCCTTAGAAAACAAAACGCAGGCTTCAAGCCTGCGTTTTTTATCGACGATCCCGTTACTGGGTCATGGTGAGGCCGTTGCTGTCGGCTCCCAGCAGCAGTTTCTTGCCGGGGACGATGCGGCCGGAGAGCAGGGCCTGCGCCAGCGGGTTCTCCACCTTCTGCTGGATCGCCCGTTTGAGGGGCCGCGCCCCGTAGACGGGGTCGAACCCGGCATGCACCAGCTTCTCGAGCAGCGCTTCGCTCACCTCCACCTCGTAACCCTGAGCCTCGAGACGGCCCATCAGGCTCTTGAGCTGGATCCGGGCGATGGACTTGATGTGTTCCTCGCCAAGCGGATGGAACACCACCGTCTCGTCGATCCGGTTGATAAACTCCGGCCGGAAACTGCGGGTCAGCACATCCATCAGCATAGCCTTCATCTCGTCGTAATCCTTCTCGGAGTGGTGCTCCTGAATCAGATCCGACCCGAGGTTGGAGGTCATGATCACCACCGAGTTGCGGAAATCGACGGTCCGACCCTGACCATCGGTCAGGCGGCCATCATCAAGCACCTGCAACAGGATGTTGAACACATCCGGATGCGCCTTCTCCACCTCGTCCAGCAGGATCACCGAGTAGGGACGACGGCGCACAGCCTCGGTCAGATAACCACCCTCTTCATAACCCACGTATCCGGGAGGCGCCCCCACCAGACGGGCCACGCTGTGTTTCTCCATGAACTCGGACATATCGATCCGCACCATGGCATCCTGGGTATCGAACAGGAACTCCGCCAGCGCCTTGCACAGCTCGGTCTTGCCCACCCCGGTGGGCCCCAGGAACAGGAAGGAGCCGATGGGGCGATTCGGGTCGGAGAGACCGGCACGGGAGCGACGAATGGCGTTGGAGACCGCATCGACCGCCTCCTCCTGACCAATCACCCGGCTGTGCAGCTGATCTTCCATCCGCAGCAGCTTGTCGCGCTCCCCTTCCAGCATGCGGGCGACCGGAATACCGGTCCAGCGGGCCAGGACGTCTGCAATCTCCACGTCGGTGACCCGGTTGCGCAGCAGACTGGTCTCCTGCATCTCGGCCTGAGTGGCGAGATCCAGCTGTTTCTCCAGCTCCGGAATGCGGCCGTACTGCAGCTCGGACATCCGGCCCAGGTCGCCTGCGCGGCGCGCCACATCGAGATCCTGACGGGCCTGCTCCAGCGCCGCCTTGATATGCTGGGTGCCGGCAAGGGCGGCTTTCTCGGCCTTCCACACTTCGTCCAGCTCGTTGTATTCCCGATCTTTTTCGCCAATCTCCTGATTGATCAGCTCCAGACGCTTGCGGCTGGCGTCGTCGTCCTCTTTCATCAACGCCTGCTGCTCCAGCTTGAGCTGGATGATGCGCCGCTCGAGGCGATCGAGCGCCTCCGGCTTGGAATCGATCTGCAGCCGGATGCTGGCCGCCGCCTCGTCGATAAGGTCGATGGCCTTGTCCGGCAGCTGGCGATCCGCAATATAGCGATGGGACAACTGGGCCGCCGCCACGATGGCAGGATCGGTGATCTGCACATGGTGGTGCAGCTCGTAACGCTCTTTCAAGCCACGCAGGATGGCGATGGTGTCCTCCACGCTCGGCTCTTCCACCAGCACCTTCTGGAAGCGACGCTCCAGCGCGGCATCCTTCTCGATGTACTGACGGTACTCATCCAGGGTGGTGGCGCCGACGCAGTGCAGGTCGCCACGGGCCAGCGCAGGTTTCAGCATGTTGCCCGCGTCCATGGCCCCTTCGCCCTTGCCGGCGCCGACCATGGTATGCAGCTCGTCGATAAAGAGGATGACGTTGCCCTCCTCCTTGGCGAGATCGGTCAGTACAGCCTTGAGCCGCTCTTCAAACTCGCCGCGATACTTGGCACCGGCCACCAGCGCCCCCATGTCCAGCGACAGCACCCGCTTGTTCTTGAGCCCTTCCGGCACTTCGCCGTTGATGATGCGCTGGGCCAACCCCTCGACGATGGCGGTTTTACCGACACCGGGAGCACCGATCAGCACAGGGTTGTTCTTGGTGCGGCGTTGCAGCACCTGAATGGTACGGCGGATCTCGTCATCACGGCCGATCACCGGGTCGAGCTTGCCGATCTCGGCCCGCTCGGTCAGATCGATGGTGTACTTCTCCAGCGCCTGACGGTTCTCCTCGGCGTTGGCATCTTCCACCTTCTTGCCGCCCCGCACCTTGTCGATGGCCGCTTCGAGTTTTTCCTTGGTCAGCCCCTGGGCGCGCAGCAGCTCACCCAGCGTTCCCTTGTCATCGAGGGCAGCCAGCACGAACAGTTCGGAGGAGATGAACTGATCCTTGCGCTGCTGGGCCAGTTTGTCGCAGACGTTGAGCAGGCGGCCGAGGCCGTTGGAGAGCTGCACGTCCCCTTCCACACCGCTGACGCGCGGCAGGCGATCCAGCTCCTCACCGAGACGGGAGCGCAGGGCGTTGATATCCATCCCGGTCAGGGTGAGCAACGGACGGATAGAGCCGCCATCCTGATTGACCAGTGCGGTCATCAGGTGAACGGGTTCGATGAATTGGTGGTCACGACCCAGCGCAAGAGACTGGGCATCGGAAATAGCAATCTGGAATTTGCTGGTCAGGCGATCGAGGCGCATTGCACTCCCCCTTCAAACAGGCAGACGCCGCTTGCGCGGCAAACAACATAACTTTCTGAGATGAAAGATGAGGCCCGTACGGGCTATTTCAAGGGCATAGGCTGGTTATTTTTTCTGCAAAGCGGGGAGAGGGCAGGATCACCGCCTCTCTCATACGGATCTGTTCTTGAGAGAGACGGGGTATTAGTTGGCGGGTGATTGCTTAGCGGGCCAACCAGATGAGGGAGGCCATCCGGCCGGTCTGGCCGTCGCGACGATAAGAGTAGAACTGCTCGCTATCGCTGAAGGTGCAGTATTCACCACCATAGACGGCGGTAACGCCAGCGCGGGCAAGGCGCAACCGGGCCAGCTGGTAGATATCCGCCAACCATTTGCCGTCGTTGGACGAAGGGACGAACGCCGCTCCAGCTTCAGCCTGCTCAGCCATAAAGGCCTCGCGCACCTCTCCCCCCACTTCAAATGCAGTGGGGCCAATGGCCGGGCCCATCCAGACCAGGACCTCGCCCGGCTCGCAGCCCATGGCGGCGATGCTCGCCTCCAGCACGCCCTCTTTCAGTCCACGCCAGCCTGCGTGGGCCGCTGCGACCACGGTACCAGCCCGATCGCAAAACAACACCGGCAGACAGTCGGCGGTCATCACGATGCAGGCCAGCTCCGCCTCATGGGCGCAGGCGGCATCGGCATCCGGCGCCTGCTCATAATGGCTGCTGACTGGATGAACCACGGTGCCGTGCACCTGATTGAGCCAGTTAAGGGGCCCCGGGATGGCGGCCGCCTGCTGCAGCCGGGCCCGATTGGCCTCGACTCGCACCGGTTCATCCCCCACATGGGCGCCCAGATTGAGACCGGCAAAGACCCCTTCGCTAACACCACCATCCCGGGTGGTCGACAACGCCCTGACACACGCCGGGGCTGGCCAGTCGGGTTCGATCCATTTCATCTGTGACTCCTTCAATTCACCGATATAAAAACGGGGCTCCTGCAAGGGAACCCCGTTTGGCATCTGTTCGGGCCGGATGACGCCAGAAACCGACGCAGCAGGCCCTATCACATCAGTTCCAGACCAGATCATCCGGATTGGCGAGCGTATCCGCGCGCAGCACTTCCATCAGCTCCACCATGTCTTGCGGTGTAGCTGAGTGCCACTGCATCACTTCCCCCGTGATGGGGTGAGCCAGTTGCAGCATAGTGGCATGCAGCGCCTGACGGTTGAAGTTGCGCAGTGCCTGAGTCAGCTCGGGGGTCGCGTTGCGCAGCGGGCGCAGACGGCCACCGTAAGCGGGATCACCCACCAGCGGGTGTTTGATGTGCGCCATGTGGACACGGATCTGGTGGGTACGGCCGGTCTCCAGACGCAGACGCAGACGGGTGTGGCCACGGAACTTCTCGTGAACCCGGTAGTGAGTCACGGAAGGACGACCATTGGGCACCACGGCCATATGGGTACGCTGGGTCGGGTGACGGCCTATGGGCGCATCAACCGTACCACCTGCGGTCATGTGACCGATGGCGATCGCTTCGTACTCACGGGTGATCTGGCGCGCCTGCAACGCTTCCACCAGATGGGTCTGGGCGGGTACGGTTTTGGCAACCACCATCAAACCTGTGGTGTCTTTATCCAGACGGTGCACGATACCGGCGCGAGGTACCTCGGCAATGCCGGGGTAGCGGTGCAGCAGGGCGTTGAGGATGGTGCCATCCGGCGTACCTGCGCCCGGGTGAACCACCAGACCGGCCGGTTTGTCGATCACCAGAATGTGTTCATCTTCATAAACGATGTTGAGCTCGATATCCTGGGCATCCCAGCGAGTATCATCTTCCAGCTCGACATTCACATGCACCTGCTGCCCGGCCAGAATCTTCTCGCGCGGGGTGTTGGCAACCTGACCGTCCAGGGTCACTCTGTCCTGTAAAATCCACTCCTTGATGCGGGTGCGGGAGTAGTCTGGAAACAATTCGGCCAGGGCCTGGTCGAGTCGCTGCCCGAATTGGTGATCCTGGAATTCGCCTGTCAGTTCAATATGCTGGCTCATGTATGGTCTCTTGAGCGGGGGGTATCAATTCGAAATAATCCGGGTATTCTAGCTTTTCTTTTAGCCAAGCATAACGGATACTTTGCCAATTTCGTGGAAATGGACCGGATGTTGTTGATGGGAAAGAAGTCTCACCTGCTGATGTCGCTCGCCTTGGTCGCTACCTTGATCACAGGCTGTTCCAGCACCAAACCCAAGGTACCCGACGAACCGCCGGAGACCCTGTACCAGAAAGCACGCCTCAAACTGGACGTTGGTAATTACGTGCAAGCCACTGAATTGCTTGAGGCTTTGGACTCTCGCTATCCGTTCGGAGCCTACTCCAATCAGGTGCAGCTTGACCTCATCTATGCCTACTACAAGCAGGATGATACCGCTCAGGCGATCGCCAATATCGACCGTTTTATCCGCCTCAATCCGGCGCATAAAAATATCGATTACGTCTTCTATATGCGCGGCCTGACCAACATGGCGGCGGATTACAACTTCTTCCAGAGCCTGTTCGGTATCGGTCGTGACGACAAAGACCCGGCTTATGCCCGTCAAGCATTCCAGGACTTCAAGACCCTGCTGCAGAACTACCCCAACAGCGTCTATGCCGCCGATGCCCGTGCGCGCATGATTGGCCTGAAGAATCGTCTGGCCCGATATGACCTGAGCGTGGCCGAGTATTACGTGAAGCGTGATGCACTGGTCGCGGCCGCCAACCGGGCCAAGCTGATTGTCGAAACCTACCCAGACACAGCCGAAACCGAGAAGGCGCTGGAGATCATGGTCGAGTCTTACGACTCCCTGAAGATGCCGCAGCTGGCCAAGCATGCCCGCGAAGTGCTGGCCAAGAACTACCCGGAGAACCGCCTCGGCCGTGGCTGAGTGATACGGATAAACCGGTAACAAAAAACCGATGCCTTGGCATCGGTTTTTTTATTGCTGCAATTTAGCCACTGAAATTACCCGCAGGGGCTCTGCAGAGCTAGGGCAACGTAACGGCGCCTTCCCAACGCCGTCCGTCATCGCAACGCTTACTTCGCGACATTACCCGCCACGTTCAGGGCATCCCAGGTGCGGGAGAAGGGCGGCGCATAGGCAAAGTCCAGCATGCCGAGCTGCTCGGTGGTCACTCCCATGGTGATGGCCACCGCCAGCGCGTCGATGCGGTGTACCGCCCCCTTGCGACCGAGGATCTGGCCACCCAGCAGCCGCTTGCTGCCCGCCTCATAGACCAGCTTGACGTGAATGTCGGACTGGCCCGGGCAGTAGTTGGTATGGCACTTGTCCTTGATCACCACGGTGCGATAGTCGATGCCCATCGCCTTGGCTTCCTGCTCGGAGAGGCCGGTACGGCCCGCCTCCAGCCCCAGCACCTTGAGCGCGGCAGAGCCGAGGGTGCCCGGGAACTCCTGCTCGGCCCCCGCCAGGTTCTCACCCACCATGCGCCCCAGCTTGTTGGCGATGGTGGCGAGCGGCACATAGACCTGCTGCTGCTTCACGCTGTGCCAAACGCTGGCACAGTCACCGGCTGACCAGACGTTGGCGAGCGAGCTGCGCCCCTGACGGTCCACCTTGATGGCGCCGTTACCGAGCCGCTCGATGCCGGTATCGGCCAGAAACTCGGTGTTGGGCTTGACCCCGGTGCAGACCACCACAATATCGGCCTCGTACTCGCCCTGACTGGTGCGCACGCCGGTCACCCGGCCATCCCCCAGCAGCGCTTCAACTCGCTCACCCAGATGGAGAGAGGCCCCCTGCTCGCGCAGTTCGGTTTCGATATGCTGGGTGATCTCGCCATCAAACGCATCGGGGATGACCCGATCCGCCAACTCGATGAGACGCACCTCTTTGCCCTGATGGACCAGCGCCTCGACCACCTCCAGCCCGATAAAGCCGGAGCCAATCACCACGGCGCGGCGATTATTCTTGTCTTGCACCGCAGCTTTGAGCGCCAGCCCGTCGGCCATCCGGCGCAGACCGAATACCCCTTGCTGCTGCAGACCGGGGATGGGGGGCATCACTTCGCGGGCACCGGTGGCAATCATCAGGCGATCGTAGCGATCGGTGAAGGTGTCGCCGTTGTGCTCCACCACCAAGGTCTGGGCAGTTGCGTCAACGCTCAATACCCGATGGCCAATCTTGACCTCGATCCCCTTGGCAGCGAACTGCTCGGGGGTGAACTCGGCCATGTAGCCGGGCTCCTGAAACTCGTCACCGACGAAGTAAGGCAGGCCGCAAGCACCGAAAGAGATCACTTCGGAGGCCTCATACACCACGATCTCGGCATCTTTGGCCAGACGGCGCGCCTTGGCGGCCGCACTCATACCGGCGGCTTCGCCACCGATGATCAGAATTCTCATTGTTTTTCCTCTCAATGGCGCAGGGAGGGCATGCCCTCCCTGCGGTCTATGACGGGAAAGAGTCACCCCTTTCCACGGGCAGATCAACCGACAGCAAATCAGACGGTAGACTCTTCGCCGTCCAGACTCACTTCGTGATCGCTGTTGAACACATGCATGTCGGTTTCGCCCATCAGGCGGCTGGTGACCGTCCCTGCGGTGATGGAGCCGGAGACGTTAAGCGCGGTACGGCCCATATCGATCAGCGGCTCGATGGAGATGAGCAGACCGGCCAGCGCCACCGGGAAGTCCAGTGCGGAGAGCACGATCAGCGCGGCAAAGGTGGCGCCGCCGCCAATCCCGGCCACCCCGAAGGAGCTGACGGTGATGATGGCGATCAGGGTCATGATAAAGCCGGGATCCATCGGGTTGACCCCGACGGTCGGGGCAATCATCACGGCCAGCATGGCAGGATAGATACCGGCACAGCCGTTCTGGCCGATGGTGGAACCGAAGGAGGCAGCGAAGTTGGCGATCCCCTCAGGAATACCCAGCGACTTGGTCTGGGTCTGCACGTTCATCGGAATGGAGCCCGCACTGGTACGGGAGGTGAAGGCAAACGCCAGCACCGGCGTGATCTTCTTGAGGAAGCGCAGCGGGTTGATGCCGACCATGCTCACCAGCAGCAGGTGCACGACAAACATGATGGCGATGGCGCCGTAAGAGGCCATCACAAAGCTGAGCAGGTTGAGAATATCCGCGTAGTTGGAACCGGAGACCACCTTGGTCATCAGCGCCAGCACGCCGAACGGGGTCAGGCGCAGCACCAGAGTCACCATCCGCATCACGATGGCATGCGCCACGGCCACGAAGTGGCTGAAACTGGCGAAGATCTCCGGCTTCTTGCGGGCGATGCCGGTAGCGGAGAGGCCGATGAAGATGGAGAAGATCACCACGGCGATGGTGGAGGTCTTGCGCGCCCCGGTCATGTCGAGGAAGGGGTTGGCAGGAATGAACTCCAGCATCATCTTGGCGAACGACATGCTCTCGACGCTGCCGAGGGTGGTCTGCAGCGCGGCGCCACGAGCGCTCTCGGCGGCACCGGAGGTGAGCCCTTCAGCAGTCAGGCCAAACAAGTTGGACATCAGGATGCCCGCCCCGGCGGCGATGGCGGTGGTGAAGATCAGCACGCCTATGGTCATGGCGCTGATCTTGCCCAGCGCAGTGCCGCCATTGAGCTTGAGAATGGCGCTGATGATGGAGACCATGATCAGCGGGATGATGATCATCTGCAGCAGCTTCACATAGCCGCTACCCACAATATCCAGATAGTCGATGGTCTGAACAATGACGGACGAACCAGCACCGTAAAGCAGTTGCAACGCGGCGCCGAACAGAATACCGAGCCCCAGACCGGCAAATACCCGGCGGGTGAAGCTCACATGTTTTTCCTGTAACCGGTAGAGAAAGAACAGCAAGATGGCGGCGATGGCCAGATTGCCGATAACGCTAAATGTCATGGTATGACTCCCCAAAAAGCGGGCTTGGGCCCGAGAAACAAGAGCAAGCGCCATGCTTGCCCTGGCAACCGTGTCAGACGGTCTGCGCCGTCGTGACAAGAACAAGGGGGTCTATCGCCCCCTTGTCACAGATTCACTGCTTCTGCTGTTTCGCTCGCATGATATTGATGATTTCGATGTCGGTATCCAGCATCCCCTCTTTGGAGAGTCGTCCCAGATTGGCGATGGTCTGGTCCACATCGTCGGAGACGATCCCCTCGCTCTGGGGGACATGCAGGTTGTTGATAGCCATCAGCGAAGACTTAACCGCCGCCGAGGTGGAGGTGGAGACCTTCATGGAGCAGGCGCTGCCCGCGCCGTCGCAGATGATGCCGGAGACATCGCCAATCATGTTGTTGATGCAGTGGCTGATCTGCTGATACTGGCCGCCCAGCAGCCAGGTGATGGCGGCACCGGCCCCCATGGCGGCGGTACTGGCGGCGCAGAGGGCCGACAGCTTGTTCTGGTAAGTCTTGATGTAGATGGCCACCAGATGGCTCATCACCAGCGCCCGAGTCAGCTGCTCGTCGCTCGCCTTGAGGAAGCGGGCCGCCGCGACCACAGGCATGGTGGCGGCAATGCCCTGATTGCCGGAGCCGGAGTTGGACATGGCGGGCAGCATGGCGCCATCCATCCGTGCATCGGAGGCAGCGGAGGAGAGGCGCATCGCCAGAGTCATCAGGTCATCGGAGAGCAGCTTGCGCTCCACCTGCTCGGTGAGGATCTTGCCGATCTTCAGGCCGTAACCCTGCAACCCTTCGTCCGCCAGCGCCTGATTCATGGTGGCGGCCTCGCGGATAAAGTCGATCTCCGCCAGCGGCACTTCCAATGCAAAATCGACGATCTCCCGCAGGGTCATGGCCGGTTTGGCGGATTTGGCTGGCTGGATCTGTACGCCGGGGGCACTGGCCTGCTCCATCAGCACCTCGCCATCCTTCTCCATCAGGATGATGCGGGTGTGGTCGGTGCAGATCACCACCCGGGCGCTATGGCCCTCCACTTCGGCCAGCACCTCGGCGTAGAGCACGTCAGGCACATCCTTCACATCCACCTTGATCACCGGCAGCAACGCCTTGGCCGCTTCCACCTGTTCTGGTGTGAGGGTCTTGAGCACCTCCAGCCCGGCATCGGGATTGCCCCCTGTGATGCCGACCGCAGCGGCCACCGGCAGACCGATCATGCCGGTACCCGGCACCCCGACCCCCATGCCGTTCTTGAACAGATTGCCACTGACCCAGACGCTGATGCGGGTCGGGGTCTCCCCCAGCAGCTTGCGGCAGTTGGCCGCCGCCAGCGCCACCGACATCGGCTCGGTACAGCCCAGGGCCGGCACCACTTCACGCTTGAGCAGGGTAATAAAGTCGGTCCATTGTGCTTTCATCGCAGTGTTTCTCATGTACAGGGTGCCCGCAGGCAATTATTGCTTGTTCAGATCCGCCTTGTGGTTGCGGATATGCAGATAAACAGTATGACGGGAGATGCCGAGCATCCGGGCAACCAGCTGGGCCGCCTCCTTGATCTCGAAGATCCCCATGTCGAAGAGCCGGGTCACTATCTCCTTGTTGCGCACCGTGCAGGAGAGCGAATCGTCCCGATCCACCTTCTCAATCACCTGGGTCACCAGATCATCCACCGAGCTGGCAAAGGTCTCGTTGTTGAGCGGCGCCGGTGCCGCTGGCAGCGCAAAGGTATCGAGCAGGCTGCCAAGGGAGGTATCCAGACTGAAGTTCACGCAGAGCATGCCGATGGGCTTGCCCTGCCGGTTGCTGATGGTGATGGAGGAGGACTTCATCAGCGTCCCGTCGCGGGTACGGCTGAAGTAGCTGCTCCACTGGCTGCCCGCCTCCCCCTGCAAGCGGTTGAGGGCAAAGTCGGTGACCGGCGCCCCCTCCCGACGACCGGTGACATGGCCGTTGGCAATCTTGATGACCGATGCATCCAGCGTATCGAACGCATGCAACACCACCTCGCACCCTGCGCCAAACAGCGCGGCCAGCGCCTCGACCGCGGGCTCGAAACTGGCGATCAGATGACGTTCTTCATCCGTTAACGAATTGACCTGGTCAGTGGTGGCTGCTGTGGACATATATGAGTAACTTTGAGTAAACCGCAGTTGATTCTACTATCAACAAGATCAACTAATGTTGAGCGGTATCCCCTTTTTGTTCGCCATTATGCCCACCTTTTAACAAAGTGCGACAAATTGTGAAGCGGCGCACAGCAGGGCGGCAACTCAGAGGTGATAGCGGGCCAGCAGTTGCTTGTAGGCGGGAGTCTGTTTGAACGCCTTGAGGGCAGAGGAGAAGCGGATAGCCAGCTGGTCGTGGCCGGGCTTGTGGGTAAACGCGAGGAAGTTGCGGTTGTCATCGGTCAGCAGGCGCGAGCCGTGGTTCACCTGATCCTGCAACCCCTGGGTATGCAGCAGATAACGACCGACCCGCTCGTTAAGCACCACCCCGTCCAGCCGACCTGCCATCATCAGATGCAGCTGTTTGATGGCATTCCCCTCCCCCGTCATCGGCATCCGGATCACCCCGGGATCGGTCAGAAAATCGGGGCTGTAGGCATAATCTTCCTGAATACCTATCCGCAGACCCTTGAGGTCGGATAGCTGCTTGAAATCCACCGGACGAACCGTCGGATAGAAGAGCACTTCACCGCTGTAAGAGAGCGGCTCTTCGGGATAGTGAAGCCAGTGCTGGCGGGAAGGTTCAAAGAATACGTCGACTACCGCATCCCCCTGCTTGAGACGGGCCTGCTGCAGAACCCGCTTCCAGGGCAGCACCCTGATTTCAGTGCGATAACCCATCTGGCGCAACACGGTACAGGCCAGATCGAGATCGGCGCCGGCCAGCTCGCCATTGTCACCACGCATCACATAAGGGGGCCACAGCTCGGTCAGCAGCGTCAGAGTCGGCGGCTCGTCCGCCGCCACTGCCGAACCAGTACCAAACAGGGAGGCCAGCAGCCAGCCGTACAACCCTATCCTTCGCCAACCCTGACACCACATCATGGAGATCCCTCATGGTCCGTATGGATTGAGGATATACAAGGGATGAGTAATAAAAAAGGAGGCCGAAGCCTCCTTTATATCCAGTCTCTGAATGGCACTTACAGTGCTTTCAGGATTGCCTCGACGCTGGCCTTGGCATCGCCAAACAGCATCTGGGTATTCTCTTTGAAGAACAACGGGTTCTGGACACCGGCGTAGCCAGTGTTCATGGAGCGCTTGAAGCCAATGACGTTCTGCGCTTTCCACACTTCCAGTACCGGCATACCGGCGATCGGGCTGCCCGGATCTTCCATCGCAGCCGGGTTGACGGTGTCGTTGGCACCGATCACCAGCACGGTATCGGTATCGGCGAAGTCGTCGTTGATCTCGTCCATTTCCAGCACGATGTCATACGGGACTTTCGCTTCCGCCAGCAGCACGTTCATGTGGCCAGGCAGACGACCGGCAACCGGGTGGATACCGAAGCGCACCTTGACGCCGCGATCACGCAGCTTCTGGGTGATTTCAGCCACCGGATACTGGGCCTGCGCCACCGCCATGCCGTAGCCCGGGGTGATGATGACGGAGCTGGAGTTTTTCAGCAGGTCAGCCACTTCCTCGGCGCTGGTTTCGCGGTATTCGCCCATCTCCTGATCAGCCGTGGAGGCTACGCCGTCGGAGCCGAAGCCACCGGCGATCACGGAGATGAAAGAGCGGTTCATCGCCTTACACATGATGTAAGAGAGGATCGCACCGGAGGAACCCACCAGGGCACCGGTGACGATCAGCAGGTCGTTGGAGAGCATGAAGCCCGCCGCCGCTGCCGCCCAACCGGAGTAGGAGTTCAGCATGGAGACCACCACCGGCATGTCTGCGCCACCAATGGAGGCAACCAGATGCCAGCCGAAGGCAAAGGCGATCAGGGTCATCACCAGCAGGGCGAAGGTAGAGCCGCCCGCGTTGACGAAGTAAACCATCAGCGCCAGCGAGGCGACCACGGCCAGCAGGTTCAGCTTGTGGCGGTGCGGCAGCATCAGCGGCTTGGAGGAGATGAGACCACGCAGTTTGCCGAAGGCAACCACGGAACCGGTAAAGGTTACGGCACCGATGAAGACGCCCAGGAAGATCTCGACCAGGTGGATGTTCAGCATGGCGCCGGTCAGGTGCTCGACCTGGGCAACGCTGTTGGCCTGCTCGAACGCCGCACGGGCGGCTGCCAGGGTGGCATCCAGATTGGAACCGACGGAGACGACGACCTCAGCAGGTGCAGAAGGGTGCAGATCGATGAAGCTGTTGAAGCCCACCAGTACTGCCGCCATACCCACGAAGCTGTGCAGCACGGCCACCAGCTCGGGCATCTCGGTCATTTCGACCTTGAGTGCCAGACGCACGCCGATGGCACCGCCGATCACCATGGCCAGGATGATCCAGTGAACGCCACTGGTCTCCGGGTTGAATACGGTGGCGAGCAGGGCGATAGCCATACCCGCGATACCGAACAGGTTGCCATGCTTGGCCGTTTCTTGCTTCGACAGTCCCGCGAGACTGAGGATGAAGAGCACGGCGGCAACGATATAGGATGCTGTTACCAGTCCTTGAGACACGTTAAACCCCCTTAATCCTTACGGAACATCTTCAGCATGCGCTGAGTGACGGTGAAGCCGCCGAAGATGTTGATACTGGCAATCAGCACGGCGATGAACGCCAGCGCGGTGACCAGGGTCGACCCTTGCCCGATCTGCAGCAGGGCACCGACCACGATAATGCCGGAGATGGCATTGGTGACCGACATCAGCGGCGTGTGCAGGGCGTGAGAGACGTTCCACACCACGTAGTAACCGACCACACAGGCCAGGATGAATACGGTGAAGTGGGAGAGGAAGGCTGCCGGGGCAACGGACGCAATCCAGCCGAAGGCGGCGATACCGATGGCACCGAACACGAACTTCTTGTTGGAGGGCTTGGCCTCTTCTTTCTTGGCGGCCGGTTTGGCGGCGGCCGGTTTCTGCGGGGCAGCAGAGACGGAGATGGCGGGCGGCGGGAAGGTCACTTCACCGGCCTGGATCACCGTCATGTTGCGCTGAACCACGTCTTCGAAGTCGATGGCAACGTTGCCGTCCTTCTCCTTGCACATCAGCTTCATCAGGTTGACCAGATTGGTACCGTAGAGCTGGGAGGATTGGGCAGGCAGACGACCCGGCAGATCGGTGTAACCAATCACCTTGACGCCGTTGGCGGTGACATGCAGCTCACCCGGCACTGTGTATTCACAGTTGCCACCAGCCTGAGCGGCCATGTCCACGATGACGGAGCCCGGCTTCATGCTGTCGACCATCTCTTTGGTGATCAGCTTGGGAGCCGGCTTGCCCGGGATCAGGGCGGTGGTGATGATGATGTCCACCTCTTTGGCCTGCTGGGCGAACAGCTCCATCTCGGCCTTGATGAACTCATCGGACATGACTTTGGCGTAACCATCGCTGGATGCGCCATCTTCGCCACCGAAGTCGAGCTTGAGGAATTCCCCACCCATGGATTCGATCTGCTCGGCCACTTCCAGACGGGTATCGAACGCACGCACGATGGCACCGAGGGAACCGGCCGTACCAATGGCAGCCAGACCGGCAACACCGGCACCGATCACCAGTACCTTGGCAGGCGGCACTTTACCGGCTGCGGTGATTTGACCGGTGAAGAAGCGACCGAACTGGTGCGCAGCTTCAACCACGGCGCGATAGCCACCGATGTTGGCCATGGAGGAGAGGGCATCGAGGGACTGGGCACGGGAGATCCGCGGCACCATATCCATCGCCATTACATTGATGTTGCGCTCGGACAGCTTCTTGACCAGCTCGGGGTTCTGGGCAGGCCAGATGAAGCTAATCAGAGTGGCGCCATCTTTAATTTGTGCGATCTCGGCATCGGTCGGCGCATTGACCTTGAAGATAAGGTCGGCTTGCCAGACATTCGGCACCACGCTGGCACCGGCAGCCTCGAAGGTGGCATCATCGAAGCTGGCCGACAGGCCTGCGCCGGTCTCGATGGCGACCTCGAAGCCGAGCTTTTTCAGCTGCTCGACGGTAGCCGGGGTCGCTGCGACCCGGGTCTCACCGGCGAGACTCTCTCTCGGTATTCCAATCTGCATGACTATTCCCTGATGGTTAATAAACAATCGCTGCCCAGTGTCTCACTTCTGACGAAACAAGACATGACCAAAGTGCAGGTCCAGGGCTCTTTGTTATGAAAATCAGTAGGCTTTACCTCAACCTCCTGTCATGGTCAGGCCCCCGCTTTTCAGGCGCGAAGGTGATTAGTATCAAATTTTGGAGTTTTATTACAACCGCAGTCCCGACGGCACTCGTACAGAATTCAGCCCATCCCTGGCTACGATTAAAAAAAACAAACCAAATTAGAGGCTTATACCAGTAAAAACGGCTGAAAAAAGTGATCCAACCAGTCAAAAAAAATGTTTTACCGGCCCTCTATCTTAGCGTTTTTTGTTCTTACGAAATCCGCTTTCGTCTCACTTCTCGCAGCGAAACGCCGAAAAGTAACATTTTCCCAACAAAAGCGGGGCCGCTCAGCCGCCAGATGGCGGGAGAGGGCCCCGGCAATTCAATCGTTTCGCCCGTTTGGCACCGATTGGCGGCCCTTACCAGGCCGCTTCATAAATATGCTGGCTCTGCACCAGATCGATGTCGCCGTGCTCGCCGATGGCAGTCATACCGTGCTCACCCAGCTTGCCGATCAGGGTGTCGATACCCAGATCTTTCAGACCGTAGTCGCGCAGTCGGGTCTTGACCCCCATCCGCTCGAAGAAGTCGCGGGTCGCGGCGATGGCATCGTCGATGCGCTCCGCTTCGCTACCGCTGTGCAGACCCCACACCCGCTCTGCGTATTGCAGCAGCTTGGCATGTTTCTGTTTGCGCTTGGCCTGCAGCAGGGCGGGCAGCACCACCGCCAGAGTCTGGGCGTGGTCGAGGCCGTGCAGGGCAGTCAGCTCGTGACCCAGCATGTGGGTGGCCCAGTCCTGTGGTACACCGGCACCGATCAGGCCGTTCAACGCCATGGTGGCGCTCCACATGATGTTGGCGCGTACCTCGTAGTTGTGCGGCTCGGCCAGCGCCTTGGGGCCCTCTTCGATCAGGGTCAGCAGCAAGCCTTCAGCGAAGCGATCCTGCACCTTGGCATTGACCGGATAGGTGAGGTACTGCTCCACGATGTGAACAAAGGCATCCACTACCCCGTTCGCTACCTGACGCTCGGGCAGGGTGTAGGTGAGCACCGGATCGAGCACCGCGAAGCGCGGCATCACGAACGGCGAGAAGAAGTGCACCTTGTCGCCACTGCTGCGACGGGTGATGACGGCACCCATGTTCATTTCGGAACCGGTCGCCGGCAGGGTCAGCACGGAACCGAGCGAGATGGCGGAGCGCACTTCGCTGCCGACGGTCTCGAGAATGTGCCAGGGATCCTTGGCCGGATCGTAGTGCGCGGCAGCGGCGATAAACTTGGTGCCATCGAGCACGGAGCCACCGCCAACGGCGAGCAGGAAGTCGACACGCTCGGCACGGGCCAGCTCCACGGCGCCCATCAGGGTCTCGTAGGCCGGGTTCGGCTCGATGCCGCCAAATTCAAACAGGGTCATGCCAGCCAGCTCGTTGCGGATCTGTTCCAGCAGGCCACTGCGTACCACGCTGCCGCCACCGTAGGTGATCAAGACGCGGGCATCGCTCGGAAGCTGCTCGCGCAACTGGGCGATCTGCCCTTGGCCGAACAGGATTTTGGTCGGGGTATGGAGAGTAAAGTTGTTCATCGACATTGCCTTCTTCTGAGAGTCAGGGCGGCCAGGCCGCGAAATCATGATTGCATTTTTCTCCAGAACCACCCTACCATCAAGACAACATCCTGCTTGATTCTTGCCTATTTCTACAAAGCAGCGAAAACCGGAACTGTCGAATCAAAGAGCGCCCATGCAAAACCGTTACAGCGACCTCGCCGCCAGATTGACCCGCCACGTCACCGCACCCGGCATCACCCCATCACCGGTGAAACAGGTCAACCTCATCTATACCACCGAGCACCATGGCCGCACCCCGGTGCTCTACCAACCGCGGATGATCGTTATCCTGCAGGGACACAAGGTGGGTTATCTGGCGGATCAGGTATTTCGCTACGACCCCAATCACTATCTGCTGATGACCCTGCCGCTCCCCTGCGAGTGCGAGTGCTTCGCCTCCCCCGAGCAGCCGCTTATCGGTTTTACCATCGAGATCGATCTGGTCACCCTGCAAGAGCTGCTGCTGGAGCTTGGCGATGCCCTGCCCGCCCCCGCGCCACAAAAGAGCGGCGTCCACTCGGTCCCCCTGTCGGAAACCATGTTTTGCGCCGCCGAGCGACTAATCGAGCTGATGGACAACCCGCTGCACGCCAGGGTGCTGGGACCGCAAACGGTGCGGGAGATGCTGTTCCACGCCCTCACCGAGGGGGGCGGCCCGGCGCTGCAAGCGCTCGCCAATCGCCACAACCATGTGGGCCAGATCGCCCGGGTGCTGCGTATGATAGAGTCCCGTTATGCCGACAACCTCACCATGGAGGAGCTGGCGCGGGAGGTGAACATGAGCGTCTCCGCCTTTCACCACCACTTCAAGGCGGTCACTGCCACCTCGCCGCTGCAGTACATCAAGTCATTTCGCCTGCACAAGGCGCGGATGATGATGCTGCACGATGGCATCAAAGCGGGCACCGCGGCGGCCAGAGTCGGTTACGAGAGCAACTCCCAGTTCAGTCGGGAGTACAAGCGCTTCTTCGGCAGCACGCCGACGGATCAGGCCTCCCGCTTCCGGGATGGCCAGCTGCGCATCATCGAGGGATAACAAGAGAGGGATTACTTATGCGTTCACTGCTTTGCCTGTTCACCGCTTTACTGCTGACGGCCTGTACCGGGATTGCCGACGGCATTCGCCCCGTTACCGGCTTCCAGCTCGATCGTTATCTCGGTACCTGGTACGAAATCGCCCGCCTCGACCACAGCTTCGAGCGGGGGCTGGAGCAGGTGAGCGCCACCTACAGCCTGCGGGATGATGGCGGCGTCAAGGTGCTCAACCGCGGCAAGCAGAGCGATGGCAGCTGGCGCGAAGCCGAGGGCAAGGCCTACTTCGTCGGCAACCCGGACGAGGCGCGGCTCAAGGTGAGCTTCTTCGGCCCCTTCTACGGCGGCTACAACGTCATCGACCTCGACCCCGATTATCAGCTCTCGCTGGTGACCAGCTACAACCACGACTACCTCTGGATCCTCTCCCGCTCACCCAACCCGCCCAAGGCGAAGGTGGATGCGCTGGTCGCCCAAGCGAAGTCGCTGGGCTTTGCCACCGACCAGCTTATCTGGGTCAAACAGACCCCTTAAGCCAGTCGTGAAATAACAAAGGGCAGCCCGCGGGCTGCCCTTTCTGTTGCTGGCGTGGCGGGATGTCAGAGCCGGAAGCGGCCGATCTCCTGCTCCAGCCGCTCGGTCAACGACTTGAGTTCAGCCGCCTGCGCCGCCTCGCTGCCCGCCTGCTCGGCCAGCTCTTGCGAGACGTGGCGGATATTCTCGGTATTGCGGCTGATCTCGCCGGTCACCGAGGTCTGCTCCTCGGCCGCTGCGGCGATCTGGGTCGCCATGTCGCTGATGGAGCCGATCGCCTCGTTGATCCGGGCAAGGCTCTGGTTGGCCGCTTCCGCATCCTCGACGCTGGTACCCGCCAGCTGACGGCTGGTCTCCATGCCACCCACGGCGCGACGGGTGGTCTGCTGCAGGGTCTCGATCATCTGCTGGATCTCGTCGGTGGAGTCGTGGGTACGGCGCGACAGCACCCGCACCTCGTCCGCGACTACCGCAAAACCGCGGCCCTGCTCACCGGCCCGGGCCGCCTCGATGGCGGCGTTGAGCGCTAGCAGGTTGGTCTGCTCGGCGATGCCGCTGATGGTCGCCAGAATGCCGCTGATCTTCTGGGCATGGCTGTCGAGCTCATTGATGATCTGGCTGGCATCGGCCACTTCGTCCGCCAGACCGGTAATGCTGCGCTGACTCTGGCCAACCTGGGATTGACCGGCGACCGCCAGTGCAACCGCATCGGTGGCGGTGGTGGCGGCAAACTCGGCGTTGCCGGCGATCTCCTGGGTAGCGGAAGCCATCTCGGTCACCGCGGTCGCCACCATCACGATCTCGTCCTGCTGCTGGCGCACCCGCTGACTGCGAGCCTGCGCCCCGGCCGCCTGAGCGCGAGACTGTGCCGCCAGCTCGATGGTCACATCCCGCAACCGGCTGACGATGCCGTGCAGCCGCGCCACGAACTGGTTGAAGTTCTGGGCCAGCTGACCCACCTCATCCTTGCTGTGGGTGTTGATGTGAACGGTGAGATCCCCCTCGCCGTGGGCAATGTCGTGCAGGGCGTGCGCGACCCGACCGAGATCGGCGAACAGGTATTTGAAGGTGGCAGTGAGCAGAGCGCTGAATACCAGCATCAGCACCAGGGTCAGCCCCACCAGCTCCCACAGCAGGCTGCTGAGCGGCGCCTCCAGCACATCGCGATACATCACCATGGCCAGCAGCCAGTCGGTGCCCGGTACCGGTTGTACCGCCAGCAGCACATCCCGCCCGTCGAGGGTGGCGGCGTGCAGCTCGCTGTTTTCGCGGCCCCACTGCTGGAAGGTGGCGGCAGAGAGTCCCGGCGCCAGCTCGGCGATGGGCTTGAGCGCCAAATCCTTCTGCGGATGGCCGACGATGAGGCCGCTGCTGTCGAGCAGCATGGCATAGCCTTCACCCTGCACCTTCATCGCCAGTACTTCGTCGATCAGCTTGTCGAGCGCCAGGTTGGCCCCCACGGCACCGACCAGCGCCCCCTGATGGCGTACCGGCTCGGAGAGGGTGACCACCAGCTTCTGCATGGTGACGCTGACATAGGGGGCGGTGACGATCAGCTGACCCGCTTTCACCGCATCCTGGTACCAGGGGCGCTCGCGCGGGTCATAGTTGCCGGTGTTGAGGGAGGGGTCCTGCCGGGTCATCACCCCCTGCGCGGAGCCAAAATAGGTGAGCCCGAAGCCGCCGGAGGTATAGGCCTGCTTCAGGTGCGGCACCAGCTCGGCTTGGGGGTTATCGCTGATCAGGTTGACCAGCGCATGGACGGTGTTCTTGCGATCCGTCATCCATTCGCCGATGGCGACCGAGTAGGCGTGGCCATAGTTGACCGCCTCGCTCTGGATGGCGCTCATGGTGCGGGATTTTAGGGTGTGAAAGGCAACGATGCCGAGCAGTGATGCCATCAGCAGCACTACGCCAAGACTGGTGGCCAGCAGCTTGCCGCGCAGAGAGAGGGTCATGACGACGAATCCTTGTTGTTGTGTCAGGCAGGGAAAACCCTGATGTATCAAAGGCTATCGGCCGCAATATGAACAGACTTTAGTGAATCTGTATATTTTCCCATCTATCAACAACAGAACGCGCTATTCGTGTGAACCAGATCGCTATTCCATGCTACTGACTCTTGTAACAACAAAGCAGCAGGCCGCCCGAAGGCGGCCTGTCACTTACCCCTGATATGCACCGGCGGAGTAGGTCAGCTCATAGCTGTGGCTGTAAATCTCGACGATATTGCCGAAGGGATCTTCCATGTAGACCATGCGGTAGGGCTTCTCGCCCGGGTAGTACTCGCGCACCGGCATCCGCTGCTTGCCGCCCGCCGCGACGATGCGCGCCGCCAGCCCCTCGACATCCGGATCCTGCACGCTGAAGTGGAACACCCCGGTCTTCCAGAATTCGAAGTTGTTCTCACGGCGCTCGCTGTTGGGAAACTCGAACAGCTCGATGCCGATCTTGTCGCCGGTAGAGAGGTGGGCGATGCGGAAGGAGCCCCAACCCGGGCCAAACACGTCGTTACACATCACGCCGATGGCAGAGTCATCCTCGGTGATGGTGGTGGCCGGCATGATGAGATACCAACCCATCACCTTGGTATAGAACTCGACCGCTTTGTCGAGGTCAGTCACCGTGATGCCGATGTGGGAGAAGTTGCGTGGATAGGTCATACGTCACCTTGAAATTGTGTGTGGGAAACAGGTGACATGATAGGAAGGGGCGACATAATGAAAAATAAGGTCAAACTAATGGAAGGCATAAATTAAATTTATGGTTAATCCACTCTGGCTCCACACCCTGGTGGTGGTGCATGAAACCGGCAGTTTTACCCGTGCCGCCGAGCAGCTGGATCTCACTCAGGCCGCCGTCAGTCAGCATATCTCGCGCCTCGAGGCCGAATTTGGCCCCCTGCTGCTGCGCAAGCCCCGTCAGCTGGAGCTCACTCCGCGCGGGCTGGTGCTGCTCGACTTCGCCCGCCAGCAGGCGCAGGCCGCCGAACAGCTGCGGGCCCGTCTCTCTGACGACGATCCTCACCGCGGCGCCATCACCCTGTCCACCCCGGGCAGCATTGGTCTGCTGCTCTATCCCCTGCTGCTCGACCAGCAACAGGAGCACCCCGGACTCACCATCCAGCACCGTTTCGCCCCCACCCCCGACATAGTGCAGGCGGTACTGGCAGGGCGCAGCGATCTGGGACTGGTGGATCAACCGCCGGAGCACCCCAGCATCGCCGCCGAGCCCTTCGCCCGCGAACCCCTCTGTCTGGTGGTGCCCAACGACGGCGAGGAGCAGAGCTGGCAGCACCTCTGCAAGCTCGGCTTTATCGACCACCCGGATGGCCGCAGCATGGCACAACGCCTGTTGGGACGACGCTACCCCGGCCAGCGCGTTGACGAGATCCCCCTGCGCGGCTTTACCAACCAGATCGGCCTGATCCTGGAGCCGGTCGCCCGCGGCCTCGGCTTTACCGTGCTGCCCCGCTTCGCCGTCACCGCCTTTGCCCAGCAGGAGAAGATCCGGGTGATCCAGAGCAGCATTGAAGTGATCGACACCCTCTGGCTGATCTACCGCGCAGAGTGGCCGCTCCCCGCCCGCCACCAGCGGCTGGTCACCGTCCTGAAACAGCGGGTTGCAGCACACTGAACGCTCTTGCGGCAGACATCGAGATCAATGTGGCCACAGTCACCGGACGGCTAACCGCAAGGAGAAAAAGAGAAAGGAGAGGTGGATAAATGGGCGAACGCCGGAAATGCGAAAGGCCAGCTCAATGAGCTGGCCTTTCTGAAAATGGCAGGGGCGGCAGGACTCGAACCCGCAACCATCGGTTTTGGAGACCGCTGTTCTACCAATTGGAACTACGCCCCTGCAACAAACGAGGCGTAGTATACAAAGTGGAGATCAAAGGTAAAGGCTTTTTTTACGCTTTCGATGCGATTGCACAAATCCCGAACAAGTCGCGGTTGTTTGTGCAGCGAAGCGGGATAACTTGCTGTATTTGCAGCCCTGCCGGGGTAGGAATGGGACATAAATGGGGGTAGGGTGAAATCAGGTACCGGGAGGCCACTTATGCTCAATTACCGACTGCTCCAACAACTGGCGCCCCTCAACTTCAGGGATGAACGCAAAACAGAGTCCCTGCCCGCCTATCTTGAACGGGTCGCGCCGCTGGTGCCCTTTATTCCTGAAAATGTGCTTTCCCAGTGGATTTACCGTCATTGGCGCGGTTTTGAGTCCAACTGGAGCTTTATCGATCTCGCCAACCATCAGTTCACCTGTGAAAGCTGGCCCACCGCGCAACTGGTGGATCAGGTGGACTCCCGCCATATGGAGGTGATCGAGCGCTGGGGCGAGATGCTGCGCAGCAACCGCTATGTGCGTCGCTCCTGGCTCGGCGAGAAGATGCTGAACGAAGGCACCTGGCCGGAACCTGTCATCGTACTGGCGCCGGAGGAGGGAGCCAGCTACCCGAACGGCCATCCCCTGCCCCGCCCCTACTGCCTGCTGGAAGGGCACCACAGACTCGGTTATTTGCGCGCCATGGCCCGCGATGGGGAATCGCTGCAAGAGACGCACAGAGTGTGGATTTGTCGTCATGTTTCCGCCACTTAAACGTTTTTCATGCTGAAATTGGCATCGGAAATAAAATTTTGACAATTAAAAAAGCGGCCCTATAATCTGTCCGGTTTTGAAAAAGGTCGGGACGAAACGATGCAGTTTTTGATTCAGAAAACAGCCTTGCAGACGGGTGGTGCGCACCAGAGCGGCCCCGTTGTTTCCGGTTCCCACCCCAACGATCCCCAGTTATTTTTAAAAAAAGCCCCTGTTTCAGGGGCTTTTTTTTGTGCCCGAAAAACCTCCAATGATGTCAAAGGGAATGCAGACGATGACCAATCCACTCTATAAGAAACATGTCATCTCCATTTCGGACCTGACCCGGTCAGAAATGGAACTGGTAGTCTCAACCGCACAACGGTTGAAGGCTGAACCTGACACCAGCCTGTTGAAAGACAAGCTGGTTGCCAGCTGCTTCTTCGAAGCCTCCACCCGCACCCGCCTCTCGTTCGAGACCGCGGTACAGCGCCTTGGCGGCAACATCATCGGCTTCGCCGACGGTGGCAACACCAGCGCCAAGAAGGGCGAGACGCTGGCTGACTCCATCAAGATCATCGGCTCCTACTCGGATGCGGTGGTGATGCGCCACCCGAAAGAGGGCGCGGCCCGTCTGGCCTCCGAGTTCTCCCGCGTGCCGGTCATCAACGGCGGCGACGGCTCCAACCAGCATCCGAGCCAGACCCTGCTCGACCTGTTCACCATCCATGAGACCCAGGGCCGTCTGGACAACCTCAACGTCGCCTTCGTCGGTGACCTGAAATATGGCCGCACCGTGCACTCGCTGGCCCAGGCCCTCAGCCTGTTCAACTGCCGCTTCTTCTTCATCTCCCCGGAAGCGCTGGCGATGCCGGACTACATCTGCGAAGAGCTGGAAGAGAAGGGCATACAGTTCAGCGTCCACCAGACCATGGAAGAGGTGATGCCGGAGCTGGACATCCTCTACATGACCCGCGTCCAGAAAGAGCGCTTCGACGAGACCGAATACAAGCACATGGCCGCCAAGTTCATTCTGGAGCTGGCGACTCTGGAAGGGGCCAAGCCCACCATGAAGATCCTGCATCCCCTGCCCCGCGTCGACGAGATCGATGTGGCGGTCGACAAGACTCCCCACGCTTGCTACTTCCAGCAGGCGGAGAACGGGGTCTATGCACGCCAGGCGCTGCTGGCACTGGTACTGAACGAAACTGTCTGAGCTTAGGGGAATATCATGTCTGACAAGAACCAACTGCAAGTCGAAGCCATCCGTCACGGCTCCGTCATCGATCACATCCCCGCTGGCCAGGGCATCAAGATCCTCAAGCTGTTCCAGCTGGTCGAAACCCAGGAGCGGATCACCGTCGGCTTCAACCTGAAATCCGGCGCGCTGGGCAAGAAGGATCTCATCAAGATTGAGAACACCCGTCTGACCGAGCAACAGGCCAACCAGCTGGCGCTGTTCGCCCCGAAAGCGACCGTCAACATCATCGAAGACTTCAATGTGGTGAAGAAGCACCAGCTGGAGCTGCCGGAGTTCATCGCCGGGGTGTTCCACTGCCCCAACTCCAACTGCATCTCCCATAACGAGCCGGTAGACAGCTACTTCCGGGTGCGCGAAGTGAAAGGCGTGGTACGGATGAAGTGCAAATATTGCGAGAAGTCCTTCACTCAGGACATCGTCAGCGAGCGTTACTGATATCTGATTGGGCCCTGCGGGGCCCATTTTTGAACCCTGTCACATCACCGAATTTCCAGTCAGCTATAATTTGCCATCGCAAGATGGTAATGCCCGCTCATTCCCTGCATATAGATGGATTATCAGTGTTTTTGCCTGATAACTGACAGCTATGGCAGATATCGCGCGTTTACCTCCGGTCATCATCAAAGGAATTCGCCGTGGTCAAAACCCTCAGTCGTCCCGTTGCCCAAGAGCCCGATCTGGCCCAGCTGGATGCCTGTCGCCAGATCATCGGTCAGCACTGCTACAGCACCCAGGAAGAGATCCGCCGCGAGCTGTCGGAGCGCGGCTTTGCCGACATCAGCCAATCCACCATCTCCCGCCTGCTGCGCCGCCTCGGCGTGGCCAAGGCCCAAAATGCCAACGGCAAGAAGGTCTACACCCTGGTCGATGAGCAGCTGGAGCCCGCCGGCAGCACCCGCTCGATCCACGACATGGTGCGCGAAGTGGTACACAACCAGCAGATGGTGCTGATCCACACCACTCCGGGGGCCGCCACCGTGGTGGCTCGCCTGCTGGATCGCAACGCCAATCCCGAGATCATGGGCGCCGTCGCAGGCAATGACGTGGTGCTGGTCGCGCCGCGCCATATCAGCCGTACCCGTCAGGCCCATGCCGCCGTGGTGCGCACGCTGGCGCAGGCCCGCTAAGCCATTTCCCCCAAATACATCGAGGCGACCTGCGGGTCGCCTTTTTGTTGCCTGCTATTTTCTGTCCATCACTTCTTGCGCCCATAAAAAACGGGAGCCCGCAGGCTCCCGTTTCATCTTGCTTGTCATCCTCAGGAGAGCACGGCGCCCAGACTCAGGCAGACCACGATCAGCACGGTCAGGATACCGAGCAGCGGAGCCACCCATTTCAGCCAGCGCACATAAGGCACCTTGGCGATGGCCAGACCGCCCATAACCACGGCGGAGGTCGGGGTCACCAGATTCACCAGACCGGAGGCAGACTGGTAAGCAGTCACCACCAAATCGCGGCCCACGTTGGCGAAGTCGGCCAGCGGCGCCATGATCGGCATGGTCAGCACAGCCAGACCGGAGGAGGACGGCACCAGGAAGGAGAGCACCACTTCCAGCACGAACATCACGTTGATAAAGACGATAGTGGAGAGGCCAGTCACGATCCCTTCTGCACTGTGCAAAATGGTGTGAGTGATCATGCCGTTATCCATTACCACCACGATACCGCGGGCGATACCGATGATCAGCGCCACACCCAGCAGGTCGCGGGCACCGTCGATAAAGTTGGAGGTCAACTCCTCCTCGCTCATACGGGAAATGAGACCAACGATGATGGCGGCAGCCAGGAACACACCGGAGATCTGCGCCATCCACCAGCCCAGCACGGCCACACCATAGATCATCACGGCAAAGGCGGCGACGAAGATACCCAGCACGATTTTACGGGTCAGGGTGAACTCCAGCATCTGGTCGCTCTTGTTGCCAAGGAAGTGGGCACGGTTCTCTTCCCACTTGTCAGCCACCAGAGATTTGCTCGGATCGCTGCGCACCATCTTGGCGTAACGCATGACGTAGGCAACGCAGAGCAGCCAACCGGCGACCAGCATGGCGACACGCAGCCAGATACCATCAGTGAAGGAGATCCCGGCGGCGTTGGCGGCGATAACGGTGGCAAACGGGTTGATGGTTGAGCCGAGAGTACCGATACCGGCGCCCAGCAATACGGTTGCCGCTGCCACCACAGGGTCGAAGCGGGCGGCCATCATCACCGGCACCAGCAGGGTGTAGAAAGGCAGCGACTCTTCGGCCATGCCGTAGATGGTGCCCCCTGCGGCGAACAGCGCCATCAGGATCGGGATCATCCACTCTTCACGGCCACGCAGACGGTCGGTCACACGTTCGATACCGGCATCGATGGCACCTGTCTTGGTCACAATGCCAAGAAAACCACCGATGATCAGGATAAAGAGGGAGACGTCGATGGCGCCTGCCTCATAGGTGTCGTGGTTGTAGAGGCCATCGATAGGTGCCAACAGCACGTCGACGATCCCCTGGGGATTCCCCTCCACCAGTTTGTAGGTACCCGCCACCGGCACTTCTTTGCCGAGGGCTTCGTTCATGGTCATCTCATATTTGCCGGCCGGCACTATCCAGCTCAGGGCGGCCACCAGGGCGATCAGCACAAACAGTATCGTGTAGGCTGACGGGAACTTGAATTTGGTCATGGTCCAGCTTCCTTCTGTGGGTGTGGTATCCATGCAGGCTGCGGGTTGTAGGGTTAGAGGTATTATGCCGCTGTCACATGGTCGAAAAGCCGGGGGTCGCCCCCCGGCACCACTACTGCGACCTTAGTCGCCCAGCGTAGCAACCATCACTGCCTTGATGGTGTGCATCCGGTTTTCGGCCTCGTCGAACACGATGCTGTGCTCGGATTCGAACACGTCCTCGGTCACTTCCAGGCCTTTCATGCCATATTTGTCAGCCACTTCCTTGCCCATGGTGGTCTCGTCGTTGTGGAACGCCGGCAGGCAGTGCATGAACTTCACATCCGGGTTCTTGGTGGCGTTGATGACATCCATGTTGACCTGATACGGAGTCATCAGTTTGACGCGCTGATCCCAGGCTTCTTTCGCTTCACCCATGGATACCCAGACGTCGGTGTAGAGGAAGTCCGCACCCAGCACACCCTCTTTCACATCTTCGGTCAGGGTGATGCGTGCGCCGGTCTCTTCGGCGATCAGGCGGCACTTGGCAACCAGCTCCTCTTCCGGCCAGAAGGCTTTCGGAGCGACCAGACGGATATCCATACCCATTTTGGCGGCGCCGACCATCAGGGAGTTACCCATGTTGTTGCGGGCATCACCCAGGTAGGCGAACTTGATTTGATCCAGACGCTTGCCCTTGCCGTGCTCCAGCATGGTCATGAAGTCGGCCAGGATCTGGGTTGGGTGGAATTCGTTGGTCAGGCCGTTCCAGACCGGGACACCGGCGTAGGCGCCCAGCTCTTCCACGATCTCCTGACCGTAGCCGCGGTATTCGATACCGTCATACATGCGACCCAGTACACGAGCGGTGTCCTTCATGGACTCCTTGTGACCGATTTGGGAACCGCTTGGGCCAAGGTAGGAGACCTGAGCGCCCTGGTCGAAGGCCGCCACTTCAAACGCACAACGAGTACGGGTGGAGGTCTTCTCGAAAATCAGGGCGATGTTCTTGCCGACCAGATGCTTGCGCTCGTAGCCACCGTATTTGGCTTTCTTCAGGTCGATGGCCAGGTCGATCATGTATTGGATTTCGCGCGGGGTGAAGTCCAGCAGTTTCAGGAAGTTACGGTTACGCAGATTAAAAGCCATGATGAGTTCTCTCTATATATGTTTCAGACCAGTTCGGGCAGTAGTGTTGACTACGCATTCTCAGTACAGATATCGGTAATTACGCATGTACGGTGCGGGTGGCGACGATATTGGTGCCGGCTTCACCCTTTAGGATGGCGAGACCATCTTCCAGCGAGCCGATGCCGACCATGCCGCCGGTCGCTTTGACAAATTCACAAGAGGCTTCGACTTTCGGTCCCATGGAACCTGCATCGAACTTGACCCCGTCCAGCTCGTCCGGGCTGGTGACTCGCAGCGGGCGCTGGGTCGGCTTGCCCCAATCCAGATAGACGGCATCGGCATCGGTCAGGATCAGCAGGGCGTCGGCCTTGATCTGCTTGGCCAAATAAGCGGCAGACATGTCCTTGTCGATGACGGCTTCGATACCGGTCAGGCTCTGACCATCCCAAGTCACAGGGATGCCGCCGCCACCGGTACAGATGATGAGGTGGCCCTGGGCAATCAGAGTTTCGATGGCGTCGCCTTCGACGATGCGCTGGGGCAGCGGGGATGGCACTACACGGCGGAAGAACTTGCCGTCAGCCTTGACCACCCAGTGCTTCTCTTCTGCCAGGGTGCGGGCTTCAGCCTCTTCGTAGACGGGGCCGATAAATTTGGTCGGATTGGCAAACGCCGGATCCTTGGGATCGACCTGCACCTGAGTCAGCAGCGCGGTGACGTTGCGGCTCGGCATCAGGTTTTTCAGCTCCTGGATCAGCATGTAGCCGATCATGCCCTGGGACTCGGCACCCAGCACATCCAGCGGATAGGGGGATACCTTGGTGTAGGCGCTGTTTTGCAGGGCCAGCAGGCCGACTTGCGGGCCGTTGCCATGCACCAGCACCACGTTGTACTCCTGAGCGATGAGGGCGATGGTCTTGGCGGCAGTTGCGATGTTCTTGCGCTGGATATCCGCTTCCAGTGGCTCACCACGACGGAGCAGTGCATTGCCACCCAGAGCGACGACGACAGTTGGTTTTTTCATAGTGGTTAATCTCGAGTTTGGTTCTGTGTGGCGCCAGCTTCTGCCGGCGCCACGCCGTCTCATCAGATGCTGTCGCGTTCCATCGGGCAGCTCATGCAGCGGGCGCCGCCGCGGCCACGGCCCAGTTCATCACCCGGAATGGAGAGAACTGTGATACCGGCTTTGTCATACTTCTCGTTGGTGTAGGTATTGCGCTCGTAACCCACCACCACGCCGGGACGCACGGTCAACACGTTGTTGGCGTCGTTCCACTGCTCGCGTTCGGCTTCGAAGCTGTCACCGCCAGTGGTGATGATCTTCAGCTGATCCACGCCCAGTGCTTTCTCGATAGCAGTGACGAAGTAACCCTCTTCCTTGATGTTCATGCCGGTGGCGCCGCCCGGAGTCAGGCTCCAGCACTGCACATCCTTGCGGATCACTTCCGGATAGACGGAGAAGGTATCGACATCCATATGGGTCATGACGGTATCCAGGTGCATGCAGCTGCGGTGTTTCGGCAATTCCATGGCGATGACCTGTTTGGCCTGACCGTGTTTGAACAGGCTGCGAGCCAGGTGCTCGACACCTTGCGGGGTGGTGCGCTCGGACATGCCGATCAGCACGGCGCCGCGGCCGATAACCAGTACGTCGCCACCCTCGATGGTGGAGTTGTCGTAGTCACGCTCCTCGTCACCGAAGTACTTGATGAAGTCCTGACCGGCAAACATCGGGTGCCAGCGATAGATAGCCTTCACATGGTTGGTTTCGCGGCGACGAGCCGGCTTGGCCATCGGGTTGATGGAGACGCCACCATAAACCCAGCAGGAGGTGTCACGGGTAAAGAGGTGGTTGGGCAGCGGCTCGATGATGAAATCGGTCGGAGCGTGCATGCCCACTACCATGTTGATGCCGCTGTAGGGCATCTCGGAGTAAGTCAGGCCACCGGAGAGAATGCGGGCCAGTTCGCGGTGCGGCATGTCAGCCAGGAAGCAGCGCACGTCGTTGGCAAAAGAAGAGCCGAGGCGGTAGTCGGAGACCTGATGTTGCAGCAGCCAGGTTTTGGCTTCCGGCACATCCAGGGTTTCCGCCAGCAGATTGGTCAGCAGGAAAACTTCGACATTCTGATCGCGCAGTACCTGAGCGAATTTGTCGTGCTCCTGACCGGCACGTTCAACAGACAGGACGTCATCGAACAGCAGATCCTGGCAGTTGGAAGGAGTCAGACGCTTCAGACTGAGGTTGGGGCGGTGCAACATGACACGGCGCAATTGGCCAACTTCAGAACCTACATAAAATTTGCTCATGATTATATTCCGTCTAGCAGTGGTCCCTGCGAGTGATTGAATAGATTCCTTCTATTCATGCTCGTGGCTAAGGCGGGATATTCTTTGTGTAGGGTAATCGGCTTATGTTCTATCCTGCCCTTGCCTTTCGAGACCGAGGTTAGCCCTGCGAATCACGACAAACTTAGACATTGATCACATTCACTCAGAACTGAATATATTCACCATCCATTCTATGACCCCGGTAGCAAATTGCGCATTTTCCAAACAAATCGCACCGAATAACCATGCAAAACCACCCTGCTATATTTCAGGTTGATTCATTTTTTATTCATGCCAGTTCACTGGGGTGATTAAATGCAAATAACAAAAACTGTTAAAAATCATAATTATAAATAGCTTTACAAATAGAATTTGAATATTACTCCATATGTATTGAATACATCGCCGTGACGGGAGGAACGCGGGAGAAATAAATACTCACATCGACCACATTCACTGCATAAATTTTTTCTTGTTCCAGATCATGGCATTGATGCCAACCCCATCAGACCAGGCCTCATAAGTCACCACCTCTTTGTTCGGTTCAACTTAATATGCACAAAGTCCGCATCGAGGTGGGCAGCCATCCTCGTCGGTCACCACAACGCCTTTTGATACTTTTTTCATTAATTGAATTTATTCGTCTCACCTTGCGCTGGCGCCAACCTCGACTTAACTCAGAAAGTGATCCAGATCACACAGGAATGGCACTACCAAGGAGTTGTTATGAAGATGAAACCCATGCTGTTGCTCGCGACTTTGCTGCTCTCTGCGCTCCCCACCCTCAGTCAGGCTGAAGGAGCACCTGCCATGCCCATGGTGGTATGCCATGTCGACAAGGCCCCTCAAATGCTGGTGCCTGACTATGTCTGCCGCTGGCAGGGAGGCAGCGTTCATTACTAGTCGAAACAACGAGAGGAGCATCACTCCTCTCGCCTTGTGATGAGACAGGCCCCTCCTATACTGAAATCAGCGGTTTTCTCATGGATAGGGGAACGTCATGATCTTGTTGGTCGGTGGAGAGAAGGGGGGGAGTGGCAAGAGCTGCCTGGCACAAAATCTGGCGGTCTACCTCAGATCCCAATTTCAGGGGGAGGTGTTACTGGTCGACTGCGACCCGCAGCGCACCACCTCTGACTGGATTCAGGAGCGCAATGACAATCCGGAGCTGCCACAAATCAACTGCGTACAGCTCTATGGCAATATTCGCAACGACCTGCTCAGCCTGAAAAACCGCTACGACTACGTCATCGTAGACTGTGGCGGACAAGACAACCGGGCGCTGCGCTCTACCATGGCTGTCGCCACCCACGCCCTGATCCCCTTGCGCCCGAAACGTCGCGACCTCAAGACCCTGCCCCACATGGAAGATCTCATCACCACCTGCAAGATGGTCAACCCGACCCTCAATGCAGCCGTAGTGCTGACCCAGTGCCCCGCCCTGCCCAATCAGGTAAAACGCATTCTGGAAGCGAAAGAGGTTTGCTCCTCGTTCGGTGTCGACGTCCTGAACGCCATCACCTACGGCCGCAATGTCTATGACGACAGCGAAGAGAAGGGACTGTCGGTGATGGAGATCGAGCCGGATGGCAAATCCGCCGAAGAGATCCGGGCCATCGCCAAAGAGTTCCTGCAAGTGGGGGTGTGAGATGGGTCTGGCCGATCTGAAGAAAAAGCACCAGCTGCATCACCAGAAGAAGTTCACCGTCGACGAATTTATCGAAGATGCGGAGTTCTACGCCAAGGGCAAACCCAAAGTGGTCAGCCTTGAACTGGGCCTGCATCGTGACGAAGCCTTGTCGGCGCTGGCCTTTATCGAGAGTGGTGAGCACCTGAAGCCCAGCTACAAAAAAGCCACCTTCTCCATGAGCACGGTGGCCATCGACGAGCTGGGTAATCTGACCCAGCAAGACGGCATGAACAAGTCCCTGTTGCTGCGCCTCTTTACCCACTACTTCTCTTCGCTGACTCCTGAGGAGCGCCAGACCATCTATGAGCGACTCAACCAGCGCTCATAATTTCTCCATTCAGCCGCTCTTTGTCTGCCTCGCCAACTCACCCTGAATGACCATCATCAGACGGCAAAATCTGTTTCTGAAGCAACCAAAACGCCGTGTAAGAGATCTGCCATTACAGATGTAAGCCAACAGCCGAAAAGATCCCCGAGATAATCGGAAGATAAGATCTTAAAACATGAAGAGGATAAACTTAACTAGTTGTTTATAAATGAATAAATCGAAACTCACCACTTTCGAAATAGCTAATGACAAAAACGTTTTCCAATCTGGCGTTGTAGCCGGTTAGAAAATCCTTATAGTTACTCATGCACGGACGCAATGAAGTCGGTCAGGAAGACTGGCTGCCAGGGTTGGGTAAATGGACTAACCACAGGATGTGGTAAAGGACACCTCCCAGGACGGAGAAAGTGCGACGGGACAGGATGACTCGTCAGGCCAAGATGGCTAAAGGACACCCCAAAGGATTGGGAAGGGGAAACCTAAAGGAAGAGGTAAACCGTCAGGGATTGCAGGGAGCAACTTCGTTCAAGGATCTGAGCGATACGACTACCGGGGGCGACGCAAGTCGCCCCCATCTTTTTATCTGCATTTCACCGTCCCCTTGCTTGGCTCTCAATTGCTTGCCTCAGCGCAGAGACTTCTTACCAGAACCTTCCCGACCCGCTGCTTAAGCAAAAATACATATGAAAGGGGCGCCACAATGGCGCCCTTCTCTGTTTTCTAATCGGCAAACAAGCTTATATCACGCGAGAGAACTGCTGCTGACGCGCCTTGTTGCGCAAGTACACGTCGAAACACATGCAGATATTGCGGATCAGCAGCTGCCCGGTGGAGGAGACCTCCAGACCATCCTCCGTCATACGCACCAATCCATCGTTGATGAAGGTCTGCAGCAGCTTGAGATCGTCGGCAAAATACTCTCTGAAATTGAGCCCGTGCGCCTGTTCGACAGTGGCAAAGTTCAGACGGAAATCACAGATGAGCCGCTTGATCACCTCACGGCGGATCAGGTCATCCTGATTGAGCGAGCAGCCTTTCCACTGGGCATGACCCAGCTCTGCAACCTGTGCGTAATAGGTCTTGAGCTCTTTCTGGTTCTGGGAGTAGGTATCACCGATCATGCTGATGGAGGAGACACCCAGCCCCAGCAGATCGCAATCACCTTGAGTGGTATAGCCCTGGAAGTTGCGGTGCAACTTGCCCTCGCGCTGCGCCACTGCCAGCTCGTCATCGGGTTTGGCAAAATGGTCCATACCGATGAACTGGTAACCCTGACCGGTCAGGAAGGCGATGGTGTCCTGCAGCATGGCCAGCTTCTCCTGCGGCGCAGGCATATCCACCTCTTTCAACTTGCGCTGGGCAGCAAAGCGACTCGGCAGATGGGCATAGTTGAAGATGGAGAGGCGCGCCGGATCCGTCTTGAGCACTTCTTCCAGCGTATGGTGGAAACTGGCACGATCCTGATGCGGCAGGCCATAGATAAGGTCGAGGTTGGTCGAGCGGAAGCCTAGTTCACGGGCCCGTTCCAACATGGCTTTAATAAAGTCGTTGTCCTGCTCGCGGTTGACTGCGACCTGTACATCCTTGTTGAAGTCCTGCACCCCGAGGCTGATGCGGTTGAAGCCGACATCTCGCAGCACATCCAGCATGGTAATGGCAATCTCGCGCGGATCGACCTCGATGCTGAACTCCCCCTCTTCGGCGAAATGGAAGTGCTCACGCAGCATGGCCATCAGACGGCGCGTTTGCGCTTCATCCAGATAGGTGGGTGTACCGCCACCCCAGTGCAGCTGGGTAACCAGACGATGCTTGAAGAACGGGGCTTGCGCCTTGATCTCCTTCTCCAGGTAGTCGAGATACTCGTCAGCCTTGTGCTGATGACGGGTAATGACCTTGTTGCAGCCGCAGTAGTAGCAGAGCTTGTGACAGAAAGGGATGTGCACGTAGAGCGACAGATTGCGCTCGGGATACTGGCCGGCTGCGCGGACAAAATCCGGATAGCCGAAGCTCTCGTTGAACTCCAGCGCAGTGGGATAAGAGGTGTATCGCGGGCCACTGTAGTTATATTTTCCGATCAGGGCCTGATCCCACACAATCTGTTCTGCTTGCACGCTCGCTTCCTCTCTTGTTGTTATTGTTGGCTCACCGACCTAACTGAAAATCCTTCAGCTGGGCCACATCCTTGAGGATCTGAGCCTCCAGCTCGGCCTCGTAGCCGCTGCGTTCGAGATCCATCTTCATCACTTCATTGCGCTTGAGGGCGCGTCTGGCCTCATGAGTCGGCATATCTTTCACCTTCTCATACAGCCGGTACAGACCCGGGAACTCGGCAACGAACGCTCGCCCCCCCTTGATCTGCAACGCATCCAGCAGATTGGTCAGCCGAATGGCGCCTTCGGAGTAATCGCACTGCCCCTCCTGCACCGCATGGGCAATGACCCGTACGCTCTCCAGAATTCGCTCATTGCGAGCAGTTATAGCCTGCCACTGCATCGCTTGCTGTCGCCTCAATCTGGCCAGCAGCATGCCTGCATAGATGGCCAATCCTGACAAAATCAGGCCGCCCAACAGGGCGGCCAGCATCCATCCACTCATCACTTTTTCTTCGGCTCAGGCTTGGGTTCCGGCTTGAAATCAACCTGGTTGAAACGGTCCCACAACTCCTCTTCGGAGGCTGGTTTCTGCTCGTCGAACTCGGCGTCATCGCCATCATCAAACGGCAGCTCGTCATCTTCATCATCGTCGTTGTCGATGATGCCCAGTTCATCCATCAGCTCCTGATAACGGTCGACACGCTGATCAACCCAGGCCTGCTCGGCCGCTTCCAGGGTTTCACCGGCATCAAGACGATCCAGCAGATCATTCAAGCGGTCATCGTTTTCGATGGAAGCCAGCTCCTGCTCGGGCGTCATCACCAGCTTCTTCTCTTTCACCGCCTTGGGTGCTGCCGGCTTCTTCTGTTTGTCATCAACCACCAGTACTACCGGCTTGCGGGAACCGATACGCGGATCTTTGGACTGGCTGTTGCCAGACTTGCTCTTCGGCTGTTCAACTTGCTGACGAGAACCAGCCTTCAGGCCCTTGCGCTTGGCAGCCCGTTTACGCTCACGGCCTTCCTGAGCACTGACATCAGATTCTTTGCGCTTGCCAGTAGGCTTGCGAGTGGGTTGTTTGGCAGACATGAATGGCTAACTCCGAAAATAACTGGTTTGACCCGTACCCGGGATGATCTCACCCGGTGGGATACGATGCGAGGAACAGTAAGGCTGGAACAAGAGCAGGATCCCGCACCAATCAGGCCCAATCAGGCCACTGAACACCGCAGGATCGGTATCCTCTGGGCATGTTGCTGGTATTTTGACACAGAATGGCTGATCGGGTTAATGACCCAAAAGAAAAAAGGCAGCCGAAGCTGCCTTGATATGTTCATGCGTGCGCCATCCTGAATGGCAAAACAATCTGTTTCGTCCTCTCCTTGACAACTTGTCGCCGCATCATATCGTTGTGTGGTCATCCTGACCTTATATTGGTCGTTCCTGAATGTGCGTGTGCCTGTTTGACCCGTCTCGACCGCATCCTGCCATCGTGCCGGGGAGTCTGCATCCCGCAACCCCATCCCGCTCCGGAGATGGTCACCATCCTGATCCTTCAATCCTTTGCCAGCTCATCCGAGCCCATGGCATCCCGCCACGCCAGCCATCCTCTGCTCACAACACCCTGTCGTGAAACCGCCACCCAATCCGTGGGTGAATCCATTAAGCCTACTGTACCAACTCTATAAAGCGGCTCAATCCACTCAAAACATTCTCAACATGTCGAAAAATATCAATATTCATATAATTCATTGATAAATAATGATTATTTAATATTTTATGCAATTTTATGAGCCTTGGCCTGCCTTGAGAATGGGAGATCTCTTACAGAACGGGGGGATTAAACCGAGAATTATCTGAAAGCCATAAAAACAACGGGGAGCCCAAGCTCCCCGTTTCAACTCAAATCGACCGTATCGACTATATCAGTGCAGACCCGCCACATATTTGGAGAGGGCTTCGATATCCTGATCAGTCAGTTTCTTGGCAACATCCCGCATCATGCCATTCGGATCGTTGTCACGCGTGCCGGCACGGAATGCGGTGAGCTGAGCTTTGATATAGGCAGGATGCTGGCCGGACAGGTTTGGATACTTCGCCTGCTCGACACCCGAGCCACGGGGACCATGGCAAGCCGTACAAGCTGCCAGACCACGACTCATGTCACCACCCATATAGAGTGCCTTGCCCGCTTCGACCACGTCGTCAGGGACAGCGATAGGGGTAACCTTCAGGCTGGAGAAATAAGCCGCCAGGTCATCCATGTCCTGTTCCGACAAAGGTAACGCCATCGGCCCCATCACTGGCGCAACCCGGCCAATTTGACCAGAAGCGGCAGCCTTCAGTTCAACTAACTGCTTTTTGATATATGATGCGTGCTGACCAGCAATTTTGGGGTACATATCAACCAGGCTGTTTCCGTCCGGTCCATGACAAGCCGCACAAACGGCAGCCTTGGTCTGTCCCGCAGCGGCATCGCCCTTGGCTTGTGCCATCCCCGTTACGCCAACCATCAGAGCAAGAGTAATGACTAGGTTCTTCATGGCGTTCCAACTTTTCGTTATTAGGCTTCCAGATCCCATGCCGCTGAAGGCATGTTAAAATAAACGCGTTTAAGCGACGCTATTTTACACCATTTTACAAAAAAGTAACTCTATAACCCTCTATCTCCATGGGGAATTTACGTTGGATACACAAACTCTGAATTTCAATAAGGTGCATTTTGTGACCAGCGCACCCGACATCCGTCACCTGCCAAATGATGGGGGTGTCGAGATCGCGTTTGCCGGCCGTTCCAACGCCGGTAAGTCATCTGCATTGAACACCTTAACCAAACACAAGAACCTGGCGCGCACCAGTAAGACACCCGGTCGTACCCAGCTGATCAACCTGTTTGAGCTGGAACCGGGCAAGCGTCTGGTCGACTTGCCGGGTTATGGTTATGCGCAAGTTCCGCTCGAAATGAAGCTCAAGTGGCAAAAGTCACTAGCAGAGTATCTGCAGCGCCGTGAGTCATTGAAAGGCCTGGTGATCCTGATGGACATCCGCCACCCGCTCAAAGATACCGACATGAACATGCTGGAGTGGAGCTCGCATCGTCAGTTGCCAGTCATGCTGCTGCTGACCAAGGCTGACAAACTGAGCCCCGGCCCGCGTAACAACCAGGTGATCAAGGTGCGCCAGGCCGTTGCCAACCTTGGTTCCCAGATCCAGGTCGAAGCATTCTCCTCTCTCACCAATATCGGTGTGGAGAAGCTGGCGCAAACCCTGACCGAATGGTACGTCAGTGGTGACGATACCGACCTGCTGAACGCTGACGAGCAGCAACCTGCCGAGGAGTAATCTACTCCTCGCTCTCCTTGCAATTGGCGGAGCACTCCTCCGCTGATTGAAAGGGTTTCAGATTGCCGCTTTCACCTGCCTCACGACAAACACCCAGCATTCGCCTCCCCTGCTATATCCATTACCGCTTACAGTTCATATAGATAGGCAGTTAATTCACGAGAGGAATTAACCTCTAAAGGCGTTGAGAACGTTTTCAAATTCGTTCTTTCAAAACGAACCAGAATTACAAAAAGAGACAAAGATGAAATTTAATTACAAGACCTAATCGAAAGGGATAAAAATGAGGCCGGACGACAGTGATGCCATCCAGCCTGAAAAAATAAGTTCAAAAAATTGGGAAGAAGCTGAATCTTGAGTACCAGACGACAGGTATTCCTCAAGAAGCAGCCTCATTCTATCAAATGCATCGCCAATTTAAAGCATTTACTCTAAATGACACGCATAAAAAAACACCCCGACGAGAACCTCATCGGGGCAGCTATTCAGCCACATTCAATTACGTGAAATAAAAGGTCTGAAAGATAGAACATCTTACCTCTGTACCCTACGCAGACAACTGTACAGCAAAGCAGCAGAAAGTGAAAGTAATTTATGTAATTTAGTTTCACAACTTACAGATTAAGAAAAAACCCTTTACTTTCATGCAGATAAAAAAATCCCCAGTACGAATACCGGGGAGTTATAAAGGTGACTAGCTAGCACTTCCTCAACTATCTAGTTAGTCAGCGCCATTTCAAAGTAGTTCTGCTACAAAACAAAAAAACTTTGAAAAATCAGAGGTAGATAGCGCCATCCTCAGCAAACTCTTGTTCTTCAATGAGTTTTTCAGCCATATCTTCAATATCAAAACGTACACTTTCGAAGGCTCTGACGATGTCATCCTCCCTCGTCAGCGCCAGACCTGTCATTCTCTCCAGTCGCCGCTGGCTGATGTAACAATCTATCAGCGCCCCCATCTGCTGGGCAGGAAAACGCACCCGCTGTTCGTCAGCCTGCCACTCCATCAGGTCGGGAAACAGAATACCCTGGTTCATATCACCCCCAAGTTACGCTTCAACTCTCTCAATACCTGTTTAGTCCCGGGACGAATTCCGCGCCACACGGTAAACGCTTCGGCGGCCTGTTCCACCAGCATGCCGAGTCCATCCATGGTTTGACGGGCCCCATGCTGTTTGGCCCAACTGATAAACGCCGTATCCGAGGCGCCATACATCATGTCATAGATGGCAATATCAGTGTGGATCAAGGCAGGGGCCAACGGCGGCAGCGCTCCTTGCAGGCTGGCGGAGGTAGAGTTGATGACGAGATCGAATGACCCTGCCAACTGCTCATAGATCTGGGCAGTCACAGGCCCCAGATCGTGGAATTCGGCAGCCAACTGTTGCGCTTTTTTGTGGGTGCGGTTGGCGATCACCAGCTCGCTCGGCAGCTCTGCCAGCAGCGGCGCCAATGCCCCACGAGCCGCGCCACCGGCACCCAGCAGCAGGATCCTGCTATCCGCCAGCGTCACACCATGGGATTTGAGATCGGCGACCAGACCGGCGCCATCGGTATTATCCCCCAGCAACACGCCATCATCGGTCAGCTTGATGGTATTGACCGCGCCCGCCCGTTTGGCCCTTGGGCTCAAGCGATCGACCAGAGTGAATGCCTGCTCCTTGAAGGGAACGGTGACATTGCATCCCTTGCCCCCTTGGTCAAAGAAGGTGCGCAGGGCTTGGGCAAACTCGTCGACGGCGGGTTCAGCCAGCCCATACTTCAGCTCTTGCTGGGTTTGTCTGGCAAACAGGGTGTGAATGAAGGGGGACTTGCTGTGGCGCACCGGGTGGCCAAAAACCAGATAACGATCCATCAAAGAGTTCCATCAGAGGGCAATATTCCGATTTAACGGGTTTTCACTCTCGGGAACAAGCCGAATAACGGCCAGTAAAAAGGGACCATCATGGTCCCTCGGGTCACAGCCATTCTCGCGGCGTGAGGTAATCGGTGTAGAGCAAGGCTTCAGGAGTGCCCGCCTCCGGCTGCCAGTCATACTCCCAACGTGCCAACGGTGGCATCGACATCAGGATCGACTCGGTACGTCCGCCGGTCTGCAACCCGAACAGGGTGCCACGGTCATACACCAGATTGAACTCCACATAACGGCCGCGACGATAGAGCTGGAACTCCCGCTCCCGCTCGCCATAGGGCACTGCCTTGCGTCGCTCGATGATCGGCAGGTAGGCATCGAGATAACCCCGACCTACCGCCCGCATAAAGGCAAAGCAGTCGGCAAAAGGCCAGCGATTAAGATCGTCGAAGAAGAGACCGCCCACCCCTCGCGTCTCGTTGCGGTGTTTGAGGAAGAAGTAGCGATCGCACCAGGATTTGAACTCGGGGTAGATCTCATCACCAAAGGGCTGGCAGAGATCACGGGAGACCTGATGCCAGTGCTGCACATCCTCGGCAAACGGGTAGAAGGGCGTCAAATCGAAGCCACCGCCAAACCACCAAATGGGCTCTTCACCCTCTTTCTCGGCGATGAAGAAACGGACGTTGGCGTGGCTGGTAGGCACATAGGGGTTGTGCGGATGGATCACCAGCGACACGCCCATCGCCTCGAACTTGCGACCGGCCAACTCTGGCCGATGGGCCGTAGCAGAGGCAGGCATGGCATCGCCATAGACATGGGAGAAGTTGACGCCCCCCTGCTCGATCACCGCGCCGTAGCGCAGCACGCGGGTGCGTCCGCCACCACCGCCTTCACGGCTCCAGGCATCTTCCACAAAGTGTCCACTGCCATCGGCCTGCTCCAGACCACGGCAGATCTCGTCCTGCAACTGCAACAGGAAGGCCTTGACCTGGGCCACATCCGGTTTGCTCATCTTGTCTCCAGTCAGGCAGGATCGTGAACGCCCTGTCCATTTTTATAGTTAAATCAATCCGATGAGCTCACCGCTCAGCGGATTGATAGCAAATCATGACGTATCCGCCTGCTCAGGAGGGGCGAATAATGGCGCCGGTTCGGGCGTCCTTGATCTCGGATGGGTTAGCTTGACCACCCACTTCACCGGGCAGGATATAGGCTAACTTGCTTGCCAGCCGCTCACCGATATCGGCCACTCGACGGGCAGGATCCTCACCGGTCAGGTTGGCGCTGGTAGAGACCAGCGGCTTGCCAAAGGCACGGCACAACGCCTGTACCTGAGGATGAGCCGTCACGCGCACCGCCAGTGTCTCGAACTGCCCGGTCAGCCAGGCCGGCGTCGTTGCACGGGCAGGCATGATCCAGGTAAAAGGACCGGGCCAGCTGGCTTCAACCCGAGCCAGTTGCTCACCGCTAAGTTGGCTCAGATCGATGTAGTCCTGCAGCTGTGCCATGTCGGCAGCAATCAGGATCAACCCCTTCTCTACCGGACGCTGCTTGATGGCCAGCAGTCGCTGCACCGCAACTTCGGAGTCGGGATCACATCCCAGACCAAACACGGCCTCGGTCGCATAAGCAATCACCCCTTCCTGCTGGAGGGCGGCAACCGCCTGTTCAAATTCATTTGGCATAGGAAAAATGCGGCAGCCTGGCTGCCGCCTCGTCACTTAGTAGCAAGTTGAATCCGTATGGTGGCGACCATGGCAAAGTGACGTGTTGCTGTTGCACAGGAAAATACGACACATCCGGATCGCCACCTATTCACTTACTTGAGTTGAGCCTGCAGGGCGGCATCCTTGGCCATCACCTCTTCGGCATTCTTCTGGCGTTCGGCCCGAACCTTGGCCGCCAGTTCATCATCGGCTACTGCCAGCATCTGGGCTGCCAGATAACCTGCGTTCTTGGCACCGGCTTTGCCGATCGCCACGGTCGCCACCGGTACACCACCCGGCATCTGCACGGTGGAGAGTAGCGCATCCAGCCCCTTGAGCGGACCACCGTCGATGGGCACCCCGATCACGGGACGAGTCGTGATGCCGGCTACGGCACCCGCCAGATGCGCCGCCAGACCGGCAGCACAGATAAAGACCTTGCAGCCACGGGCCTCGGCATCGGTCACATACTGATGGGTCGCAGCCGGCGTGCGGTGCGCGGAGGTGACTTTGACTTCCACTGCGATATCAAATGACTTGAGCACCTCGAGGGTAGTCTGCATCACGGGGAAATCAGAATCAGAGCCCATCAATACGGCAACAAAGGGTTTATTCATGGTGGGAATTTCCTTACTCCAAGTGGGGGGTTGAAGTTCACCGAAAACGTTTCAATCCGGTTGCGGCGGCGGGATTATACCTGCTCACTTTGGTGGCCGCATTTCTTTTGCGGACAGACCCAACGCAGAGTTCCCCTCACTTTTTTCTCTACCATGATGCCCCAACCACACGCGGGACAAGGCATGGGGATCGGCTTGTCGTTCACCACATATTTGCAGTGTGGATAGCCATCACAGGAGTAAAACTGCTTGCCGTAGCGGGAGGTGCGGCTCACCAGATGACCCTTGCCGCACTCGGGGCAGAGGATCTGGGTATCATCGCTCTCCTGCAGGGATTCGATGTGCTGACAGGCCGGATACTGGGTGCAGCCGACAAACAAGCCGTAACGCCCCTTCTTGATCGCCAGCGGCTCTCCGCAATCGGGACAGGCAGAGCCTTCGAGCACCTTTTCGATGTCGCGGCCGGATGGCGTCAGGGAGCGTATGTAATCACAGGCAGGATAGGCAGAACAGCCGAGAAAGGGGCCATGTTTGCCCTGGCGGATCACCAGCTCGGCCCCGCACTGCGGGCACGGCTCGCGCTCGAAGGCATGTTCGTGGGCTGAAAAGAGGTGATGATCGATTTTTGACATGGGCCGCGCCTTGAAATCCAGATGGCCTGAATTCTACCAGCGCGGCACCGGACTGTCAGTGAATGACGCCGTCTGACTCATCAAACACCAGCTCTTCCATCTGCTGGTAGGCATTTTCACTGCCCGGTACGTTGAACAGCACCATCATGACGACCCACTTCAGGTCATCCAGCTCGATATCCGGCTTGTCCAACTCGAGCAGGCGCTCGATACAGATCTCACGGGTTTCGGCATTCAGCACCTGGGCCTGTTCCAGAAAGAGCAGGAAGCCTCGGCACTCGGTGCTGAGGCGTGCCAGCTCTTGCGGAGCATAGATACGCATCGAGCCTTGCGCACTGGCGGTGACATAAACCTCCCGCTCGCTATCGTGCAGATTGGCCAATCGCTCCAGCCAGTCGAGTGCCTTGTCGATCTCTTCTTTATCGAAACCGGCCCGGCTCAACTCGTCGGTGAGCTCATCCTGCTCGACCATCACATCTGCATCGCTGTGGATGTAGGTCTCGAAAAGGTACATCAATACATCAAACATGATTCGCCCTCCTCGCTCTGACGTATCCACCGGCTACCGCCATCACTGCACCGGCCAGCTCCAGCTCTACCAACCTGCCCAATACCACTTCGACAGGAAGCTGGGCCCGCTCGGCAACGGTATCCACGCTCGTGGTCTCATAATCTACGTTATCCAACAAATCGGCATAAGGCAATTCGCTATTATGCGGTTGCTCAGATGGTATGACCGACGAATGTGGCCGTGCGACCCACTCTGGCAGCTCTTCCACTATATCGGCCGCACTCAGCACAAGTTTGGCCCCCTGCTGAATTAATCTGTTGCACCCTATCGCCTGGGCGTTTTGCGGGGCGCCGGGCACTGCAAACACTTCGTGCCCCTGTTCAAGCGCATAGCGGGCGGTGATCAGCGAACCGCTCTGCTCGGTCGCCTCCACCACCAGAGTTCCCAGCGACAGACCACTGATAATACGGTTGCGACGAGGAAAATGTTCAGCCAGCGGCCCTTTATCCGGCGCCAGCTCGGAGATAAGCAAACCACCACTCTCCAGAATCTGGCCTGCCAGCCCCTGATGGCGTTTGGGGTAGAGGCAATCCAGCCCGGAACCCAACACGGCAAGGGTGATACCGCCACCAGCCAGCGCCTGCTGATGGCAAACACCATCGATACCGAGCGCAAGGCCCGAGGTGATGGCTAACCCGCATCCAACCAGCTCGCTACAAAGGCGGGAGGCATTATCTTTGCCTGCATAGGTAGGATGGCGTGTCCCCACCATTGCCAGCTGGGGTAGCGACAGCGCAGCAAGATCTCCACGACAGTAGAGCAACAGGGGGGCCGCGGGAATTTCCCGTAACAAGGGTGGATAAACCGGGTGATCTTGCGGAATAAGGAGATTGTCAGGCAAAGCAGCCCAAGCGAGGCTCTGCTCAACCACCGGCGAGGGCCAGCGCAGTTGTTTGATCTGCTCTGACGACAACCCCATACCATGCAGTTGCGCTTCATCGTTCTGAAACAGGGCCTCAATACTTCCCCCAGCCCGTTCCAACAGACGTGCAGCGGTCACCGGACCGATACCGGTGACCGCATCGAGAGTTAGCCAAAGCGCCAGACGCGCGTCGGGGTAGTTCACGTCAGAAGTGAGTGACCTGATAGCCCGCACTCACCATGTCGTTACTCTGCATGATGAGACCGTAACTCAGCTTGTCATACACCTTGAACAACATGACACGGGCAATCGCTTCAGAGGGCAGTGGTGCCTTCTTGTTACTGCTGTAAAACACCCGGTTAAAAACCGACGAGAGTTCCTTGTACTGTACATCGCCATTCTTGGTGACCAGAGCAGCACCGGGCCGTCTGACATCCAGTACATCCCCGGCGACCAGTTGATCGCGGCCACCCCGGTTGATCAGCACCACATCAAACTTGCCACCGCCCCGGGTCTTGTTCGGCAAATCGATGATATAGCCCGGCGTGATGGCAGGTGCCGCTTTCGGTGTGAAGACGGCGGGCATGTTCTCCTGAGCGGGCAGCGGCATCACCTTGTCGCCCTGCAGCACTTCGCGCTGGTTATGAGTCAGCATCACCTCGGTCCGATCGCCATCCAGACGCGCAACGGCCCGCACCACACCGGCAAAGATCGCCTCCTGGCCCAGCAGTTCACCAGTTTCGCGATCCTTGTAGACCACTCCGGGGTGATAAATGCCATAAACCTGCCCCGGAGTCAGGGAACCCTGCACATAGAGGGTGTCCCCCTCCAGCATGCCGATATGTTTCTGATCCGCCCCCAGCAGATAAGGCAAGGTTTTCTGCTGCTGGCTGTCAGCCAGAATATGGTCGGTTTGCAGGAAGGGGCCGATCTCGCTGATAGGCAGCGTCGGAATGGGGTTGGCTTTGTTTTCGTAACGGGTTTTCGGGCCGAGACGGATAACTTGCTTGCTACCCTGCATCGCCTTGCCGAGCCGGGGTTCACCATTGACCCAGCTCAGATGCAGTACATCACCGGGGTAGATCCAGTGAGGATTGGCTATCTGCGGATTGATGTTCCAGAGACGGGGCCAGAGCCAGGGTTCGGAAAGATACTTGCCGGAGATATCCCACAGGGTGTCGCCTTTTTGCACTACATAGCTTTCGGGGTAACCCGCTTTCAGCCTCAGCTGATCGGCCAGTGCTGCCTGACTCACTGTCACCAGCAGGCAGGCGAGGATGGTTTGCTTCAGATACATAACACTCCCTGTTACTTCTGTACGCAAAGTGTTGCTGTTTTTTGTCGGCGTAAATGACTAGAATTACGCCAATATTGACTGCATTTATACGAAACTAAAGAAAAAACTATGGCCATTCTAGATGTATTGCGTTTTCCCGATGAGCGCTTGCGCACCGTTGCAGCCCCTGTCGAGACCTTTACACCCGAGTTACAACAGATTGTAGATGATATGTTCGAAACCATGTACGCGGAGGAAGGCATTGGCCTGGCCGCGACTCAGGTCGACATTCACCAGCGCATCATAGTGATCGATGTCTCTGAAAACCGTGAAGATCCTCTGGTATTGATCAATCCGGAGGTCATCGAGCAGTGCGGCAGCACCGGCATTGAAGAGGGTTGCCTCTCCGTGCCCGGCAGCCGTGCTCTGGTGCCTCGCGCCGAACAGATCAAAATCCGCGCCCTGGATCGCAACGGCAAGCCGTTCGAGCTGGAAGCCGACGATCTGCTCGCCATCTGCATCCAGCATGAGATGGATCATCTGGTCGGCAAGCTGTTTGTGGATTACTTGTCCCCGCTCAAGCGCCAGCGCATTCGCCAGAAGCTGGAAAAGATGGCCCGTGAAGATCGCAAAGTCCTCTGAGGATCTGCCCCATTGAATAAGCTGAAACTGATTTTTGCCGGTACTCCCGACTTCGCCGCCCGTCACCTGGCGGCGTTGTTGTCTTCCGACCACGAGGTCGTTGCCGTTTATACCCAGCCTGACAAGCCCGCTGGCCGTGGCCAGAAGCTCACCGCCAGCCCGGTCAAAGAGCTGGCACTGGCCCACAACCTGCCGGTTTACCAACCTGCCTCTCTGCGCAAGGAAGAGGCGCAAGCCGAACTGGCCGCACTTGGCGCCGACCTGATGGTGGTGGTGGCCTATGGCCTGATCCTGCCCAAGGTGGTACTCGATACCCCGCGGCTGGGCTGCATCAACGTCCATGGCTCCCTGTTGCCCCGCTGGCGCGGTGCCGCACCGATCCAGCGCTCTATCTGGGCGGGCGATGCCGAAACCGGCGTCACCATCATGCAGATGGATGTGGGACTGGATACCGGCGCCATGATCCGCAAGGTAAGCTGCCCCATCGCCGCCGACGAGACCTCCGCCAGCCTCTATGACAAACTGGCCGAGCTGGGCCCGCAGGCACTGGTCGACACCATCAATGCCATGGCCGCCGGTGAAACCGCTGCCGAGGCACAAGATGATGCGCAGGCAAACTATGCCGAAAAGCTCTCCAAGGAAGAGGCCCGCATCGACTGGTCGATGGAGGCTGTTGCCATAGAACGCTGCATCCGCTCGTTCAACCCTTGGCCCATCAGCTGGTTTGAAGTGGCTGACCAGACAGTCAAGGTATGGCAAGCCGCCGTCATCGACAGCGACCACGGCCAACCCGCCGGCACCCTGCTCAAGGCCGACAAGCAGGGGATCGATATCGCTACCGGCAAAGGGGTACTGCGCCTGCTGACCCTGCAACCGCCCGGCAAGAAAGCGATGTCCGTTTCGGATCTGCTCAACTCTCGCCGCGACTGGTTTGAACCCGGCACGCAATTGAATTGAACTGGATTGAATTGACACAAGCGGGGCCCAGGCCCCGACTTGCGCATCTAAGGTAACTCTATGAAAACACGTGCACAGGCCGCTCTCGTTATTCAACAGGTGCTGGATCAGGGTCAATCCCTCTCCGCTGTTCTGCCTGCTGCCCAGGAGAAGGTTGCACCTCGCGATCGCGCTCTCCTGCAAGAACTCTGCTACGGCACCCTGCGCTGGCTGCCCCGCCTCGATGCGGCAGTCAACGAGATGATGGACAAGCCGCTCAAAAACAAGAGCCGCATTTTCCACTACCTCATCCTGGTCGGTCTCTATCAGCTCATCTACACCCGCATTCCGGCTCACGCCGCGGTGGCCGAGACCGTCAACGCCGTCAAACTGCTCAAGGGCACCTCCCTGCGTGGCCTCATCAACGGCGTGCTGCGCAACTTCCAGCGCAGCGCCGAAGTCATTCTGCTGCGTATCGACCGCGTTCCCAGCATTCGCCTCGGTCATCCGGAGTGGCTCACCAAGCGCCTGCGTCAGGCCTATCACGATGAGTGGGAATTCATCATGGAGGCGAACAACCAGCGCCCTCCCATGTGGATCCGCAACAACAGCCAGCGCCAAAGCCGCGAGCAGATGCTGGCTCGCATGGCCGAAGCCGGCATCAATGCGGTGGCCGGTGAAGAGGGCGAGGATTGCATCCTGCTGGAGCGTCCTTGCGATGTGACCAAGCTGCCCGGCTTCGAAGTGGGGGACTGCTCGGTACAGGATGGTGCCGCACAACAGGCTGCGGCACTGCTCGACCCGCAACCGGGCGAGTGGGTGCTGGATGCCTGCGCGGCTCCCGGCGGCAAGACCGCCCACCTGCTGGAGCGTCAGCCCAAGCTGGCTGGCGTGGTTGCCGTCGATGCCGACGAAAACCGCCTCAAGCGGGTGCAGGAGAACCTGGACCGCATCGGCCTGACCGCCAAGGTGATCCATGGCGATGCCGCGGCACCGGAACAGTGGTGGCCGGAGGGTCAGTTCGACCGCATCCTGCTGGATGCCCCCTGCTCCGCCACCGGCGTCATCCGCCGCCACCCAGACATCAAGTGGCTGCGCCGTGATCAGGACATTCGCGAGCTGGCCGAGCTGCAGCGCCGCATTCTCAATGCCCTCTGGGGCAAGCTGAAAAGCGGCGGCACCCTGCTCTACGCCACCTGCTCCGTCCTGCCAGAAGAGAACCGCGAACAGATCCGCGCCTTCCTTGCCGCGACCAAAGATGCCAAATTGGTACCGTTGCACGAACAGGACACCCCGGACTGCCCGGGTCGCCAGTTCCTGCCGGGTGAAGCCGAGATGGATGGCTTCTACTACGCCAAACTGGTCAAGCTCTGAGTCGGGCATGACAAACCTCATTCGGGAGAGCCGCCAGCTCCGTTCTGGCGCTCCCCTTTACAGCCTCAACGTGAGTAGACGTTCCCTATGAAAATCATCATTTTGGGAGCCGGCCAGGTCGGCGGCACCCTGGCCGAGAACCTGGCCGGGGAGAACAACGACATCACCATCGTCGACACCGACAGCGAACGCCTGCGCGAACTGCAGGACAAGTTTGACCTGCGGGTGGTCAACGGTCACGGCGCACACCCCAAGGTGCTGCGCGAAGCGGGGGCTCAGGATGCCGACATGCTGGTCGCCGTCACCAACAGTGACGAGACCAACATGATCGCCTGTCAGGTGGCCTACTCCCTGTTCAACACCCCGAACAAGGTGGCACGGATCCGCTCGCCGGCCTATCTGACCGAGCGAGATCGCCTGTTCCTGCCGGAATCGGTGCCGGTGGATCACCTGATCGCGCCGGAGCAGTTGGTGACCGACTATGTACGTCGCCTGATCGAATACCCGGGTGCCCTGCAAGTGGTTGATTTTGCAGGTGGCCGCGTCGGTCTGGTGGCGGTCAAGGCCTACTACGGGGGCCCGCTGGTGGGCAATGCCCTCTCCACCCTGCGCGAGCACATGCCCAACATCGAAACTCGGGTAGCGGCCATCTTCCGTCAGGGCCGCCCGATCCGCCCGCAAGGCACCACCATCATCGAAGCGGATGACGAGGTCTTCTTCGTTGCCGCCGCGGGCCATATCCGTGCCGTGATGTCGGAGCTGCAGCGCCTAGAGAGCCCCTACCGCCGCATTATGATCGTCGGTGGTGGCAACATCGGCGCCGGTCTCGCCCGCCAGCTGGAGAAGCGCTACAGCGTCAAGCTTATCGAGCGCAACCAGAAGCGGGCGGAGCAGCTCTCCGAACTGCTGGAGAACACCATCGTCTTCTGCGGCGATGCAGCGGATCAGGAGCTGCTGGCCGAGGAGCATATCGATCAAATCGACGTCTTCATCGCCGTGACCAACGAGGATGAGGCCAACATCATGTCGGCGCTGCTCGCCAAGAAGATGGGCGCCAAGAAGACCATGGTGCTGATCCAGCGCGGCGCCTACGTCGATCTGGTGCAGGGTGGCTCCATCGATATCGCTATCTCGCCCCAGCAGGCCACCATCTCGGCGCTGTTGACCCACGTGCGCCGGGCCGATATCGCCAACGTGTACAGTCTGCGCCGCGGCGCTGCCGAGGCGATCGAGGCGATTGCCCACGGTGACGAGAACACCTCCAAGGTGGTCGGCAAGACGGTAGGTGAGCTCAAGCTGCCGCCGGGCACTACTATCGGTGCCGTAGTGCGCGGGGATGAGGTACTGATCGCCCACGATCGCACCAAGATCCAGCAGGATGACCACGTGGTCATGTTCCTGGTGGACAAGAAGTACATCCCGGAAGTGGAGCGGCTGTTCCAGCCAAGCCCCTTCTTCCTGTAACGTCTTCATGCGCACAGGCTGTCAAACCAGACCCGGCTCAGCTCCCCCAAGGGGATGGTCCGGGTCTTTTGTTAATCAACGACCAGGTTATCGAACATGATCAAGCTGCGTCCCATTATCTTCACCCTCGGGCTGGTGCTCTCCAAGCTGGCGCTCTTCATGTGGCTGCCCACCTTGCTGGCACTGCTTACCGGGTCAGAGGGATTTGTCGAGTTTCTCAAGTCCGTGCTGATCACCCACGGCGCCGCCCTGCTCTGCCTCCACTACGGTCGCAAGGCGGAGTTTCATCTGGGGGTGCGGGAGATGTTCCTGCTCACCACCTCGGTCTGGGTGGTGGCCTGTATCTTCGGGGCGCTGCCCTTTGTCTTCATCACCCACATCAACTTTACCGACGCCTACTTCGAGACCATGTCGGGGGTGACCACCACGGGCTCTACCGTGCTCTCCGGCCTCGACAACATGGCCCACAGCATCCTGTTGTGGCGTTCCATCCTGCAGTGGCTGGGGGGGGTCGGCTTTATCGTGATGGCAGTTGCCGTGTTGCCCTACCTCAACGTCGGAGGCATGAAGCTGTTCCAGACCGAGAGCTCGGACTGGTCAGACAAAAGCGCCCCGCGTGCCAAGACGGTCGCCAACAACATCGTCGTGGTCTATCTGGTGCTCTCCATGCTCTGCTTCATGGCCTACTGGGCCAGCGGCATGAACATGTTCGAGGCGATAAACCACGCCATGACCACTCTCAGTACCGGCGGCTACTCCACCTCCGATCAATCCATGTCCCACTTCTCCAACTCGGCACACTGGATTGGCACCCTGTTCATGTTCCTCGGCGGCCTGCCCTTCCTGCTCTATGTGCAGAGCCTCAACCACAGGGACAACAGCCTGTTCAAGGATGCCCAGGTGCGCGGCTTCTTCTGGCTGGTGGTGTGGGTTACCGTCATCATGACCTTCTATCTGTGGGAGAGAGACCTGTTCGGCTTCTGGGATGCCCTGCGCATCAGCTGCTTCAACATCGTCTCGGTGCTCACCACCACCGGCTACGGCCTTGGTGACTTTGGCACCTGGGGGCCGCTCGCCAGCATCGTCTTCATCGTGCTGCTGGCTCTTGGGGCCTGCTCCGGCTCCACTGCGGGCGGCCTCAAGATCTTCCGGGTACAGGTGGCATTCGCCCTGTTCAGAAAGCAGATGCGCCAACTGATGCACCCTTCTGCTGTCTTCCCGCAGAAGTACAACGGCCGGATGGTCAATGACGCCATCATCCGCTCGATGATCTCATTCGTGCTGGCCTACTTCGCCATCATTCTGGTGATAGCCGCACTGTTGGGCGCCATCGGGCTTGACCCCCTGACGGCTATCTCCAGCTCCATCACCGCTGTCGCCAACGTCGGCCCGGGTATGGGCCCGGTGGTCGGCCCCAGCACCAACTTTGCCAGCCTGCCGGATTCGGCCAAATGGCTTTTGTCATTCGGCATGCTGCTGGGACGACTGGAGATCCTGACGGTCGCCGTGCTCTTCTTCCCCTCCTTCTGGCGCCAGTAATCCCTCACTGCAAGCCAGCAAAAAGCCGCAGCGTTCACCCGCTGCGGCTTTTTATCTCACCCATCCCCACGACTTTCGTTCGCCGCTTATCAGCCCACTCATCATCCATTGCTGATAGCCTGAACGAGCTCATCAGGATGGCCAGAGCGGATCACTGGCATAAAAAAACGGACCCAAACCAGAGGTTTGGGTCCGTTTATCAGTGAACCGTCAGCGGCCGCAAGGGCTGCCGAGACTCAGCACATAGCATTAACCACGGCCAGAGCGCTTGCGATCCAGCTCGGTCAGCAATTTCTTGCGGATACGGATGTTCTTCGGAGTCACTTCTACCAGTTCGTCGTTGTCGATGAACTCGAGAGCCTGTTCCAGAGTCATGCGGATCGGCGGAGTCAGCACTTGAGCTTCGTCGGTACCGGAGGCACGCATGTTGGTCAGCTGTTTGCCTTTCAGGCAGTTAACAGTCAGGTCGTTGGAACGGGAGTGGATACCGATCACCTGGCCTTCGTACACTTCGGTCGCGTGACCGATGAACAGACGACCGCGGTCTTGCAGACCGAACAGGGCGTAGGTCAGAGCCTTACCGGTTGCGTTGGAGATCAGCACGCCATTCTGACGTTCGCCGATGCTGCCACCCTTGTGCGGACCGTAGTGGTCGAAGGTGTGGTAGAGCAGACCGGTACCTGAGGTCATGGTCATGAACTCGGTCTGGAAACCGATCAGGCCACGGCTCGGGATCATGAAGTCCAGACGGACACGACCCTTGCCATCCGGCGTCATGTTGGTCATTTCGCCCTTACGCAGACCCAGTTGCTCCATCACGGAACCCTGGTGCGCTTCTTCAACGTCCACAGTTACGGTTTCGAACGGTTCTTGCAGAACACCATCAACGGTACGCAGGATTACTTCCGGACGGGATACCGCCAGCTCGTAACCTTCGCGACGCATGTTTTCGATCAGGATGGATAGGTGCAGTTCACCACGACCGGATACACGGAACTTGTCCGGATCATCGGTCTCTTCCACACGCAGAGCCACGTTGTGGACCAGCTCCTGGTTCAGACGCTCCAGAATGTTACGGGAGGTCACGAACTTGCCCTCTTTACCGGCGAACGGTGAGGTGTTGACCTGGAAGGTCATGTTCACGGTCGGCTCGTCAACGGAGAGCGGCGGCAGCGCTTCAACGGCACCGTTGTCACAGATGGTGTCGGAGATTTTCAGCTCGCCCAGACCGGTGATAGCGATGATGTCACCCGCTTGCGCGTCGGTAACTTCAGTACGGGACAGACCCAGGTAACCCAGCACCTGACCGACTTTACCGTTACGGGTCTTGCCGTCAGCACCAACGATGGTGACTTGCTGGTTGGTCTTGACGCGACCACGGGTGATACGGCCGATACCGATAACGCCCACGTAGGAGTTGTAGTCCAGCTGGGAGATCTGCATCTGGAAACCACCTTCGGCATCAGCCTTCGGCGCTTCAACGTTGTCAACGATAGCCTGGAACAGCGGTTCCATGTTCTCGGACTCGACGTCCTGATCCATGGTGGCCCAACCGTTCAGTGCAGAGGCGTAAACAACTTTGAAATCCAGCTGTTCGTCAGTCGCGCCCAGGTTGTCGAACAGGTCGAATACCTGATCCATTACCCAGTCAGGACGAGCACCCGGACGGTCAACCTTGTTGATGACCACGATCGGTTTCAGACCCTGAGCAAACGCCTTCTGGGTCACGAAACGGGTTTGCGGCATCGGGCCGTCTACGGCGTCAACCAGCAGCAGCACGGAGTCAACCATGGACAGTACGCGCTCTACTTCACCACCGAAGTCGGCGTGACCCGGGGTATCAACGATGTTGATGCGGTAGTCATTCCAGCGGATCGCAGTGTTCTTGGCGAGAATGGTGATGCCACGTTCCCGTTCCAGATCATTGGAGTCCATGATCCGTTCCTGGCCTTCCGTGGAGCGGTCCAGGGTGCCGGACTGCTGCAGCAGCTTATCAACCAGAGTCGTTTTGCCGTGGTCAACGTGCGCAATAATCGCAATATTGCGTAAATTCTCTAACATTCTCGCCTCAATCACCGGGTAAAATTGGGCGCTAATTGTACTCTTGCCTTTGTGATCTGCCTAGCAGAATTGCAGTACATTCGCGCATAACAACAGATCTGGATCATAGACCTCTCTGACAAACCCTGCTTAGATGGGCGGTGACCGTATTTCGCGCACCATTACAGTGCACCAAAACGATCCACCATCGCACTAAATTGATGCAACGCGAGTCGAGATCGCCTGATTTTGGGGAGCCTCTTCAGCACGATTGCCCTGAAATCAAGCTGTCACAAACTTGGCACGATACTGGCTTATGTGAATACGACGACGCATTCACCCAGAGAGTTTTAACACCGGAGGTTACTTAGCATGTCAGCCCAGAACGTTTTGGCCCTGATCCAGGAACACGAAGTCAAGTTTGTTGATCTGCGCTTTACCGACACCAAGGGTAAAGAGCAGCATGTATCCATCCCTGCTCACCAGGTTGATGAAGATTTCTTCGAAGACGGCAAGATGTTCGATGGTTCCTCCATCGGCGGCTGGAAGGGCATCAACGAATCCGACATGGTACTGATGCCGGACGCAGCCTCCGCCAAGCTGGACCCGTTCACCGAAGAGACCACCCTGAACATCGTTTGTGACGTACTGGAGCCTGCCACCATGCAGGGCTATGACCGCGATCCGCGCTCCATCGCCAAACGTGCAGAAGATTTCCTGAAGTCCAGCGGCATCGCTGACACCGTGCTGTTCGGGCCGGAGCCGGAATTCTTCATGTTCGACAACATCACCTTCTCCAACACCATGGGCCACAGCTTCGTGAAAATCGAATCTGAAGAAGCCGCATGGAACTCCGGCACTGCCTATGAGCATGGCAACAAGGGTCACCGTCCGTTCGTGAAAGGCGGTTACTTCCCGGTTGCACCGGTCGACTCCTCCCAGGATATCCGTGCCGCCATGTGTCTGGTGCTGGAAGAGATGGGCCAGGTCGTTGAAGCTCACCACCACGAAGTGGCCACTGCCGGTCAGAACGAGATCGCTACCCGCTTCAACACTCTTACGCTGAAAGCTGACGAAGTACAGGTACTGAAGTACGTGATCCACAACGTGGCCCACGCCTACAACAAGACCGTTACCTTCATGCCGAAACCCATGTTCGGTGACAACGGCTCCGGCATGCACTGCCACCAGTCTCTGGCCAAGAACGGCGTCAACCTGTTCGCTGGTGACCTGTACGGCGGACTGTCCGAGATGGCTCTGCACTACATCGGCGGTATCATCAAGCACGCCAAGGCCATCAACGCCTTCGCCAACCCGACCACCAACTCCTACAAGCGTCTGGTTCCGGGTTATGAAGCACCGGTCATGCTGGCCTACTCTGCCCGCAACCGCTCTGCCTCCATCCGTATCCCGGTGGTACCGAGCCCGAAAGCCCGTCGTATCGAAGTGCGCTTCCCGGATCCGGCTGCCAACCCGTACCTGGCCTTCGCAGCCCAGCTGATGGCCGGTCTGGACGGTATCATCAACAAGATCCATCCGGGCGATGCCATGGACAAGAACTTGTATGACCTGCCGCCGGAAGAAGCCGCAGAAGTGCCGACCGTTGCCGGTTCTCTGGACGAAGCCCTGGCTGCTCTGGATGCTGACCGCGAGTTCCTGACCCGCGGCGGCGTGTTCAGCGATGACTTCATCAACTCCTATCTGGAACTGAAACAGCAGGATGTTGACCGTGTGCGCATGACCCCGCACCCGCTGGAGTTCGAACTGTACTACTCCGTCTAAGTCTCAGCAGACTGGCCGTTTAAATCAGGTCAGCTTGCTTAATCGTGACAAAACCCGCCATCTGGCGGGTTTTTTCTCTGATAGGATTAAGCAAAATACCGTCAAGGAGAGATGGATGAACAACAAGCATGGCATAGGGGTGCTCAGCCTCCTGTTGCTGACCTCGTTCGCTGCGGATGCGGCCAAGGTCTACTCCTGGGTCGATGGCAATGGCATCACCCACTACTCGGATGCGCCACCACCCGGCAAAAACGCCAAAGAGGTCGATCTGCGGGTCGCCCCGCTGCTGGGCAGCAGCGCGCCCAGATCGGTGCAGGTGGATAACTTCAACAGCCTGACCGGCGCCGATGCCAAGAAAGAGAAAGAGGCGGCCAAGCTGACCATCGAACTGCTCTCCCCGGAACAAGGCAGCACCCTACGCGACAACACAGGCAACATCGTCTTTCAGGGCACCATCAGCCCCAAACCTCCGACCCAGTATGATGTGCGCCTGACCCTGGATGGCAAAGCCGCCCCCATCGTCAGCAACAGCCTCTCTGTCCGCGTCGAAAACGTCGATCGCGGCGCCCACGAGGCTCAGCTCGAGCTGCTCGCCAAAGACGGTACGATCCTTGCTAAATCCAGTGCAGTCACCTTTTACCTGCATAGAGCGAGCGTGACGCCGGCTCCCAAACCCACCCCCAAAGCCGACTAGGGGTGATATAGCGCATCGATGCGGGTAAACTCTATGCACCATATCGGTGCATAACAGGTGTGTAGCACCGTTTTAGGGAGAAACCTGTGCCAACCCGCTCGGACAACGCCAAAACACTCTTGGATAATTTGCTGACCGCCGTGATCCTGATGGATGAGCGGCTCTGCATCCAGTTCGTCAACCCGGCGGCTGAACAGCTGCTCTCTCTCAGTGAACGCCGGCTGATCGGCATCGAACTGCCCCATCTGCTGGAACATATCTCCCTCGATTTGCAGCGGCTCAAGCAGTGCCTCGTGTCAGGGCAAGGCTTTACCGATAGCGAAGTGACTCTGGTGGTAGAGGGAGAACCGCGACTGGTGGAGCTGAGCGCCACCCCGATGGCCGACCACGAACAACGTCTGCTGGTGGTGGAGCTGCGCAAGATCGACCAGCAGAAGAAGATCAGTCAGGAACAGCAGCAACATGCCCAGCAGCTGGCGGCCAAGGAGCTGGTGCGCGGGCTGGCCCACGAAATCAAGAATCCCCTCGGCGGCCTGCGCGGCGCGGCGCAGCTGCTGCAAAAAGAGCTGCCGGATCCGGCCCTGCGCGAATATACCGGCATCATCATCGAACAGGCCGACCGGCTGCGGATACTGGTCGATCGCCTGCTAGGCCCCCAACGTCCCGGCCGCCACCAGATGCACAATGTCCATTCTGTGCTGGAGCAGGTACGCCGACTGGTGGAGCTCGAACTCCCTCCCTCGGTTCGCATCGAACGGGATTACGATCCCAGCATCCCCGAATTCGAGATGGAGCCGGATCAGCTGCAGCAGGCGTTTCTCAACATAGTGCGCAACGCCGCCGAAGCGCTGGGCGATCAGACCGGACTTATCCGCATCAAGACCCGCACCGCCTTCCAGATCACCATCCATGGCCAACGCTACCGGCTGGCGGCGGAGATCAAGATCATCGACAACGGCCCCGGCATTCCCGATGCCATTCGCGACACCCTGTTCTACCCCATGATCACCGGCAAGGAGGGGGGAACCGGGCTCGGCCTCTCCATCGCCCAGAACCTGATCGACCAGCACAAAGGGCGGATTGACTGCATCAGCTGGCCGGGTCACACCGAATTCACCATTTTTCTACCGCTTCGCAAGTAAGGGAACCCCATGACCGCCAAAGTGTGGATCGTCGATGACGACAGTTCTATCCGCTGGGTGCTGGAGCGCACTCTCGGCAGCGAAGGCTTCAACTGCGAGAGCTTTGCCGATGGCGAAGCCCTGCTGCACGCCCTTGAACTGCGCTCGCCCGATGTCATCCTCTCCGATATCCGGATGCCCGGTATCGACGGCCTGAGCCTGTTGGAGCAGATCCACCGCCGTCAGGCCGATCTGCCCATCATCATCATGACCGCCCACTCGGATCTCGACAGCGCGGTCAACGCCTACCAGCGCGGCGCCTTCGAGTACCTGCCCAAACCGTTCGACATCGACGAAGCGGTGACCCTGGTGCGCCGCGCCGAGAATCACCTCAAGGAGCAGCGCACCAAGCGCAAGTCTCGTCAGCAAGAGACCACCGCCACTCCCGAGATCATCGGTGAAGCACCAGCGATGCAGGAGGTGTTCCGTGCCATCGGCCGCCTGTCTCGCTCCAGCATCTCGGTACTGATCAACGGCCAGAGCGGTACCGGCAAGGAGCTGGTCGCCCACGCCCTGCACAAGCACAGCCCGCGCGCCCACAAGAACTTTATCGCCCTCAACATGGCGGCTATCCCGAAAGATCTCATCGAATCCGAGCTGTTCGGTCACGAGAAGGGGGCTTTCACCGGCGCCAACAACATCCGCCACGGCCGCTTCGAGCAGGCCGACGGCGGCACCCTGTTTCTCGACGAGATCGGCGACATGCCGCTGGATGTGCAAACCCGGCTGCTGCGTGTCTTGGCCGATGGCCAGTTCTATCGAGTCGGCGGCCACCAACCGGTGCAGGTGGATGTACGGATCATCGCAGCCACCCACCAGAATCTGGAGAAGCGGGTCGCCGATGGCGAGTTTCGGGAAGACCTGTTCCACCGCCTCAACGTCATCCGAATCCACATCCCCGCTCTCAGGGAGCGCCGTGAGGATATCCCCCAGCTGGCCCGTCACTTCCTGCTGCGCGCAGCCAAAGAGCTGAACGTCGAGGCCAAGAGCCTGCACCCGGATACCCAGGCCTATATCAGCCGCCTACCCTGGCCGGGCAACGTGCGCCAGCTGGAGAACGTCTGCCGCTGGCTTACCGTGATGGCCTCGGGGCAGGAGGTTCTGGTGGGCGATCTGCCTGCCGAGCTGCTCACCCCCATCACCCACAACGCCGAACCGGGCCAACCGGCGTTGCCCGGTTGCTGGCAGCAACAGTTGCAGGAGTGGGTGGCCAGCAAGCTGGCGCTGGGAGAGACAGACATCCTGGCCGATGCCATGCCCCAGTTCGAGCGGATCATGCTGGAGACGGCGCTGGAACACACCCATGGCCACAAGCAGGAGGCCGCCCGCCTGCTCGGTTGGGGTCGCAACACCCTCACCCGCAAGCTGAAGGAACTCGATCTCTCCTGAGTCCCGGGGAAAAACGATTCCCATCACGCCCTGACAAATCACCGCCCGCCAGAACCCCGTTTAACCATAAACGGGGTATCTTTTTTGAAAGCCCCGCCTAGAATGGCAGGCTTTCAAACCTGACTCGACGAGGGCGCCCCCATGATTGACAGATCTCTCCCCCTGACCGACCTGCACCGCCATCTGGACGGCAACATCCGCCCGCAAACCATCCTCGAGCTGGGTCGCCAACACAATATCCAGCTGCCCGCCTTTGAGCTGGAGGCGCTGCGCCCCCACGTACAGATCGTCGAAAACGAGCCGAGTCTGGTTGCCTTCCTGAAGAAACTGGACTGGGGTGTGGCCGTGCTGGCTGACTATGACGCCTGCCGCCGGGTCGCCTACGAGAACGTGGAAGATCTGCTGCGCGCCGGTATCGACTATGCCGAGCTGCGCTTCAGCCCGGCCTATATGGCAATGGCCCACAAGCTGCACCCGCAGGGCGTGGTGGAAGCCATCATCGACGGCGTGGCCGCTGGCAGCCGCGATTTCGGTATCAAGACCAACCTGATCGGCATCATGAGCCGCACCTTCGGCACCGAGCAGTGCAATCAGGAGCTGGCCGCCTGCTTGGCTCACCGCGACAAGCTGGTCGCCATCGATCTGGCCGGTGACGAGCTGGGCTTCCCGGGCGAACTCTTTGTCGACCACTTCCGCAAGGTGCGCGATGCAGGTATGCGCGTCACCGTACACGCCGGTGAAGCCGCTGGCCCCGAGAGCATGTGGCAGGCCATTCGCGAGCTGGGCGCCGAGCGTATCGGCCACGGCGTCAAAGCGATTCAGGATCCGGCCCTGATGGCCTATCTGGCCGAACACCGCATCGGCATCGAATCCTGCCTCACCTCCAACATCCAGACCAATACGGTGGCGAGCCTGACCGAGCACCCGATCCGCCAGTTCCTGGCTGCCGGTGTACTGGCCTGCCTCAACACCGACGACCCGGCAGTAGAGGGCATCGACCTGCCGCACGAATATGAGGTGGCTGCCCCGGCCGCTGGTATGACGACGAGCGAGATCCGTACTGCCCAGCAGAACGGCCTGACCCTAGCCTTCCTGAGCGATAGCGAGAAAGCCGAACTGAGCGCCCGTGCCGCCAGCCGCTGATCCACACCGGCACTGCAAATAACAACGGCCCACTTCGGTGGGCCGTTTGCTTTGCGGATTTCAGATGATGGGTAAGCACTGGGCAAGCAGGCAGATAGCAAAAGGCCCAAACAGGGTTTGGGCCTTGGCTGATGGCGGTACAGGGGAAAACTACTCCTGCTCCTCGTCGCGTTCCAGCGCGCGCTCAACTAGCGGCTCGGGTAGGCTCTTTGTTACCTCCACCCCCAGCTCACGGAAACGCTCGACCTGCGCAATCAGGTTGCCACGGCCGTTGACCAGCCGCCCCATCGCCTTGTCGTAGCTCTCCTGCGCCTTGTGCAGGCTGCCGCCCATCTGCTGCATCTCCTCGACAAACAGCCGCAGCTTTTCGTAGAGACGACCGGCCCGCTCGGCGATCTGGCGGGCATTCTGGTTCTGCCGCTCGTAGCGCCACAGGTTCTCGATGGTGCGCAGCGCTACCATCAGGTTGGTGGGGCTCACCAGCAGGATGTTGTGGTCGAGACCGTAACGTACCAGCGAGGGATCGGCCTCCATCGCGGTAAGGAAGGCGGGCTCTACCGCCACGAACATCAGCACATAGTCGAGGGTGCGCACTCCGGGCAACTGCTGGTAATCCTTGTGGCCCAGCTCGCGGATATGGTTACGCACCGAGGCGACGTGCTCTTTCAGCGCCACCGCCTTCTCCAGCTCGTCATCGGCGTTGAACCAGCATTCGTAGGCGGTCAGCGACACCTTGGCGTCGATGATGATGTCCTTCTCCTGCGGCAGGTGGACGATGACATCGGGCTGGTAGCGCTTGCCCTTCTCCACCTCGATATTGACCTGGGTGTGGTACTCGTGGCCCTCGCGTAGGCCGCATTCGCTGAGAATCCGCGCCAACACCACTTCACCCCAGTTGCCCTGCTGCTTGCTGTCGCCCTTGAGGGCGCGGGTCAGCGCCGCAGCCTCTTCGGTCATGCGGGCATTGAGCTCGGCGAGGCGCTCCAGCTCGAACTTGAGGCTGTGGCGTTGGGCCGTCTCCTGCGCGTGGGTCTCGCCCACCTGACGGCGAAAGCCCTCGAGCTGCTCTTTGAGTGGAGTGAGCAGCAGATCGAGGCTGTTCTGGTTCAATTCGCGGAAGTTGCCGGAGTTTTGCTCGAAGATCCGGTTGGCGAGATTCTCGAACTGCTGGCTGAGGCGCTGCTCCGCCTCCTGTTGCAGTTGCAGCTTCTCTGCAGCGGCCAGCCGTTCGCTGCGCAGGGTCGCTTCCGCCTCCTTGAGGCGGGCGGTGAGCTTGATGAGCAGGGTCTGCTGCTGATCCAGCTTCTGCTGGCCCTGCATCCGCTCATCCTGCAACTCGTCGAAGCGATCCTGAAGCGCCTGATAACGCTCCTGCGCCAGCATCAGCTCCTGAGCCTGCGCCGTGGCGGTACGCCGCCCGATCAGCCAGCCAAGCCCGAGGGCCAGCACGGCGGCGGGCAGCAAGATCCCCCAAAGCCCGGGGTCGATCATTTGCGGCTCCGCTGACGCAGAAACAGCTCGAGATAGCGGTTAACCAGAATCCAGATCACCACGTAGATGAGGTAGGCGGCGAGCACCACCCACTTGTGGGTGTTGACGCCGGTATCAAGCTCGGCGAACTCGATATCCTTGATGCGGCAGTAGGCCCACATCAGCAGGGGAAAGACATAGAGCAGGGACGCACGCCAGAGAAATAGCCACATATGTTTTCATTCAACCACGTAATAAGACCCGCCTAGCTTACACAAGGGCAACTGCGCTTGCGATCCTGACGGCCGCTATTCTCTGGCCTGCTTCCCGAAACTTCGATAAAATTAACCCCTAATAGGTATCAGGGGCGAGCATGACTCACTATTTCCTCCGTTGGCTGACACAAGGTTGGCAAGCTTCCCGCAAGCCCGCCGTGGTTTGCCATGAAGCGCGCCCGCCGTGGGCCATCGAGGAGTCCCAGTACCTCTCCCTCTGCACCCGCTGTGGCGAATGTTTCAAGGCCTGCCCGCGCGGTCTGCTCAAACCGGCCACCCAGGAGGAGTACGAAGGGAGCCCCATCGCTGGCACGCCGGTGCTCGATCTCGCCTGCGGCCAGTGCAGCTACTGCGGCAGCTGCGCCAGAGCCTGTCCCACCGGCGCCCTCGACCTGCAACTGGGTCGGCAGGTGCAGACCCGGGTGCAGATTGAAGAGAGTTGTCAGGCACGGCAGGGCTTCTACTGCCTGCTCTGTGAAGATGCCTGCCCGCAACAGGCGATCAAGGCCACGGCCGATGGCATCAACGTCAATATGGATGCCTGCAATGGCTGCGGTGCCTGTGGCCTCGCCTGCCTGCACGGCGCCATTACCCTGATCCGCCAGCCAGGCAGTCGTTAAAAACCACCTGCGTACAAAAGCAAAAGGGGCCATCAGGCCCCTTTCACATCTTGTTCGTTATCCCGCGCCCCGTCAGGCCATGGTCACAATAGTCTCTTGCTCGATACCCAGCAGGTGGCAGAGACGGTTGGGATCGCGCACCGCATCAGCCAGGGTGTACTCGCCCAGCACTTCGAGAAAGGCGTTCATGGCGCGGCGCAGAATGCCCTGAATGCGGCAACCACCGGAGAGACGGCAGTTCTCGCGCTTGCAATCGACCGGACAGAGCACATGCTCCATGTCCATCACCACATCCCGCAGGTTGATGGAGACTGCAGAGCGACCGAGGCGGATGCCACCGTGCTTGCCGCGTACCGTCTCGATGTACCCCTTGATGCCGAGCTGGTGCACTATCTTGACCACGTGGTTGCGAGAGATGCCGAAGGTATCGGCCACTTCGGTAATGGTCGACAGGCGATCGCCCGGCTGCACCGCCAGGAAGGTCAGGGTACGCAGGGCGTAGTCGGTAAATCGTGTCAGTTGCATGGTCGCACTTGCCTCTTACTACAAGCCAGGAATCAGGACGACAACATTGAGCTAAGAGGCAGGAGACAACCGATTTGCCTCTGTCCACCAGAGGGGGCCTGTCTCTTAATCTGAGTTGCGGAGTGACAAGGTTAAGAGCAGCACAACCGGGTGTCGATGAAGATGCACATAAATCGACACTTTCTTTGATTGATCGCAAACTTGCCGGGTTAGCCCGGCGTTTGCCTCCATTCTGGCGGCTAAATTTCCCGAAATTCCTCACCGCCGCACCCAACAGACAAGAGGGGAAATCCCGCTTCGAACAGTGAATGAACGGGGTGTCAGTGGGGCTGTTTCAGCCAGTTTTTCAGCGCGACCGAGGGGATGGAACTCTCGGAGGCGACGGCAAACGCACCCCAGTCAACCGCGCACTGCAACGCATCCTTGATCGCCATGCCTCGCGCCAGCCCGTGGATCAATCCGCCAGCGAAAGCATCCCCCGCCCCCGTGGTATCAACCACCGAAACCGGCCGGGCGGCGACCCTGATCTGCTCCTCACCATGGATGGCCACCGCGCCCGCCTTGCCTTCGGTCAACACCAGCCATTCGAGCTGCTCCCCCGCCAGCTGACGGGCATGTTGCCAGGGGTCGCTGACCTCGCCGAGATCTGAGCGGGAAGCCACCAGCACGTGGCAGGGACGGCGCGCTTGGCCACCCTTGGGATACTGGGCCACCACGAAGCTCTTGCCGAGCATCTGGCGCATGTAGCTGATGATGGAGGTACCGGGATAGTTCACGTAGAGGCAGTCGATCCCCTCCAGCGGCAGATCGCCGGGCAGATCGGGGCGTCGTGGGCGGCGCAGTATGGTGCGCTCGCCGGTGGAGTCCACCAGAATCAGCAGCTCGCCGGTCTCGCCGCCAAAGCGCTCCACATGGCTGCAATCCAGCCCGTAACCGGCCGCCTGCTCCAGCAGCCAGTCGCCGGTCTCGTCCAACCCGATGCGCGAGGCGATGGTCACCTCGTGACCTGCCCACACCAGCCCGATGCCGGTATTGGCGGCGCCGCCCCCCAGCCTGCGCCCCTGATCCACATATTGCAGCCGAGCCCCCGCCACCAGCGGTTCGGAGAGGGAGAGCACATGATCACAGTTGAGATTGGCAAGCAGCAGAATGCGGGACATAGAGACCTCGGACGATGGAGATAGCCCAAAAGAGACAGGCTGAACCCCGAGTAGAGCCCAGCCTGACAGAAGAGACAACCGGCAGCGATCGGGAATCCGATCGGGATCAATAGATGGGCAGCTCCACCCCGGCCAGCAGCTCGTCGATGCGCGCCTGGGTCGGCTGCTGCATCACGCTCTGGATCACCTCCTTGGTGAGGTGAGGCGAGAAGGAGCTGATGAAGTCATACATGTAGTTCTGCAGCAGGATGCTCTTGCTGAAGCAGATCTGGGCCGGGCAGGGCTTGAACAGGTGCTCCAGATTGATGGAGACCAGCCCGGGGCTGTCGGTGTCGTTGGCCACCAGCGAGGAGATGATGCCGATGCCAAAACCCAGCTCCACATAACGCTTGATCACTCCGGCATCCATTACCGTCATGTAGTAGCTCGGGGTCAGCCCCGCCGCCTGAAACACCTCGTCCTGCACCTGCCGACCGGTGGCACCGCTCTCGTAACTGAGGATGGGGTAGTGGCAGAGCTGCTCCAGCGTCGGCTTCTTCACCTTGGCCAGCGGGTGATCCTGCGGCACCACCAGCGAGAGGGTCCAGAGGTAGGCGGGCAGCGCTATCAGCTCCTTGTCGAAGCCAATCTCGTGGGCAACGATGGAGAAATCGGAGTAACCCTTGCTGATCTGCTCCTTGCTCGCCGACATCACCGGATGGAGGTGGAACGAGATCTTGGGGTACTTCTTGGTGAAGTAGGTAACCGATTTGGGCAGCAGATAGCGGGCAATGGTGTGAGTAGTGTGGATGTTGAGAGTGCCCACGGTCGGATCCAGATACTCGCGGGAGATCGCCTTGATCTTGCTCTCGATGTTGAGCATCGCCTCGGCACACTTGATGATCTCCTCGCCCACCGGGGTGATGCGATGCAGATGCTTGCCACGGCGCTCGAAGATCCGCACTCCCAGCTCGCTCTCCAGCAGGCCGATCTGCTTGCTGACCCCGGGCTGGCTGGTATAGAGCGCATCGGACGCCACCGAGACGTTGAGGTTGTGGTCCCGGATCGCGATCAAGTACTTCAATTGCTGTAGTTTCAAGGCTTCACCCTCTCAAGCTGGTGCGGCGATCACGCCAGACAAACAGGCCGCCACAAAGGGCGGCCAGTGTATCATCCGATCCCGACATCGCAGCGCTTGATCCTTCATTTTGCTACAAAATCTAGCACCCGAAGGGGGTCGCTGACAAACCGGGCTCAGGCCGCGCCAGCCCGCAGCGGCAGGATCCCCAAAAACTGCAGCAACCACTGCATCATGGTGGTCGAATCCACCTCCCCCTCCAGCGAGGAGAGGCTGCTCTGGTAACGCTCGTCGGGCAGCAGGCCACGACGCCGTTCGATCAGCGCCCGGTTGTACTCCACCGAGAACTCGGGGTGCCCCTGAATGGCCACTATGTTGTCCCCCTGCAAGAACATGAAGTTGGGACAAAAATCGTTGCCCGCCAGCCGGGTTGCTCCGGGGGGGAGCAGCGCCACCTGATCCTGATGGCTCGCCAGAATGCGGATATGATCTCGCGCCGGCGCCATCCAGGGGGCATCTTCCAGCATGGGGTGAACCGACACCCCCAGCCCCCACCCCTTGGTGGATTTCACCACTTCGCCCCCCAGCGCCTGGGCGATCACCTGATGGCCGAAACAGATCCCGGCCAGCTTGACGTCAGCATCGTGGGCACGGCGGATCCAGCCGCGCAGTGCCTGGATCCAGGGGATATCGCTGTAGGCATCGTGGCGCGAACCTGTGATGAGCCAGGCATCGCACTCATGCAGATCCTCCGGCAACTCGCCATCGATGGCTGACCAGACCCGAAACTCCAGCTCGGGTGCCAGCGGCTGAAACCCCCTGATAAACATCTCGGAGTAGACGGGGCCAAAACGATCCGCCAGATCGGGATCCAGCCGGTCACAATCGAGAATTCCCAATCGCATCTGTTGCTCCTTTACAGAAGTGCCCCCGCAGACCAGCGATCTGCGGGGGCAAGAGAATCAAATCATGGTGGTGAGCCCTGGGCTCATCACTTCATGGTTGGCATGGAGAACTCGGCACCACTGCGCAGGCTCTGGGGCCAGCGCGCCGTCACCGTCTTCATCCGGGTATAGAAGCGTACTCCATCCGGCCCGTGCATGTTGAGCGGCCCGAAGATGGATCGCTTCCAGCCACCAAAGCTGTGAAACGCCATCGGCACCGGAATGGGGACGTTCACCCCTACCATACCGACCTGCACCCGCGCCGTGAAGTCCCGTGCGGTGTCGCCGTCACAGGTAAAGATGGCGGTACCGTTGCCGTACTCGTGCTCGTTGATGAGGCGCAGTGCCGTCTCGTAATCCGGCACCCGCACGATGGAGAGCACAGGGCCGAAGATCTCCTCGCGGTAGATGCGCATCTCGGGGGTCACCTCGTCAAACAGGCAGCCACCGATGAAGTAACCCTCGTCGTGGCTCAGCGTGCGACCATCGACCCGCAGCGCGGCCCCTTCGGCCACCCCCTGATCCACGTAGCCGCGCACCTTGGCCAGATGCTCCTTGCTGATGAGCGGCCCCATTTCGTTCTCCGGGCTCTGGCCCAGCCCCGGACCCACCCGCAGTTTTTCCACCAGCGGCGTCAGCTTGGCCGCCAGCGCATCGGCGGTCTCGTCACCCACCACCACGGCCACCGAAATAGCCATGCAGCGCTCACCCGCGGCCCCATAAGCGGCCCCCATCAGGGCGGAGACCGCCTGATCGAGGTCCGCATCCGGCATCACCACCATGTGGTTCTTGGCGCCGCCCAACGCCTGCACCCGTTTGCCGTGGGCCGACGCGGTGGCATAGATGTACTGGGCAATGGGGGTGGAACCGACAAACGACACGGCCCCCACTCGCGGGTCGGTCAGCAGCACATCCACCACCTCCTTGTCACCGTTCACCACGTTGAGCACGCCGTCCGGCAGACCAGCCTCCTTGAGCAGCTCGGCCATCCGCAGCGAGAGGGAGGGATCCTTCTCGGAGGGTTTGAGAATAAAGGTATTGCCGCAGGCGATAGCGACCGGGAACATCCAGAGCGGCACCATGGCCGGGAAGTTGAACGGGGTGATACCGGCGCAAACCCCCACCGGCTGCATCATGGAGTAGCTGTCCACCCCGCGACCGACGTTGAGGGAGTGCTCCCCCTTGAGCAGATGAGGAATGCCGCAGGCAAACTCCACCACCTCCAGCCCGCGGGTCAGCTCACCCTGCGCATCGGAGAAGACCTTGCCGTGCTCGCGACTGATGAGCTGGGCCAGCTCGTCCCTGTGCTGCTCCATCAACTCCTTGAAGCGGAAAAAGACCCGGGCCCGCACCAGCGGCGGGGTTTGTGACCAGTCGACAAAGGCGCGCTCGGCGATGGCGATCGCCTCCTGACACTCGGCGGCGCTGGAAAGCCCCACGCTCCCCTGCTGCTTGCCACAAGCGGGATTGAAGATGGCCCCCTGGCGCTCGCTGCGACTCTCCTGCGGTTGGCCGTTGATGAAGTTGCTGACCCTGTATGTCATGTATCCTCCGTGATGACTGATGTCGTGGTGGCGCAGCGCTCGTCAAAACGAGGCAACGCAAGGCCCCGCCAGAGCAGGGCCACCAAATGGGTTAGAGTTGGGCCTGCAGGGCATCCTGCAGTAGGGTGAAGAGATCGTCGATCTGGCTGCGCTCGATGATGAGGGGTGGCGACAAGGCGATGATGTCGCCGGTCACCCGGATCAGCGCCCCCTTCTCGAAGCAGCGAACAAACACCTCATAGGCGCGTTTGCCCGGCGCATCCGGCATGGATTCCAGCTCGATACCGGCCACCAGTCCGTAGTTGCGCACATCCTTCACATGCTTGCAGCCCTTCAGCGAATGGGCCGCCTCCTCCCAGTAGCCAGCAAGATCGGCGGCGCGGCTGAGCAGGTTCTCGTTGCGATAGATCTCGAGGGTCGCCAGACCCGCAGCAGCAGCCACCGGATGGCCGGAGTAGGTGTAGCCGTGGAACAGCTCGATGGCCCCCTTGCCTGCCGCCATCATGTCGTCATAAATGTGCTTCTGCACCAGCACCGCCCCCATGGGGATAGCGCCGTTGGTGAGCCCCTTGGCGCAGGTGATCATGTCGGGGATGACATCGAACTCCTGAGCGGCGAAGGGGGAGCCGAGGCGACCGAAACCGGTGATCACCTCGTCAAAAATCAGCAGGATGCCGTGCTTGGTGCAGATCTCCCGCAGCCGTTTGAGGTAGCCTTTGGGCGGCATCAGCACGCCGGTACTGCCGGCGATGGGCTCGACGATCACCGCCGCGATATTGCTGGCATCGTGCAGGAAGACGATCTTCTCCAGCTCGTCGGCCAGCGCCACATCCTCCTCGGGCAGCCCTTTGGTGAAGGCATTTTTGGCGATATTGAGGGTATGCGGCAGATGATCAACCCCGGTCAGCAGGGAGCCGAACCACTTGCGGTTGCCGGGAATCCCCCCCACCGAGATGCCGCCAAAGCCGACCCCGTGATAGCCACGCTCGCGGCCAATCAGCCGGGTGCGAGTGCCCTGACCTCGAGCCCGCTGCCAAGCCAGCGCGATTTTCAGCGCGGTATCGACCGACTCGGAACCCGAGTTGGTATAGAAAACGTGGCCAAACCCCTTGGGGGCGATCTCCACCAGCTTGTTGGCCAGCTCAAACGGCAGGGGGTGGCCCATCTGGAATGTGGGAGCGAAATCGAGGTGGGAAATCTGCTGGGAGACCGCCTCGGCAATCTCGCGCCGACCATGGCCCGCGTTGCAACACCAGAGTCCGGCTGTGCCATCCAGTATCTTGCGGCCATCCTCTGAGTGATAATACATCCCCTCTGCCGACTTCAGGATGCGCGGCGCCGCCTTGAACTGCTGGTTGGCGGTGAACGGCATCCAGAACGCGGACATGTCGGAGGGCGTATTGATGTCGCTGATCGGTTTCATGGTCACCTCATCCTTAAGGTGTTTAGCAACTGTCGGCCAATGCCTATTAAATTAAACACCTGAATCCATAAAAAAGGGCCCGTTATCGCCCTGTCTGGTGCCACCCCTAGCTAGACGCATCAGCAGGGTGGTATAAGATATTTAACACAATTTTAATAATAGTAAACAGTCAAGGAGTGTCTATAGATGGATATCGGTCACCGCCTCAAGGCGGTTCGCACCAAGGCAGCCCTCTCCCAGCGCGAGCTGGCCAAGCGCTCCGGTGTGACCAACGGATTTATCTCCCAGATCGAGAAAAATCAGGTTAGCCCCTCTGTCGCCTCCCTGCGCAAGGTGCTGGAAGGCATCCCCATGTCGCTGGCCAGCTTCTTCACCGAAGAGACTGAAATGGGCACCGAAGTGATCTTCCGCGCCGCCGATATGCCGGATCTCGGCACGCATCCCATCAGCTACCGGCTGGTCGGGCACAGCCGAGCCAACCGCGCCATCGGCATGTTGCAGGAGGTGCTGCCACCGGGCGCCGACACCGGCGACGACATGCTGAGCCACGAGGGTGAAGAGTGCGGCATCGTCATCAAGGGCGAAGTTGAAGTGACCGTGGGCGAGCAGATCTACCTGCTGGGCGCAGGGGATGGCTACTACTTCGACAGCCGCACCCCCCACCGTTTTCGCAATAGTGGCGAACAGGAGTGCGTGCTGATCTCGGCCAACACCCCCGCCAGTTTCTGACATTCAGACGCACATCGGCAGGGGAGCAATGTTTAATGAATTGTTACAAGATGGATTTACAAGCGGCTGGATGTTTAGCATATTGATACGCGGAAACTGACTTTTGCCGGTTCAAGGAGTGAACATGAGTGACCTGACCCTGGCCCAGTGGCAACACAAGGCCGCCCATCTGACCCTGCCCTCGCAAGCCTTTATCAACGGCAGCTATCGGGATGCCGTCAATGGCGCCACCTTCGATTGCATCAACCCGGCCAACGGCAAGCTGCTGACCAAGGTGGCTGCCTGCGATGCCGCCGATGCCGAACTGGCGGTACAGGCTGCCCGTGACGCCTTCAACGACAAGCGCTGGAGCGGCCTGCCGCCGAAACAGCGCAAGCAGGTCATGCAGCGTTTCGCCGAGCTGATGCGCCTTAACAAGGTTGAGCTGGCGCTGCTGGAATCGCTGGATATGGGTAAACCCATCGGCGACGCCATGGGCTATGACGCCCCCGCTGCCGCCAACTGCATCGCCTGGAACGCCGAAGCGATCGACAAGATCTACGATCAGGTCGCCCCGGTGGAGGAGTCAGCATTGGCGCTGGTGACCCGCGAAGCGCTCGGGGTGGTTGCCGCCATCGTGCCATGGAACTTCCCGCTGGTGATGGCCTGCTGGAAGCTGGGCCCGGCGCTCGCTACCGGCAACTCGGTCATTCTCAAGCCTTCCGAAAAATCCCCTCTGACCGCCCTGCGTATCGCCGGTCTGGCCAAGGAGGCGGGTATTCCGGACGGCGTGTTCAACGTGCTGCCGGGCTTTGGCCACACCGTGGGCGAGGCGCTGGCCATGCACATGGACGTGGATTGCATCACTTTCACCGGCTCCACCAAGATCGGTAAACATCTGGTGGAGTGCTCTGGCAAGTCCAACCTCAAGCGCGCCTTTATGGAGTGCGGCGGCAAGAGCCCCAACATCATACTGGCGGATGCACCGGATCTGGACGCCGCGGCCAAGAGCGCCGCTGGCGCCATCTTCTATAACCAGGGCGAGGTGTGTACCGCAGCCTCCCGGCTGCTGGTGCAAAACAGCATCAAGCCGCAGTTCATGGAGCGACTGCTGGCCCATGCCCGCGAGTGGATCTCGGCCAACCCGCTCGACCCTGCGACCCGCATCGGCGCCATGGTGGATCACATCCAGATGGAGCAGGTGCTGCGCTATATCGAGATTGGCAAGCAGGAGGGGGCCAAACTGCTGCTGGGCGGCAACCGCACCAATATGGAGAGTGGCGGCTTCTATATCGAACCCACTATTTTCGACGACGTGACCCCGCAGATGCGCATCTTCCGCGAGGAAATCTTCGGCCCTGTGCTGGCGGTGACCGGCTTCGATACGCTGGAAGAGGCCATTGCGCTGGGCAATGACACCGACTACGGCCTGGCCGCGGCGATCTGGACTGCGGATCTCAACAAGGCGGTGAAAGGCTCCCGCGCCCTGCGCGCTGGCACCGTGTTCGTCAACAACTGGGACGGCGGTGACATGACCATGCCATTTGGCGGCTTCAAACAATCCGGTAACGGTCGCGACAAGTCACTTCATGCGCTGGAGAAGTACACCGAGCTGAAAAGCACCTGGATTCAGCTGGAATAACACGACAAAGCAGCACTATCGGATCAAAAAGGGGGAGAAATCCCCCTTTTGCATTTTTGGCCTTCCATCACCGGGCTCAATCCTTATAATGATAAAAAAGCCAACATGTTAAATATAAAGACAAAAATGCTATTTTTTCTGGGAAGCGTACTTTTTCTGGTGATCGGTTTGCCCCTGCTGTTCTTCGTGCTGGGGCACGGCGAGGCCTACGTGACCTGGGGCCCCTGGATCTCCGCCATCGCCCTGATGTTGTGGCTGTTGATGGACGTCGACAAGATCCGCCGCGGTAAAGGCTGACCGGCCAGTCACACTCCTCCTATCCCTCAAACTTCGTTTATTCGCTTCTTTCCCCGCAAAAGGATCGCTACACTGATTTTTTGCGATGTTTTCCCGCATCCAACGCTTCAGTAAAGGTCATCCGCATGCCGCAACAGATCCAGCGTCAGGGCGTCATCTACGCCCTGTGCGCCTATACCCTTTGGGGCATAGCCCCCATCTATTTCAAGACCATCTCTGCCGTTCCGGCCGCTGAGATCCTGACCCACCGGATGATCTGGTCCTGCGTGCTGCTGATGGTACTGACCCTGGCAGGGCGCCAGTGGCACAAGGTGCAGGCGGTGCTGCGCCAGCCAAAAGTGTTGCTCACCCTGGCGTTTACCTCGGTCACCGTCGGCGGCAACTGGTTGCTGTTCATCTGGGCCATCAACAACGGCCATATGCTGGATGCCAGCCTCGGCTACTACATCAACCCGCTGTTCAACGTGCTGCTGGGGATGGTGTTTCTGAGCGAGAAGCTACGCCGCCTGCAGTGGTGGGCCGTGGCGCTGGCCTTTGCCGGGGTGGCGATCCAGCTTATCGCCTTTGGCTCCTTGCCCTGGATTGCGCTGGTGCTGGCGTCGAGTTTTGCCATCTATGGGCTGGTGCGCAAAAAACTGGCCCTCGATGCCCTCACCGGTCTGCTGATCGAAACCATGATCATGCTGCCGCCAGCGGCCATCTATCTGTGGGGCTTTGCCGACAGCCCCACCAGCCATCTCACCCAGAACGACTGGCACCTCAACCTGCTGCTGATCGCCGCAGGCGCCGTCACCACGGCCCCCCTGCTTTGCTTCACCGCCGCCGCAACCAGGCTCAAGCTCTCCACCCTGGGCTTTTTCCAGTACATAGGCCCCAGCCTGATGTTTATCCTCGCAGTCACCCTCTATGGGGAAGCGCTGGCGATGGACAAACTGCTCACCTTCGCCTGCATCTGGAGCGCGCTGGTACTGTTCAGTCTGGATGGGCTGCGCAGCGGCAAAGCCGCGCCAAGCCGGACCTGACACCGCCTCACCACCAGCGACCCCGGCTCATCAGCCGGGGTTCTTTTTCGTGCCACCAGCGGTTTTCAGACTGTGACGTCCCCTTCTCCAGAGCCGACTCGCTATCAACAGACCACACCCGAGTCTCACTATCCCGCCAGAGAGCTATGCTATCCATGAACGGAGCCGAATGGAGGCAACATGCTCAAGCACATTCACGACAGATCTCTGCTTTTTGGTCAGGTTCTGGGGATCATGGTCATTATCACGCTGATCTCCATCAGCTTTTTCGGGCTTTATTCGGTCCGGAGCGCAGCCGATCAGATGGGACAGGGGAAGGATGTGGTAGCCGATATTCTGCCGCCGCCTCTCTACCTCATCGAATCCCAGTTGCAGGTCTACACCCTGCTCCATGCCAAACCGGAGGAGCGGGAGCACCTGCTGCAAACCCTCGCCCGACTGCAGCAAGAGTTCGAGAGCCGTAACCGCTTCTGGCAAGAGAGCAGCCTGAACGAGCCCCTCAGGGAGCTGCTGCTGGGGGAGCAAAAAGTGCAGGGGGAGCTGTTCTGGCAGTTGCTCAACGACAAGTTTGTCCCCGCCATCAAGGCTGGGGATCTGGCGCAGGCGGGCGCGATTGCGGCGCGCCTGCACACCCTCTATAACGCCCACCGGCTAGGGGTGGACGCCACCGTCATCCGCGGTAACGAGTATGCCGCCGAGCAGATGGCCCATCTCGCCAACACCACCCGACTCTGCTACGGCCTGCTGTTGTGCGCTGCACTACTGGGGGCCGGGCTCATCTTCTGGCTGGGACGCCCCACCCAACAGCGGCTGCTGGCCGCTGGCAAGGCGACCGCCGCCATCGCCGAAGGGGAGTTGAACCGCCCCATGCCGGAGCCAGGGCTTGATGCCATCGGCGAGCTGATCCGCCAGATCGGGGCCATGCGTGACCAGCTGGCAACCCTAGTGGAGTCGCTGCAACGCAGCGCCAGTACGCTGGATGATCGCGCCACCAGCCTGACCGCCATGGCACAACGGCACACCGATGACAGTCAGGCACAGGTCGGGGCGGCCCACCATATCGAACAGGCCATCGAACAGCTCACCCACTCCATTGAACAGGCGGGTAGCCAGCTACACCAAGTGGGGGAGCAAACCCTGCAGTCAGCAGAGCGGGCACAAGAGGCGACGATCGCCATCCACACCGTGGAACAGGTGATCGGGGAGCAAGTCACGGGAGTGAAGCAGGTCTCCCAGACCATTTCGGATCTGGCTGGCCTCTCGCAGCAGATTGCCGGGCTGGCGGGCGCCATTCACGATATTGCGGAGCAGACCAATCTGCTGGCGCTGAACGCCGCCATTGAAGCGGCGCGGGCAGGCGAACAGGGACGCGGTTTTGCCGTGGTGGCCGATGAAGTACGCTCGCTGGCGACCCGCACCGGCAGCGCCACCACCGAGATCAACACCATCATCGGCAAGATCCAGGATGTCAGCCTGCGCGCCGCCAGCGAGATGGATACCGAGCTGGCCCGGGTCGAACAGGCGGTCACTCACACGATGACAGCGCGCCAGAGCGTCGCCCGGATCGCACAGAGCTGCGAGGAGATCAACCAGCGCATCGCTCAGGTCGATCAGTTGATGAGCGATGAGACCCGGCTGATACAAGGGATCCACCATCAGGTCGGCGAGATGTCGCGGTTGGCGGCCGAAGTCAATCAGAGCGCCAGCCACGCCGCCGAAGAGGCGACCATGGTCGCCCAGCACGCCCGCATCCTGACCAGGCAGACTCACCACTTCCATCTCGACACCACCCGCCATTGATCCCCGGCGCTGACGGGAGTCAGCGCCCCCTTTTTCTCTGCATTGACTAAATGGGTAGCATTGGACTCCACGAGGGAATAGGATCCGCCCCTCTGAAAACCAACTGCAAGGATCAACAGACATGAATCGAAAATGGTCGCTCCCCATCGTGGCAATCGCGGGGGGAGCGTTACTCTGGCTTGGCAACACCTTTGGTATGAAATGGGCTCTGATGGCCCTGATCGGATTCGGCTTCGGCTTCACTCTCTCCTTCAGCCGCTTCGGCATCGTATTCGGTTGGCGCGAAATGCTGACCAAGCGCAACAGCTACTATGTGCGGGTTCACCTGCTCACCATTGCCATCGAAATTCTGCTGTTCACCACCTTCCTCTCCTTTAGTCACGCCCTGTTTGGCGATGCCATGGTGGGTAACGTGATGGCTATCGGCATTCCTTTCATCGTCGGTGCCTTCCTGTTCGGCATCGGCATGCAGCTGGCAGGCGTCTGTGCCACCGGCACTCTTTATTGCTGCGGCGAGGGACAACCCCGCTTCTGGCTGGTGCTGATCTGCTACGGCATCGGCACCCTCATCAGCAACCAGTTCCGCCCCGAACTGGAGGCTACCTTCTCCAGCCATGTGGTATTGGCCCGGGATCTGACCGGCAATATCTGGAGCGGCATGCTGCTCAATCTGGCGCTGGTCGCCGCACTGTTCCTGCTGTTTCGCAACAGCGAACTCAAGCGCACCGGCGAACTCAAGCCCCTCTTCAGCGGCGGCAACCTGTTCTGGCGCGATGGCCGCTTCACCGTGCTGACCGGCGGCATCATCATCGCCCTGCTCAACTCGTCCGTGGTCGCTCTGCACGGCTCGGCCTGGACCATCACCGGCGCCGTCTATGACATGGCGCTGCGCGGAGCCTCCCTGTTCGGCCTGTTCGAGGGGAACCCGAAACTGGCCCAGCCGCTCTTTATCAACCCCATGGTCGGCATGTTCTGGCTCGGTATTCTGGGGGCCATGCTGGCGCGCAGCCTGAGCGGTGGCGGCAACTTCGCCCCGATGCGGATCGGCAACAGTCTGGCCTCCATCATCGGCGGCCTGTTGATGGGGATGGGCGCCATGTACGCCGCCTGCAACCTCGGCGGCTTCTTCGATGGCACCGCCTCTGGCAGCCTGCACGGCTGGGTCTGGATGCTGATGGCCCTCACTGGCAGCCTCATCGGCATCCGCCTGCGCCCGCTGTTCGGGCTCTGAGGCACGACATCGTAAACACCCCATAAGAAACGGGAGGCCAAGCCTCCCGTTTTTACATTTATTGCTCCCGTCACACTGCTTATTGGACAGGCTGGGAAACCCCTTCCAGATGAATTTCCACTCGGCGATCCGGTGCCAGACAGGCGATCAGCTCTTGCTTGGAGCGGCTGGCACAGCTGTTGCCAGTGACCGGATTGGACTTGCCACGCCCCTCGACCCGTACCTTGTCGGCATACAAGCCTTTGGATACCAGATAGCTGGCCACGCTCTGGGCACGCTTCTCGGAGAGGGTCAGGTTGTAGTTGTCGGAGCCGATGCGGTCGGTATAACCGATGACAGTTGCGACGCCATCTTTCGGATTGGCCGCCACAATCTGGCTGAACAGGGCATCGAGCGCCTGATTGGCAGCCGGTTTCAGGGTCGCCTTGTTGAACTCGAACAGCACATCGGAACTCAGACTGAAGGTCTTGGGCTCAACCACGGCTACAGGTGCCGGTTCGGCTGCCGGAGCGGGCGCCGGTGCAGCGACCTCGCCACCTTGCTGACCGAAACGATAGAGCATCCCGAACGAAATCAGGCCGTTATCCATCTCGATGCCGGAACGATCGAGAGACGCATCACCCAGCGGCGTAGTGTACTGGTACTCCAGACGGGCGGCCCAGTCACGATCGATGGCGTATTCGGCACCCAGCGCACCAACGAAGGCGGCGCCATGCTTCTTGCCGGTCTCGCTGGTATTGGCGAAGCTGATCTCGCTATCCGTCCAGGCATAAGCACCGCCCAGTCGGCCATAAAGATCGAGCACATTCGTTGCCGGGAAGCTGATCTTCATGGTGGCCTGAATCATCTGGCTCTTGGCTTCGGTATTGAGGGTATTGGCACCAGTGCCCGAAGTGGTGTCGTATTTGCCAAGCCAGTCATAACCCAGCTCGAAACCCAGGTTGGGGTTGAGCTGGTAACCGGCGAACAGGCCCAGACCCAGATCATCCGTGTTCTCGCTGGTATTACCCAACGTCTGGGCAATCGACTCGGCATACTGGTTGTGGTCAACGCCATAGTAATTGGACCAACCGGCCTTGCCACCGACATACCAGGTATTGTCCTGAGCGGCGGCCTGTACGGCTCCGGCCGCCAGCAAACCACTGACCAATACGGCAAGCATGGATTTATTCATATTTTCGCCTCTGCAATAAGTCGTTATGGGCGCCTGAGTGCGCACTTTCCCTGTGTGAAGCCGTCAGGCGGCCTCTCCGCTATTCAGGGTATCCCATCCGAACGCAGCCTCAAATGACCAGCAGCTCAGGAGTGTGAAGCGGCCTGCATTATCGTGGTATCGTCGGTCAAAATGGTCTTCGCCAGCATTCTGGCCTGCTCCAGCGCCAGTGGCTGCTGATAGCTGTGAGCCATCACGATAGCCCCCTCCAGCAACAGGCAAAGCTCGGTGGCCTGTGCCAGAGAACAGTTGAGCTGGTTTATCACCCAGCCCAGTAACGCCTGCTTGTGGGCCATCACCAGCTTGCGCACCGGATGGCGTGGGTCGGCAAACTCGGCGCTGGCGTTGATAAAGTTGCAGCCATAGAAATCAGAGCGGCCAAACCACTCTGCAAAGCCATCAAACAGCGCCTGCAGGCGATCTTCGCGTCCGGTCACGTCGGCCAGCCGTTGGTCAAGCAGGGCGAAGAACTCCCGGTCACGAGCGAGCAGCACCTCCTCAATCAAGGCATCCTTGGTCGGGAAGTGGCGATAGAGGGTACGCTTGGTACTCCCCGCCTCGGTCCAGATGCGATCTATGCCGGTGGCATGAAAGCCATGACGGTTGAACAGACGGTAGGCCGTCGCCACCAGTTGTTGACGCTTCTCACTCATGATTTGCCTCTTGAAGTACACCGATCTGTCTACCTAATGTGCCTAATCAGTTCTGGCAAACCAAGAGGAAAGCATGATGACAAAATGGTATGGCCCGTTATGGGCAGGTGTGGGCGCCGCACTCACCATCGGCATATTGGGATGGCTCAATCTGAGCTGGCATGTCGCGCTAGTCATGGCACCTTTTGGGGCCAGCTGTGTGTTGTTGTTTTCCCTGCCAGATAGTCCGCTGGCGCGCCCCAAAAACGTGCTGGGCGGTCACCTGCTGACGGCCTGCGTCGGACTGGTTATCGGCCTGCTTCCGCTCCCCGCTGAAGTGCAGATGGCGCTGGCAACCGGGCTGGCCATCGCCCTGATGCAGGGACTGAATATCCTCCATCCTCCGGCGGGCGCCAATCCCTTGCTGATCCTGATGACAGGACAAGAGCCAGCTTTCCTGTGGCAAACGGTACTACCCGGAACCCTGCTACTGATGGTGCTGGCTCATGGATTTCAATGGCTCAGACAGAAGTGGCCAATTGCAGCCTAAAAACAGAGGGAGGCCAACACCTCCCTCTCTCCTCATCGCAGCATCAACTGGCCAGAAACAGCCGGTAGGCGGGGTCGTCGCTCACCTCTTTCCAACCGTAGCCAATCTCGTGCAGGTAGTCGTGGAAGGCGGCCACGTCCTCGTCCGGCAGCTCGAAGGCGCAGAGCACCCGGCCGTAGTCGGCGCCGTGGTTGCGGTAGTGGAACAGGCTGATGTTCCAGCGACAGCCCAAGGTCTCGAGGAAGCGCATCAGGGCTCCCGGCTGCTCCGGAAACTTGAAGCTGTAGAGACGCTCACCAAGGGGCCGGGCCGGGCGGCCGCCAATCATGTAACGCACGTGGTTCTTGGCCAGCTCGCTCTCGGTCATGTTGACCACCGGATAACCGTTGCCGCCGAGTTGATCGATGATCTGGCCGAGCTCTTCGTCACCGCCGGTGAGGCGCACCGAGACGAACAGCGACGCCTGCTCGGCATCGGAGTAGCGGTAGTTGAACTCGGTCACCATGCGGGGCCCGAGCTGACGGCAGAAGTCGAGGAAGGCCCCCTTGCGCTCGGGGATGGTCACCGCCAGCATGCCCTCGCGCTTCTCGCCGATTTCGCAACGCTCCGACACATAGCGCAGGCTGTGGAAGTTGACGTTGGCACCGGACAAAATGGCCGCCATCCGGCCCCCCTTGACCTGCTCGCGCTCGCTGTAGGCCTTGAGGCCCGCCAGCGACAGTGCGCCTGACGGCTCGGCAATGGCGCGGCAGTCGTCGAAGATATCTTTCAGTGCGGCGCAGATCTGGTCATTGGAGACGGTCACCACCTCGTCCAGATACTGGTTGCACAGCCGGAAGGTCTCCTCGCCGATGCGCTTGACCGCCACCCCGTCGGCAAACAGCGAGACCCGCTCCAGATTGACCGGCTCGCCGGCCGCCAGCGCGGCCTTGAGACAGGCGGAACCCTCCGCCTCCACCCCGATAACCTTCACATCCGGCAGCAGCTGTTTGATGTAGACCGCCACCCCGGCGGCCAACCCGCCGCCGCCCACCGGCACGAACACGTGGGTGAGGTGGGTATCCTGCTCCAGCAGCTCCTTGCCGATAGTGCCCTGCCCAGCGATCACCTCGACGTCGTCAAACGGCGGGATCAGGGTGTAGCCCTCCAATTCAGCGAGGCGGCGACTCTCGCCGTAGGCCTCGTCGAAACTGTTGCCGAACAGCATGACGTTGCCGCCCTGACGGCGCACCGCGTCGATCTTGATGTCCGGCGTGGTCTTGGGCATCACTATGATCGCTTTAATACCGAGCTTGGCGGCCGACAGGGCGACCCCCTGCGCGTGGTTGCCGGCGGAGGCGGCGATGACGCCACGCGCCTTCTGCTCCTCATTCAGAGTGGCGATCTTGTGGTAGGCACCGCGCAGCTTGAAGGAGTGGACCGGTTGCAGATCCTCCCGCTTCAGGCTGACATGGTTGCCGAGCCGCTCGGAGAGTTTCTTCAGGGTTTGCAAAGGGGTCACCCGCGCCGCCTCATAGACGGGGGAGAGCAACACCTTGCGTAGATAATCCGCCGCAGAGACCATGATTTATTCCCCCAGCATCGAGCGATCGCGAACCGCGCCTTTATCGGCGCTGGTAGCGAACATAGCGTAGGCACGCAGGGCAAAGGAGACCTGACGCTGACGATCGAGCGGCTTCCAGCCCCGAGCCTCGACGGCTACGCGGCGGGCAGCCAGCACACTGTCGGCCACCTCCAGCACCATGCTGCGGGCCGGGATATTGATACTGATGATGTCGCCATCCTCCACCAGACCTATGGTGCCGCCGGAGGCCGCCTCCGGCGAGACGTGGCCGATGGAGAGGCCCGAGGTGCCGCCGGAGAAGCGACCGTCGGTGATCAGGGCGCACGCCTTGCCCAATCCCATGGATTTCAGATAGGTGGTGGGGTAGAGCATCTCCTGCATGCCCGGCCCCCCTTTCGGCCCTTCGTAGCGGATCACCACTACCTCGCCTGCTTTCACGGTACCGTCAAGGATGCCGCTCACAGCGCTCTCCTGACTCTCGAATACCCGGGCCGGGCCACGGAAGGTGAGGTTCTCCTCATCCACCCCGGCAGTCTTGACGATGGCACCGTTGACCGCGAGGTTGCCGGAGAGTACGGCAAGGCCGCCCTCCTGGCTGTAGGCGTTGTCCAGCGAGCGGATACAGCCTTCTGTTCTGTCCAGATCCAGCTCTGGCCAGCGGCAATCCTGACTGAACGCCTTGGTGGTGCGGATGCCGGCAGGCCCTGCGCGGTAGAAGTCCACCACCTCCTGACTCGGCTGGCGGCTGACGTCATATTCATTGAGCTGTTCAACGAGGGAGCAACCCAGCACGGTACGGGTATCCCCATGCACCAGACCCGCTTTTTCCAGCTGACCCAGAATGGCGACCACGCCGCCGGCGCGGTGTACATCTTCCATATGGTACTTCTGGGTGGAGGGTGCCACCTTGCAGAGCTGTGGCACCTTGCGCGACATGCGGTCGATATCGGCCATGGTGAAGTCGACGCCCGCCTCCTGCGCCGCCGCCAGCAGGTGCAGCACGGTATTGGTGGAGCCGCCCATGGCGATATCGAGCGCCATGGCGTTCTCGAACGCCGCCTTGGTGGCGATATTGCGCGGCAGGGCGGTCTCGTCATCCTGCTCATACCAACGCTTGGCCAAAGTCACGATGCGCTGGCCCGCCAGCTTGAACAGCTGCTCACGATCGGCGTGGGTCGCCAGCATGGAGCCGTTACCCGGCTGGGAGAGGCCGAGCGCCTCGGTCAGACAGTTCATGGAGTTGGCGGTAAACATGCCGGAACAGGAGCCGCAGGTGGGGCAGGCGCTGCGCTCCACCTGTTCGCTCTGGGCATCCGATACCTTGGGATCGGCGCCCTGGATCATGGCGTCCACCAGGTCCAGCTTGATGATCTGGTCGGAGAGCTTGGTCTTGCCCGCTTCCATCGGGCCGCCGGAGACAAAAATGACCGGGATGTTGATGCGCAAGGCGGCCATCAGCATCCCCGGGGTGATCTTGTCGCAGTTGGAGATGCAGACCATGGCGTCGGCGCAGTGGGCATTGACCATGTACTCCACCGAGTCGGCAATCAGCTCGCGCGACGGCAGGGAGTAGAGCATGCCGCCGTGGCCCATGGCGATGCCGTCATCCACGGCGATGGTGTTGAACTCCTTGGCGACGCCGCCCGCAGCTTCGATCTCGCGCGCCACCAGCTGACCCAAATCCTTGAGGTGGACGTGGCCCGGTACGAACTGGGTGAAGGAGTTGACCACGGCGATGATGGGTTTGCCGAAATCCTGATCGGTCATTCCGGTGGCACGCCACAGGGCGCGGGCCCCGGCCATGTTACGTCCGTGGGTGGTGGTGGCGGATCTCAACTTCGGCATTGTCTCTACTCCCTGAATGCCCATATGGGCTCGATGCGTTATGCGGTGATGATACGAGTGGATCGGAATCGATCCTGGTGAAGACTCCTCTGGGAAGTTCTCACCGGAAGCGACTCGGGGAGGCACAGCGCCTCCCCTCTCTTATCAGTCGTTGACGGGCGTCAGCCAGCCCCACTTGTCTTCGGTCTGGCCTTTAAACAGGCCGAAGAAGGCGTTCTGCAACTGCTCGGTCACCGGGCCACGGCTGCCAGCGCCCACCTTCATCCGATCGACGGAACGCACCGGGGTCACCTCGGCGGCGGTGCCGGTCATAAAGATCTCGTCCGCGACATAGAGCGCCTCGCGGGGCAGTGCCTGCTCGCGCACCTCGTAACCCAGATCACGGGCCAGCGTCATGATGGTGTCGCGGGTGATGCCGGGCAGGATGGCGGCGGTAGCGGGCGGGGTAAACAGCACGCCGTTCTTCACCAGAAACAGGTTCTCCCCCGCCCCTTCGCTCAGGTAGCCGTTCACATCCAGCGCCAGGCCCTCGGCGAAGCCATTGCGCTTGGCCTCGCGGCTGATCAGCTGGGATGACAAATAGTTGCCGCCCGCCTTGGCGCCGGTGGGAATGGTGTTGGGAGCGAGCCGGTTCCACGAGGTGACGCAGACATCCACCCCGTTTTTCAGCCCCTCTTCCCCCAGATAGGCGCCCCACGGCAGAGCCGCGACCATCAGGTCAGCCTTGGCATCCAGCGGCGGATGCAGCCCCAGCCCCACGTTGCCGACAAAGGCCAGCGGGCGCAAGTAGCCGCTCTTCAGGCCGTTCTCGCGCACCACGGTGCGACAGGCTTCATTCACTTCGGACTCGCTGTAGGGAACCTCCATCCAGTAGATCTTGGCGGAGTCGAACAGGCGGCGGGTGTGCTCCTGCAGACGGAAGATGCAGGTGCCTTTGGGGGTATCGTAGGCGCGTACCCCCTCGAACACCGAGGAGCCATAGTGCAGGGCGTGGCTCATCACGTGCACCTGGGCATCCTGCCAGGGCACCAGTTTGCCGTTGAACCAGATGTATTGGGGGTGAGTGGCGGATTGGGAAGGCTGTGACATTGGCTTGGCTCCTTAAGCTCTGATCCGGGGTTGCTGTTCCAGTGCATCGACCCGGGAGACGTCCACCAGCTTCACCAGCTGGCTCCACAACTGCTGGATGGGACGCCCCGACTCGACAGTAACCGTGATCCGCAGCTGTTGGCAATCCTGCTCCATGTTGAGGGCGCAGAGATTGAAGCCGCGGTGACGCACCACCCGCAGCACCCGCTCCATCACTTCCGGTCTGGGCTGGGCGTGGATATGCAGGGTGTGCTGTGCAAATGCTGGCTGGGCAAGGGTGTGCGGGTTCATGGGCGTTGCTCCATCATCTGGTGGTTGGCGACTCCCGGCGGAACCAGGGGCCAGACGTTTTCTTCCTCTGAAATAGCCACATGCAGCAGGTAGGCACTCTCGCTGGCCAGCAGGCGATCGAGGGCTCCGGCTATCTGTTCCTTGCATGTGATGGTCTCGCCCGGAATGCCGAAAGCAGCAGCCAGGGCGACGAAGTCGGGGTTGTCGGAGAGGATGGTCTCGCTGTAGCGGCCGTCGAAGAACAGCTCCTGCCACTGGCGCACCATGCCGAGGCGCTGGTTGTCCAGCAGCACCATCTTCACCTTGAGCTGGGCTCGGCGGATGGTGCCAAGCTCCTGCACGTTCATCATGAAAGAGCCATCACCGCTCACCAGTACCACTTCATCCTCCGGGCGCGACATCTTGGCGCCGATGGCGGCGGGCAGACCAAAGCCCATGGTGCCGAGACCGGCACTGGAGAGGTGGTTGCGCGGGCTGGTGAAGCGCATGTGCTGGGCGACCCACATCTGGTGCTGACCCACATCGCAGGCCACCACGCTGCTCTCCGGCAGCCGGGCAGAGAGCTGCTTGAGCAGGGCCGGGGCGTAGATGGCCTGACCCGGGTGGTCGTAGCGGAACGCATACTCGCGGGCCATGTTCGCACAGTGTTCACGCCAAGGGTCGATGGAGAGGAACATGGCGAGGCGCGGCAACACCTGTTTGAGATCCGTGGTGATCCCCACCTCGGCGGCACGGCGCTTGCCGAACTCGGCGGCATCCACATCGAGATGGATCACCTTGGCCTCGGGAGCAAACTCCTCCAGCTTGCCGGTCACCCGATCATCGAAACGAGCCCCTACCACCAGCAGCAGATCGCACTGCTGCACCGCGTAGTTGGCCGCCTTGGTGCCGTGCATGCCGAGCATGCCCAGATAAACAGGGCTGTCGGGGTCGAGCGCACCAATTCCCTTGAGGGTGGTGACCGCTGGCATGCCGGTTGCGGCAGCAAAGTCACGCAGCTGCTGCTCGGCATTGGCCATGCCCACTCCGCCACCGACGTAGAGCACCGGGCGCTCGGCGGCGGCCAGCAGGGTGCGGGCCGCGGCCAGATCCGAGGGGTTGAGCACCTCCGGCTCTTCCACTGCAAACAGCGGGCTCTGGGCAGGCACCGCGGCCAACTGCACATCCTTGGGGAGATCGATCAGCACAGGACCAGGACGCCCTTCGGTGGCGATGGCGAAAGCTTCTGCCAGCACTCGCCCCAGATCGGCGGCATCAGTCACCATGAAGGAGTGTTTGGTGCAGGAGAGGGACATGCCGAGCACGTCGACCTCCTGAAACGCATCGGTACCGATGGCTGAACAGGGCACCTGACCGCTGATGGCCACCAGCGGCACCGAGTCAAGCAGCGCCTCCGCCAGACCGGTTACCAGATTGGTGGCGCCGGGGCCGGAGGTAGCGATGCAGACCCCCACCTGACCGGAGGCGCGGGCATAACCGACCGCGGCCATGGCGGCGCCCTGCTCATGGCGGCAGAGCTGATGGGCCAGACCACCGTCATACAGGGCATCGTAGACCGGCATGATGGCCCCGCCCGGGTAACCAAACACCTGGGTCACACCCTGTTTCTTGAGAGCCTGTACCAAAAACTGCGCGCCGTTCATGTGGAAAATCCTGTCCTTTGGTCGAAAAAAAACCCCCGAGCGGTGAGGCTCGGGGGTCGCTTGTTTCGTTCTGTCCGGTGGTGGGTCTATCCCTTGTTCCGTGCAGCTAAACGAGCCCCGAGCGGTGAGATAATAATCACCACTAGGACCACAATAATGCTGACGAAACGGGAGGCCATGTTCATAGTTACAACCGGAAATCCTGTGAAATTGGGGCGGTTTCTACCGCGAATGGCTATTAGAACTAGCACGGTGATTTTTATTGGGCAAGCCTTTTTTCTGTGACAACCCACTGATTTTGGCTCTTCCCCAGCCGGAACTCTGGAATAAAAAACCAACAACAAGCAGTTAGTCAGAACATATATCAACTCAAGGACGGGATTTATGTCATTAGCTGTGGTTTATAGCCGTGCCAGCCTCGGGATCGCGGCCCCGCAAGTTACGGTGGAAGTTCACCTCTCCAACGGCCTGCCCGCCTTCAACATGGTCGGCCTGCCGGAAACCTCGGTGAAAGAGTCTCGGGATCGGGTGCGCAGCGCCCTGCTCAACGGCAACTTCGAGTTCCCGAGCAAACACATCACGGTCAATCTGGCCCCCGCCGATCTGCCCAAGGAGGGGGGCCGTTTCGATCTGGCCATCGCCATCGGAATTCTCGCAGCTTCAAAACAAATACCTGCAAAATACCTGCTTGATCACGAATTTTTGGGGGAGTTGGCCCTGACCGGCGAGATCCGCCCCGTGCTCGGGGTGCTACCCGCCGTACTCGCCTGCCGGGATGCGGGGCGTACCCTGCTGGTACCGCGGGAGAACGGCCCGGAAGCCTCCCTCATTCAGGATGCCGAGGTGCGCACCGCCCACCAGTTGCTGGCCGTCACCGCCTGGCTGGCAGGCCAGTACGAACTGCCGCTGCCGGATCCCCAAAGCGCGGAGAGCCTGCCAGATGTGCCGGACCTGCAGGATGTGATCGGCCAGTCCCAGGCCAAGCGTGCACTGGAGATTGCCGCCGCTGGCAGCCACAACCTGCTGTTCATCGGCCCGCCCGGCACCGGCAAGAGCATGTTGGCCAGCCGATTGCCCGGCATTCTGCCGCCGCTGAACGAGCAGGAGGCGCAGCAGACCGCCGCCATCCACTCCATCGGCGGCCTCACTCCGCGCGCCGGTCACTGGCACCACAGACCCTATCGCACACCCCACCACAGCGCCTCGGCAGTGGCGCTGGTGGGTGGTGGCAGCCACCCAAGGCCCGGCGAAATATCGTTGGCCCACAACGGGGTGCTGTTTCTGGATGAATTGCCCGAGTTCGAGCGCAAGGTGCTCGACTCCCTGCGCGAGCCGCTGGAGACGGGCCACATCACCATCAGCCGGGCCGCCCGTCAGGTCGATTTCCCCGCCCGCTTCCAGCTGGTGGGCGCCATGAATCCCAGCCCCTGTGGCCACTATGGCGATGGCCAAACCCGCTCCAGCCCGGATCAGATCCTGCGCTACCTCGGCAAGCTCTCCGGCCCCTTTCTCGACCGCTTCGACCTGACGGTGGAGGTGCCGCTGCTGCCCAAGGGGAGCCTGACCGGCAAGGCGGAGCGGGGAGAGTCGAGCCAGCAGATCCGCGGTCGAGTGCTGGCGGCACGGGAGCGCATGCTGAGCCGCAACGGCAAGCTCAACAATCTGCTGGATAGTCGTGAAATCGAAGATATTTGCCGATTATCGCCGCAAGATGCCGAATTTTTGGAGAATGCCATCCAGAAGCTGGGGCTCAGCATCCGGGCCTGGCATCGCATTTTGCGGGTGTCGCGTACCATCGCCGATCTGGCCGGACAACCCGCCATCGGCAAGGAGCATCTTATCGAGGCACTCGGTTACAGGGCCATGGACAGGCTGCTGTCGCGATTGCGCAGCAGCTGACAGGAGGGAAAAGGGTGAGTCCAACCCCGTAACGGCTCTGAATGGTCTCACGGGCAATCGGCTGATATTATGGCCACAGATCTGACCACTTGATGGCCCTTTATCGACAGCAAGACGGACCCGACTCATGCCCAACAAGCTGACAGAGCGACTGCGCGGCAGCCTCTCCACCCTGCTCTATTTTTTCAACACCCTCTTCTGGTTTGTCCCCATCTTCTCGCTGGGTCTGCTCAAGCTCCTGCTCCCCCTCAAGGGGTGGCGCACCCTCTGCAACTGGCTGCTCGATGGCTGTGCCAGCTGCTGGATCGGTTTCAACAATCTGATCCAGAAAACCATCATCAAAACCCCTTTCGAGGTGGTCGGAGTGGACAAAGGGCGCCGGAATGAGTGGTATATGGTGATTGCCAACCATCAATCCTGGGTCGACATACTGGTACTGCAGCGGGTTTTTAACCAAAAAATCCCCTTCCTGAAGTTTTTCCTCAAGAAAGAGCTGATTTGGGTACCTTTTCTCGGTCTGGCATGGTGGGCGCTCGACTTCCCCTTCATGCGGCGATATTCCCGGAAATTTCTGGAAAAGCATCCCCATCTGAAGGGAAAAGACATAGAAACAACCCGTAAGGCCTGCGCCAGGTTCCGCCACATTCCGGTGAGTGTGATGAACTTCGTCGAAGGCACCCGCTTCACCGGCAGCAAGCATCAGAAGCAGGGCTCGCCCTATCGTCATCTGCTGCTCCCGAAAGCGGGGGGCATCGCCTTTACCCTGGCCGCCATGGGTGATCAGTTGCATCAACTGGTGGATGTCACCATCGCCTATCCGGACGGCATCCCCAGCTACTGGGACTTCATGTGTGGCCGGGTCGGGCAAATCAAGGTTCAGGTCCGCTATTTGCCGATCGACCGTAAGCTGGTGGGGGATTACTTCAATGACCCCGAGTTCCAACAAGAGTTTCAACAGTGGTTGAACGGGATCTGGCACGAAAAGGACCAGACCCTGAGCCAACTGCTGGCAACCAAGGCGCAGTAAACATTCATGCTATCCCTGCTTCCCGGCCCGCTGGTGCTGATCATCAGCGCGGGCCTGACCATCCTTTTCACCGCCTTGTGCGCCAGCCTGATCCTGCTGGTGTCGCTGGCCAAACTAGCACTGCCGATCCCGGCCTTTGGCCGTGCCTGCAGCCGGCTCAACAACCGCTTCATGAGACTGTGGCTGGCCTGCAATGCGCTGGTGATCCGCCTCACCACCCGTATTGACTGGCAGGTGGAGGACAATACCAAGCTGCGCAAGGATGGCTGGTATCTCATCATCAGCAACCATATGAGCTGGACCGATATCGTGGTGCTCGGCCACCTGTTCCGCGATAGGCTGCCGGTGCCCAAGTTCTTCATGAAGCACGAGCTCATCTACATCCCGCTGCTGGGGCTCGCCTGCTGGGGGCTCGATATGCCCTTTATGCGTCGCTACTCACGGGAGTTTTTGCTGAAGAACCCGCACCTGCGCGGCAAGGATATCGAGACCACCCGCAACGCCTGCGAGAAGTTTCGCCACATCCCCACTACCGTCATCAACTTCGTGGAAGGAACCCGCTTCACCGAGCAGAAACGGGATGCGGCCCTCTCCCGCTATCGTCACCTGATGCCGCCCAAGGCGGCAGGACTGGCCTTTACACTGGCGGCCATGGGCGAGCAGTTCGACAGCCTGATCAACGTCACCATCCGCTATCCGGACAACGCCGAGACCCCGTTCAAGGACTTCCTGATGGGACGGGTAAAACGCATTCAGGTGCGGATTGAGGAGCTGCCGGTGAATGAACAGCTGATAGGAGATTACTTCAACGACAAGCAGTTCAAGCGCAGTTTTCAGGAGTGGCTAAACCAGCGCTGGCAGGAGAAGGACGAGGTGCTGGAGGGGTGGCAGAGCGGTCAGGTGCCGCTGCCGGTTGCCGCCAAATCCGGGGAAGAATCCAAAGAGAGCGCAGAAGCCAACTCGGCCAACTGATCTTCGGAAAAGACAGCAATCCCGTGGCGGCGCAGCAGGTCGGTGGTCTTACCCTCGCCCGCCACAGAAACACCTTCAAAGCGGCCGTTATAGATACGGCCGCTGCCACATGAGGGGCTCCCCTCTTTCAGCAGGGCGAAGCGAATGCCCTGCGTCTGACAGATTTCCAGCGCCAGCTCGGCGCCGCGATCAAACTCGGCAGTCACATCCATCCCGCTCGCCGTCACTACGCGCTCGCCCTGTCGCTCGGCAGGAGGACGCGGAGTTGGCAGACCGCCCGCCACTTCGGGGCAGAAGGCCAGCGCCCGCCCCTCGGCACCCAGCGCACTCAGCCAGTCGCTGACAATCCCCTTGCTCTGACCGTCGTAACGCACCGGCTGACCCAGCAGGCAGGCACTCACCAGCACCTTGTGCACGCCGGCCTCACTCACGCTTCCGCTCCGTGCATCACCTGATCGAACATCACGCAGCAGGGGCTCTCCAGCCGATAGAGAATGGCGGGGCGCTGTTTGCCGGTGCGCTTGCGACCGGTATCCACCAGAATGTCGGCGCGATGGATCCGCTTGCGAAAGGCGGCCGTATTCATGGGTGTTTGCAGGATGATTTCGAAGGCGCGCTGCACCTCGGAGAGGGTGAACTCGGGCCCCAGCAGTTGTAGCGGCAGGGTGCTGTAACGGCTCTTGATCCGCAGCCGCTCCAGCCCCTTGGCGATGAGCTGGACATGGTCGAAGGCGAGGCTCAGCCCCGGCAGGTTGGCGAGCGGATGCCAGCAGCCGTGGATCGCTTCCACTTCCGGATCGACCAGACACAGATAGACCAGGGTCGTGGACCAGCCGCGAGGATCACGCTCCAGATTGCCGAGGGTGCAGACCTGCTCGCTGTAGCAGTGACCGAGCCCCCACTCCGCCAGCAGACGGCGCTGGGCGGCATCGAGATCCCGATCCCGGGTCTCGTCGATGCGCAGCGCCGGCAGTTGCCAGCAGTGGGCAAAGGGGGGGCGATCGCGGGTCTCGAGGAGCAGCTCGAGCCGCTCCTCATGCAACCGCAGCACCACCATATCCAGACTCATTCTCAGCATGCCGATCGCCCTGCTCGCCTTCCATTAATGTTTGGTAGATAATATCACACGAATAGTATGTGCAGGAGCCAATCATGGGAACCGTCGCCAGCCTGGATATTGATGCGCAGAAGGGCTTTACCCCCCTCTGCCCGAACGAACTGCCCGTCGCGGGCGGTGATGATATTGTGGCTGCGCTCAACGCTCAGGCCACCCTCGCCACGCTGCGGATCGGCAGCAAGGACTCTCACCCCGCCAATGCCGACTGGGCCGTCTCTGACCCCGCAGGCATGCTGTTGCCGCTGGATCTGCCCAACGCAGACCTCACCTGGCCGGTGCACTGTGTACCGGGTAGCAAGGGCTTCGAGCTGCTCGACGGCCTGCCCGCTCCCATCGACTATGACTTCTTCGTCTGGAAGGGGGTCGAGCCTGATCTGCATCCCTACGGCACCTGCTTCCACGACCTGGCCGAACGGCGCAGCACCGGACTCATCGAATTCCTGCAAGCCCGCAAGGTCGATACCGTGCTGGTCGGCGGCCTCGCAACCGACTACTGTGTCAAAACCAGCGTGCTGCAACTGCGCCGCGCCGGTTTCCGGGTGATCGTCCATCTCGATGCCTGCCGTGGCATCGCCCCCGCGACGGTTGCCAGCGCCCACACCCAGATGATCGAGGCAGGGGCCGAACTGGCCCAGACCCTGATCGATGTACAACGCCTGCTGGACGCCTGATATGCCCCCAATCCTCACCAGCCTGCTCGACACCGACGCCTACAAGCTGCATATGCAGCAGGCGGTGTTCCATCGCTATCCGGATGCCGAGGTGGTGGCCGAGTTTCACAGCCGCAATGAAGAGGATCTGCTGCCCATGATGGGGCAGATCGAGGAGCAACTGCGCCTCGCCGGTTCCCTGCGACTGACCAGGCCAGAGCTCGATTTTCTGGCCGAGCGTCCCTTCTTCACCCCTGACTACCTCGACCACCTGCGCCGCAAGCCGCTCGACGCCTCCCTGCTCAAGGTGTTCGAGCAGGATGGCCGCATCAATGTGCGGGTCGAGGGCCCCTGGCAGGATGTGATCCTGTGGGAAATCCCGGTGCTCGCCATCATCAGCGAGATGCGCAACCGCTTCCGCTACCCCCAGTTCGGCGTCAGCCACGCTCTGGAGCGGCTCGATCAGAAGATCGACAAGCTGGAGAAGGAGCTGAGCAGCGACGAGATGAGCGAGTTTAACCTCATCGACTTCGGCACCCGCCGCCGCTTCTCTCACGCGGTACAGGATGCGGTAGTGGGTCGCCTCAAGGAGCGGCTGCCGGCGTTTCGCGGCACCAGCAACTACATGCTGGCCCAGAAGTACAAGCTGCCCGCGGTCGGCACCCAGGCCCATGAGTGGTTCCAGGCGCACCAGCAGCTCGGCTTCCCGCTGGAGCACAGCCAGCGCGCTGCCCTCACCAGCTGGCTGGACGAGTTCACCGACCATCTCGGCATCGCCCTGACCGACTGCATCACCATGGATGCCTTCCTGCGGGACTTCGACTTCGAGCTGGCCAGCAGCTATCAGGGCTTGCGTCACGACTCCGGCGATCCCGTGGTGTGGGGCGAGAAGGCGATCAGCCACTATCAGCGCCTCGGCATCGACCCCACCGACAAGACCCTGGTCTTCTCCGACGGGCTCAACCTCGACAAGGCGGTGCAGCTGTTCCGTCACTTCCGTGGTCGCATCAACACCAGTTTCGGCATCGGCACCAAGCTCACCTGCGATCTGCCCGGTGTCAGCCCGATGAACATCGTCTTCAAGCTGATCGAGTGCAATGGCGGCCCGGTTGCCAAGATCTCCGACAGCCCGGGCAAGACCCTCTGCCGGGATGCGGAGTTTATCCGCAACCTCAAACAGGCGTTCCACGTCGGGGTCTGATCTTCCCGAACACCAGAAAACAAAAAGCCCGCCGGTTCGCACCGGCGGGCTTTTTTATCGACTCAAGGGGTATCAGTCTTTCTTGGCCAGCAGGAACTGCACCAGCTTGTTGAACTGCTCTTGAGAGGTGATGGATTCAATCTTCACCATGTACTTGCCGTTCACCAGGAAGGCCGGTACACCGCGAATGTTGTAGCTCTCGGTGTTGCGATCGAACTGGGAGACCATGCCGGAGACGGCGAAACTGTCGACGGCACCGTCGAACTCTTCAGCAGGTACGCCGTTGTCCACGAAGATCTTCTTCACATCGTCACGGCTCATCGGCGGCTGACGCTGGGTGTGGATCTTGGTGAAGATGGCCGGGGTCAGCTTGGCTTCGGCGTTGAGCAGGCTGGCAACGGCGTAGGCACGCTGCATCTCGGGGCCCATCTCGCGGCCGAGGAAGGCAACCGGGTTCTTCTTGAGGGGCACACCCTCTGGCAACCCGGCCTTCAACTGTTCAACGATCGGTTCGAAGGTAGCGCAGTGCGGGCAGTAGTAGGAGAAGAACTCCATCACTTCCGGCTGGGCACTGCCAGTCTGTTTGACCACATCGTAGTTGACGCCTTCCTTGAACTCGGGGGCGGCGTGAACCATGGGGATCATCAGCATGGCAGCAAGGAAAAATAGAACTTTTTTCATGATGTTTCCTGTTAAGGGATCACTGTGAGGCACGCCCGGCGAACCGAAGCAGTGCCAAGCCTATTGTTTCGCCATGCTGACGTCAATGGTCAGGGCCGGAGATCGAGTCCCCCTTGCCGCGCAAGATCCCTTCTATTTCACCAGTTTGGCATCAGGCTCAACGGTGGCGCCTTGAGTGCCTCCAGCTGATCGTGCAGTGTCGCTATCTGTTGACGCCAGTAGTGATCGGTATTGAACCAGGGGAAGTGACGGGGGAAGGCGGGATCTTCCCAGCGCCGTGCCAGCCACGCCATGTAGTGAACGATGCGCATCGCCCGCAGCGGCTCGATCAGCGCCAACTCCCGAGAGTCGAACTCCATAAACTCCTCGTAGCCCGCCAGCAGGGTGTCGAGCTGGATCTGCTGCTCGTGGCGCTCGCCGCTCAGCATCATCCAGAGATCCTGAATCGCGGGGCCGGTGCGGCAATCATCGAGGTCGACAAACATGGGACCATCGCGCCAGAGGATGTTGCCCGGGTGGCAGTCGCCATGCAGGGAGATCTGCGCCACATCCAGGGTCATGGCGTCGCTGACATGTTTGATCAGCTCGTCGAGCACCCCGAAGAATTGCTTCGCCAGCCCGCTTGGCAGCCACTCGCCAGACGCCAGCAGCTGACGCGATTCGTGCAGCATGCTCTCCACATCGAGCCGCACCCGATGGTGAAACGGCTTGCTGGCGCCGATCTGATGAATACGACCGAGGAAACGCCCCACCCACTCCAGCTGGTCAAGGTTATCCACCTCGAACTGGCGGCCACCGACGCTCTGCCAGATGGCAAAGGGGTAGCCCTCGTGCTCCAGCAGGGTCTCGCCCGCGAAGGCGAGCGGTGCGGCGACCGGGATCTCAGCCTCTGCAAGGCGGGTGGCAAACTCGTGCTCCTCGAGGATCTGGGCCCTGCTCCAGCGGCCGGGACGGTAGAACTTCACCACATAGCGGCGACGATCCTCATCCTGAAACTGATAGACCCGGTTTTCGTAGCTGTTGAGCTCGATAAGGCCGGAGTCGAGCCGCAGGCCACTGAGATCGAGCGCATCCATGATGAGGTCGGGATTGAGGTCGGAATAGTTGAAACGCATGTCATCCACCATAAGAAAGGGGCGCCGTTGCGCCCCATTCTATCACTACTGACCGGCATTGCCGTGCTCGCTGGTGACCGGACTGGTGTCACGCCCGGCCCGCAGCCACACGCAGTTACAACCGGCTGATAAACTTGCTGCCCTGGCGCAGGTTGCCCTTGCTGTCATCGGGCGCCGCCCCCTCCCGTTTCAGCACGAACTGGATATCCAGCGCCGGCCGTTTCAGGTTGTAGGGATCGACCGCCAGACTGACCGGCAGGGTGTAGATCTCGCCCGCCTTCAGGGTCACTTCACGGGGGCCGAACCACTGATACTCGGGCAAGCCCTCCACATCCAGCTGGTAGGTCTGGGACTGCAGGGTCTTGTTGAGGATCTTGAGGGTGTAGGTGTTCTCAATCAGCCCCTCGCTATTTTCGCGGAACAACTGGTTGCGATCCCGCAGGATATCGAGCCCCATCGGCATGATGGACATGGCGTTGTAGACAAATACCCCCAGCATCACCGCCATCACCAGCCCGTAACCAATCAGCTTGGGCCGCGCCACATGAGTGGAGTCGTTGGCCAGCTTGTGCTCTGTGGTGTAGCTGATGAGCCCTTTCGGGTAGCCCATCCGCTCCATGGTCTGGTCGCAGGCATCGACGCAGGCACCGCAGTTGATGCACTCGTACTGCAGGCCGTCGCGGATATCGATACCGGTCGGGCAGACCTGTACGCAAAGATCGCAGTCGATACAGTCACCCAATCCCATCGCCTTGGGATCCGCCTTGCGGGAGCGGGCGCCACGGGTCTCGCCACGCTTGGTGTCATAGCCGACGATGAAGGTGTCCTTGTCGAACATGGCGGACTGGAAGCGGGCGTAGGGGCACATGTGGATACACATGATGGCACGCATCCAGCCTGCATTGCCGTAGGTGATGATGGTGAAGAAGAGCACCCAGAACAGCACCCATCCGCTGGCCTGCAGGGTGAAGAGGTCTGGCACCAGTTCAGTCACATCCTGGAAGTAGGCGACGAAGGTCAGGCCGGTCACCAGCGAGATCGCCAACCAGGCCAGATGCTTGGCCCCCTTGCGAGCCAGCTTCTCGCCGCTCCAGGGCGCCTCGTCCAGCTTGCGCCGTTTGTTGGCGGGCCCTTCCAGCTTCTCTTCAAACCAGATGAACATGAAGGTCCAGACCGTCTGCGGGCAGAGATAGCCACACCAGACCCGACCGAGGAAGGTGGTAATAAAGAAGAGTCCGAAGGCGGCGATCATGAAGAGCCAGGCGAGCAGGGTCAGATCCTGCGGCCAGATGGTGGCGCCAAAGATATGGAACTGCTGGTGACCGAGGTCGAACAGCACCGCCTGTCGTCCATCGTAACGCAGCCAGGGCAGCAGCACGAACAGCGCCACAAAGAACCAGCCCATGGCCTTGCGCATCCGCTGCCAATACCCTTTCTGGGCCCGCACATAGATGCGGTTGCCCGGGTTGAATCTGTCGTCGCTGGCTTTGAACGTATTGGGGTTGAAGGTCCCGGTTACGCCCTTGTCGGTGACGTCCTTGATATCGATTTTATCGTGGTCGGCCATTGCAAGACATCGCTCCCTTATTTGTTATGGAGCGGATTATATCTTAAACAGCATGCTAATTGTGTGGATTAGATGTATCTAATATTGGGGTTGGATCGCAATTTTCGGCAACAAAAAAGCGCATCACCCCGAGGTGATGCGCTTCCGCTAAAGATTCACTTGATTCCGCGTGCCTTGAGCAGTGCCTCTTTGAAATCGGGTACATGATCCTTGGCCAGACCGGGGATCATCGCCTGCTTGTCGGATTCCCGCATCTTGAGGTGATAGATCAGCATGTCGTCGGTCAGCTCGGACAGAGGCCCTTCAAATCCCGCTTCTTGGGCCAGTTTGGCAACAAACTGCACCAGGCTGAGATCCTGTTCCTTGATCCAGGCAGGCTGCAACAACTCCAGCAGCTCTTCGATACGATGACATTGCATAGACAACCTCTTTAATCTGTCACGTTAAATTCAGGCAACCTTACCCATCAAGGCTACTTCGATTCGATCCCGCCCATTATGCTTGGCCTGATAGAGTGCCGCATCCGCTTTTTGGATCAAATCGGCGATTTTCATGCTGTTGTCCGGTATCAGTGTCGCAACACCAAAACTACATGTGACCCGACCGGAGACCAGTGACTTCTGGTGCGGGATGGCCAGCTCCTTGAGCGCCTGCCGCACATTGTCGGCCACCTGCAGTGCCCCCTGCATGCCAGTGCAGGGCAGCAGCAAGGCGAACTCTTCGCCGCCATAACGGGCCGCCAGATCGTCCTCGCGCCGCTCCACCTCGGCCAGCAGCCCCGCCACCTGTTGCAGGCAGTCATCCCCCAGCTGATGGCCGTAGAGATCGTTGAACTGCTTGAAATAATCCACATCCACCAGCACCAGCGACAACGGCGCCCGGGCGCGATGGCAGCGCCGCCAAGCCCGCTCCAGAGAGTCGTCGAGATGGGCGCGGTTGGCGATGCCGGTCAGGCCGTCGAGGCGGGAGGTGAGACGCAAATGCTCGGAGACCGCCTTCAGCTCGGCCACCAGTTCGGCGTTGGAGAAACGATGGTGGAGCGAGGCGATCTGATCCCGCCGCATCCGGCGCAGCAGGGTCGGCAGAAAGACAAACAGATAGCCCGCCAGCATGCAGGAGACAATCCGCTCCTGCTCGTTGCCATTGCCCAGCTCAAACAGCATCGCCATACCCAGCGGCAGGGCGGAACCATAGAGGGTACGGCGGCTGCCAAACAGCATGATGGCGCTGCCGGTAAGAATGAGGCTGGAGAGCATCATCATGGCGGCCCGGTAGGTATCGGGCAACTTGTCCATGTAGAGCAGCACCCCGAGGGCCCAGATGATGGAGGTGATGGTGGCTCCGATAAAGAGCTCCCGCTCCAGCACCGGCAACGGCGTCTGGTGCAGGCGGGCTCGGCGCCAGCGCAGGTGCCAGCCCCGACCCAGCAGCCATAGGAAAGTGCCTGCCAGCCAACCGAGCGCTTCGATGGCGGGTAGATAGTCGTGAAACAGCAGACTCCAGCCAAATGCCAACACGCCCAAACAGGGGAGACTGAACGATGCATGGGTATAGAGCTGGGCCATGATGGCCTGCTTAACCTGGCGTGTCACACTCTGGGTCAACTGAGTACTCCTGTACAAGAGCCGAGCAGTCTACCATTACCCCCTGACCCGCAACAATAAAGCGCCGCTTATTAAGAAGTTAATCAATCAATAACGATTTCTTCTGCGCTGGCAGGTGAGTCCTTGCTCACCCCTTCTCCAATTCGTCGAGGATCGGGCACTCGGGATTTTCATCCCCATGGCAGCAGCAGACCAACCCTTCCAGGGAGGTAAGCATCGCCTGAAGCCCAGCGATGCGGGCCCGCAGATCGACGATCTTCTCCTGCGCCAGCTTCTTCACCTGGGCGCTGGTTCTGTGCTCGTCCCGATAGAGCGCCAGCAGCTCCTGACACTCTTCCAGATTGAAGCCGGTCTCCCGCGCCCGCTTGACGAAACGCAGCTCCCGCAGCGCCCCCTCGGTGTAACTGCGATAGCCGTTGTCACTGCGTACCGGGGCTGTGATGAGGCCAATGCTCTCGTAATAACGGATGGTCTTGGCGGTCAGCCCAGTGGCCTTGGCAACCTTACTGATGTTCATTTATGCCTCCTTACTGATCGGGTTGGATGCTGGCCCGTGCGCCGCCCTGGGCTGCCAGCGTTTCAATAACAGGGAATTGCTCAAAACCGTGATACTGCTCAGGGCCATGGCCGCCCCCGCCAGCTCGGGGCTCAGGTAGCCCAGCGCCGCCAGCGGAATGCCGATGATATTGAACACGAAGGCCCAGAACAGATTCTGCTGTATGGTGCGCCAGGTCGCCGCCGAGATGTCGATGGCATCGGCCACCAGCCGCGGGTCAGATCGCATCAGGGTGATGGAAGCGGTCTCCATCGCCACATCGGAGCCGGAGCCCATGGCGATGCCGACATCCGCCGCCGCCAGCGCCGGGGCGTCGTTCACCCCGTCCCCCACCATGGCCACCAGCCCGCGGGTTTGCGCCCGCAACGCCTCCACTTTCTCCACCTTGCCCGCTGGCAGCACGGAGTCAAAGGCTCCGTCCAGCCCCAGCTTGGCGGCGATATGGGCCACCGGTGCCGGTGCATCGCCACTCACCAGCCAGCTGGCGATGCCGCGCTGGCGCAGGGTGGCGATGGCTTCCGGGCTCTCGGGGCGCAGGGTATCAGCCAGCGCCGCGATGCCAGCCACAGCACCGTCGATGGCAACCCAAACCCGGGTCGCCCCATCGGCGGCTTGTTCATTCTGTTGCGGCTGATCAATGCCGAGCTGGGCCAGCAGGGATCCATTGCCGATAGCGACCCTATGGCCCGCCACCTGACCGACAATACCAGCACCGACCAGCACCTCCACTGCCTCCGGCTGGGGCAACGCCACTTCTGTGCCGACGGCCTCCCGCATCGCCAGCGCCAGCGGGTGTTCGCTCGCCTGCTGCAGGGCGGCGGCCAGATGCAACTGCTCGTCATTGCCGCTCCAGCTCGCCAGCACGGGCTTGCCTTGGGTCAAAGTGCCTGTCTTGTCGAAGATAAGCGCCTTGATGGCGTGGGCCTTCTGCAGGGTATCCACATCCTTGATCAGAATGCCGTGGCGCGCCGCCACCCCGGTACCGGTGACGATGGCCGCCGGTGTGGCCAGCCCCAGCGCACAGGGGCAGGCGATCACCAGCACCGCCACCGCTGCCAGCAGCGCCTGACCGAAATCGTTGCTGATGGCGTACCACACCAGCAGGGTGAACAGGGCGATGGCCATCACCACCGGCACGAACACGGCGGAGACCTTGTCCACCAGCTGTTGCAGCGGGGCCTTGCCCATCTGGGCGCTCTCCACCAGTGCGATGATCTTGCTGAGGCTGGAATCCTCCCCCACGGTCGTGGCTTCGATCTCCAGTACGCCGGAGCGGTTGATGGCGCCGCCCAGCACCTTGTCGCCCGTACTGCGCGGCACCGGCAGACTCTCGCCGGTGAGGATCGACTCATCCAGCTCGCTGGCGCCGCTCACGATTTTGCCGTCCACCGGCACCCGCTCACCCACCAGCACCCGCAGCCGATCGCCGCGCAGCACCTCGTCGATGGCGACGCTCTGCCAGCTCTCGCCACGCCAGACGGTGGCGGTTTCCGGCCGCAGCGCCATCAGTTCGCGAATGGCGGACTGGGTGCTGCGGCGGGCTCTCGCCTCCAGCAGTTTTCCCAACGAAATCAGGGTAATGATGATGGCGCTCGCCTCGAAATAGAGCTTGCCGCTGGCGGCCATCCCCAACGTCAGCAGCAGATAGAGGCTGTAGAAGTAGGCGGCGCTGGTACCGGTTGCCACCAGCACATCCATATTGGCTGCGCGGTTCTTGATGGCAAGCCAGGCGCCGCGATAGAAACGGGCCCCGATCCAGAACTGCACCGGGGTGGCGAGCACCAGCTCCAGCCAGGCGGGTAGATGCCAGGGGAACAGTCCGGCCATGGCCAGCATCCCCACCAGCAGCGGCAAGGTCAGCAACGCCGAGACGATGACCCGGATCTGCGCCTGACGGGCAGTGGCGGCCTCCTGCGCCTCCCGCTCCAGCAACTGCTGGCGGCGGCCGCTGGCCGAACCCTGTGCCAGCTGGGCGCCAAAGCCAAGCGCCTCGATCTGCTCGCGCAAAGCGGCGGGCGTCTGCATCCCGGGGATCAGCACGATGCGGGCCTGTTCGATGGAGAAGTTGACCTCGGCGGAGATAACGCCAGGCAGCGCGGCCAGCATTTTGTTCAGTCGAGCCGAACAACCGGCACAAGTCATACCGGTAATTTGAAACAAAAAGGTCTCGCTGCCGTAGTCGTAACCCTGACTCTTGATGCTGTCGAGCACCGCAGACAGGCGATCGGGGCTGGCCAGCTCGATGGCCGCCTGCTCCAGCGCGAAGTTGACGGTTGCCGATACCCCGTCGAGTTTGTTGAGACTGGCCGCGATACGGCCTGCGCAGTTGGCGCAGCTCATGCCGCTGAGCGGCAACTGCAGATGCATCGGTGATTGAAGATGAGTGGTCATATTGTTCCTCCCCGGAACCCGTCGACACCACAAAACGCCGACTGGCAAACCCTAACCTTTACTGTAAGGGCAAGCTCAAGCCACATGATCCACTTTTTGCAGATGAAAAAAACGGCGCCCGTTTGCTGCCAGAGAGCAAACGGGCGCCGCATTCAGCTATTGCGCGGTGTGAGCGGAGCTCAGATACCGTACTGGGCGCGGTAAGCCTTCATGGCCGCCAGTTGCGCCGCCAGCTCCGGCTGTTCGGCCTGCTTCTCTTCCAGATAAGCAATCAGGTCGCTCATCTGGATGATGGCGATGATGTGGGCGCCGTAGTCACGCTCCACCTCCTGAATGGCGGAGAGCTCGCCCTTGCCCTTCTCCTGACGGTCCAGCGCGATCAGCACGCCCGCCAGCGAGGCGCCGTTGGCCTGGATCAGATCCATGGATTCGCGGATGGCGGTGCCAGCGGTGATGACGTCGTCCACCAGCATGATCCGCCCCTTGAGCGGGCAGCCCACCAGATTGCCGCCCTCGCCGTGATCCTTGGCCTCCTTGCGGTTGAAGCACCAGGGCACGTCCACATCGTGCTGCTCCACCAGCTGCACCGCGGTAGCGGAGGCGATGGGGATCCCCTTGTAAGCCGGGCCAAACAGCACATCGAACTCGATACCGGCATCCATCAGGGCGGCGGCATAGAAGCGGCCGAGACGGGCCAGATCGCGGCCGCTGTTAAACAGACCGGCGTTGAAGAAGTAGGGGCTTTTACGACCGGATTTCAGGGTAAATTCACCGAATTTGAGGACCTGTTTCTCCAGGGCGAACTCGATAAATTGACGCTGGTAGGCTTTCATTCTGGCTCCTTGCTTGGCTTGTCGTTGTCTTGTGTGGGGGTATAAAAAAACGCGGTCAATGCCGCGTTTGCAGGATCTGTTGACGCTTCGTCACAGCCGCGACGGAGTCGGTTTTTGCGCAGAACTAGGCATGAGATGCGAAGTTTGGTAATCCAAACGAGGCATCGAATAACGACGTTATGCACAAAAACCGCCCCGTCCCTACGGGTTGCGTGGCAAAGGATGCCATGCGTTGTTGCAGGACTTGCCAAGGGAATAACCATTGGCGGCATCCTGCGCCTAGCCTGGCATCCTTTGACACTGCAACGCGACTTGTGCCGAAACATCAACAGGTCCTGGTATCAGGAGAGCGACTGCTTCTGCAGCGCAATGATGTCGGCGATGCCGCCCTTGGCGAGCGCCAGCATCTCCAGCAGCTCTTCGTGGGTGAAGGGCTCGGCCTCCGCGGTGCCCTGCACCTCGATGATGCGACCATCTTCGGTCATCACCACGTTCATGTCGGTCTCGGCGGCGGAGTCTTCGATGTACTCCAGATCGCAGATGGCTTCTCCCTGATACATGCCGACGGAGACGGCGGCGATCATCTGCTTGAGCGGGCTCTGCTTGATCATGCCCTTCTCGACCATCCAGTTCAGCGCATCCACCAGCGCCACGCAGGCACCGGTAATGGAGGCGGTACGGGTGCCGCCATCGGCTTGCAGCACATCACAGTCAACGGTGATGGAGTGCTCGCCCAGCGCAGTCAGGTCTACCGCCGCGCGCAGGGAGCGGGCGATAAGACGGGAGATCTCCAGAGTACGGCCACTCTGCTTGCCGGAGGCCGCTTCGCGGTTCATCCGGGAGTGGGTGGAGCGCGGCAGCATGCCGTATTCGGCAGTCACCCAGCCCTGGTTCTTCCCTTTCAGGAAGCGCGGAACGCTGGTGTCAACGCTGGCGGTGCAGAGCACGCGAGTGTTACCAAACTCCACCAGCACTGAGCCTTCTGCATGTTTGGTGAAATTGCGGGTAATGGTAACCGGGCGAAGTTGCGCGGCACTGCGATCGCTTGGACGTGACATGGAACGGACCTCTGGGCTGGCTCAAATTGGCGGGGGATTATAAGTGATCCCGCCCCAAATATCAGCCGCTAAAACCACGGCATCGGCTGACGAGCAGGGCCGGGCTGAGTATACTGGCCGCACACTTCATCAAGCCCGGAACAATCAATGATTCACAGCATGACCGCCTACGCCCGCAAGGAATTCAAGGGCGACTGGGGCACAGCCGTTTGGGAAATTCGTTCGGTCAACCAGCGCTATCTGGAAACCTACATTCGCCTGCCGGAGCAACTGCGCAGCCTGGAACCGGTTCTGCGTGAGCGTTTCCGCGCCAAGCTGCAGCGCGGCAAGGTGGAGTGCAACCTGCGTTTTGAAGCCGCTCAGGCCGCCGCCAGCCAACTCCATATCAATGAAGAGCTGGCCAAGCTGATCATCGACAGCGCCAGCTGGGTAATGAAAGAGGCGGGTCAGGGCCAACTCAATCCGGTCGACGTACTGCGTTGGCCGGGCGTCATGGCCGCCGCCGAGCAGGACATGGACGCGGTCGCCACCGAGCTGCTCGGCGGTTTTGACCAGACCATGGAAGATTTCCTCGCCTCCCGCGCCAGCGAAGGGGCCAACCTCAAGGCGCTGATCGAACAGCGTCTGGCCGGTATTCAGGTGGAAGTGAAGAAGGTACGCGTCCACCTGCCGCAGATCATCGAGTGGCAGCGCCAGAAGCTCACCGACCGTCTGGCCGAAGCCAAGGTGGAGCTGGATCCGGCCCGCATCGAGCAGGAGATCGTGCTGCTGGCCCAGAAGATCGACGTGGCCGAAGAGCTGGATCGTCTGGAGATGCACATCAGCGAAACCAACAAAATCATGAAGAAGGGTGGCGCCTGCGGCCGTCGTCTCGACTTTATGATGCAGGAGTTCAACCGCGAGTCGAACACCCTCGGCTCCAAGTCCATCAACGCCGAAGTGACCCAGTCCGCCGTCGAGCTGAAAGTCCTTATCGAGCAGATGCGCGAGCAGATCCAGAACATCGAATGATGGGTCGCTGACTATCCGGTTGTTGCCTGCAAAAGAGCCCTTGATTCCTCAAGGGCTCTTTTATTTTCCGGCCATCGCACCTGTCGCCCGCCGCCGGTGAGTCAACGGCTGGGGAGCCCCTAGCCTATCGGCATCACCAGCGCCGGTTGGTGAGGGTCGCTCAGCCGTTCGGCCAGATAGTCCACCAGCAGCCGCACCTTGGGGGAGAGGTGGCGGTTGTGGGGATAGAGGGCCCAGATCCCCTCCGCCGGAGCCCGCAGTTCGGGCAGCAGCTCGATCAATTCGCCTCGGGCCAAATGGTCGCTCACGTAGTAGTCCGGCAGCTGGATGATGCCGATCCCCTTGAGCGCCGCATCCAGCAGGGCGTGGCCACTGTTGCACTGCAGCAAGCCGCGCACCCGCACGCTGTGGGGGCGGCCATCCAGGGTGAAGTGCCACTCGTCGCTGTTGCCCACCAGACAGGTGTGGCGGGTCAGCTCGGAGAGGCTGTTGGGCATGCCGTGGCGGGCGGTGTAAGCCGGTGAGGCGCAGACATAGGGCACCCGCTGCGCCAGCTTGCGCGCTACCAGCGTCGAGTCCTTGAGATGACCGAGCCGCAGCGCCAGATCGTAGCCTTCATGCACCAGATCCAGCAGCTGGTTGGTGAGGTTGAGGGTCACCTCCAGCTGGGGGAAACGCACCATGAAGTCATTCACCAGCGGGGCGATGCGGCTCTCGCCATAGGAGACGGGGGCAGTGATGCGCAGCGAGCCTTGCGGTACCGCCTGATGGCGCCCCACCGCCAGTTCCGCCTCATAGAGGTTGTCGAGCAGCTGACGGCAGTGGCGATAGTAGATCTCGCCAAGCTCGGTGAGCCGCACCTGACGGGTGGTGCGCAGCAGCAGCTTGGCCTGCAGCCGATCCTCCAGCTGTGCCACCTGACGGCTCACTTGCGCCACCGACACTCCCAGCTTGCGTGCCGCCGGGGTAAAGCCCCCCTGCTCCGCCACGCTGACAAATTCACAGATTCCTTCCCAGCCGAACATTATTACCTGTGTGTAAAAGTGATTTGAGATTTGCCCTCATTATCACCAAATCGGCGGGAAACTACACTGACTGTCCGAACTCATCTCTGTTCACCCTGCTCAACAAGAAGGATGTCATTCATGGCACAGGTTCAAAGCATCAAGTGTAAAGCCGCCATCGCCTGGGGCCCGGGTCAGCCCCTCTCCATCGAAGAGGTCGAGGTCATGCCGCCACAAGCGGGAGAGGTGCGAGTGCGTATCGTCGCCACCGGCGTCTGCCACACCGATGCCTTCACCCTCTCCGGTGAGGATCCGGAAGGGGTCTTCCCCTGCATTCTCGGCCACGAGGGGGGCGGCATCGTCGAATCCATCGGCGAAGGGGTCACCAGCGTCAAAGTGGGGGATCATGTGATCCCGCTCTACACCCCCGAGTGCGGCGAGTGCAAATTCTGCAAATCCGGCAAGACCAACCTGTGCCAGAAGATCCGCGCCACCCAGGGCAAGGGGTTGATGCCGGACGGCACCACCCGCTTCTCGAAAGATGGCCAGCCCATCTATCACTACATGGGCACCTCCACCTTCAGCGAATACACGGTGCTGCCCGAAATCTCCATCGCCAAGGTAGACCCGGCCGCCCCGCTGGAAGAGGTCTGCCTGCTCGGCTGCGGCGTCACCACCGGCATCGGCGCCGTGATGAACACCGCCAAGGTGAAGGAGGGTGAGAGCGTCGCCATCTTCGGGCTGGGGGGCATCGGCCTCTCGGCGGTGATCGGTGCCCGTCTGGCCAAGGCCGGTCGCATCATCGCCATCGACATCAACGAGAGCAAGTTCGAGCTGGCCCGCAAGCTGGGCGCCACCGACTGCATCAACCCGAACGACTACGACAAACCGATTCAGGAGGTGATCGTCGAGCTGACCGACGGTGGCGTCGACTTCTCCTTCGAGTGCATCGGCAACGTCAAGGTGATGCGTGCGGCGCTGGAGTGCTGCCACAAGGGTTGGGGCGAGTCGGTCATCATCGGCGTGGCCGGAGCGGGTCAGGAGATCAGTACCCGTCCGTTCCAGCTGGTGACCGGTCGGGTCTGGCGCGGCAGCGCCTTCGGCGGGGTACGCGGTCGCAGCGAACTGCCGAGCTATGTGCAGCGCTACATGCAGGGCGAGTTCCGCCTCGATGACTTCATCACCCACACCATGCCGCTTGAGCAGATCAACGAGGCATTCGATCTGATGCACCAAGGCAAGAGCATCCGCACCGTCATCCACTACTGAGCATGATCACCCCGCCCGCCATCGTGGGCGGGGTGCAGGAGTCCTTCGATGAATCTGGAGATTATCAGCAGCAACAAGAGCTTCGGCGGCTGGCACAAGCGCTATCGCCACAGCGCCAGCGTGCTCGGCTGCGAGATGAATTTTGCCATCTATCTGCCGCCTCAGGCCCTCACCGGCCAGAAGGTGCCGGTACTTTACTGGCTCAGCGGCCTCACCTGCACCGATGAGAACTTCATGCAGAAGGCGGGTGCCCAGCGCATTGCCGCCGAGCTCGGCATCGCCCTGGTGGCACCGGACACCAGCCCCCGCGGCGACGGCGTGGCCGACGATCCCGGTTATGACCTCGGCATGGGAGCAGGCTTTTACGTCAATGCCAGCCAGAGCCCCTGGCAGGCTCACTACCAGATGTATGACTACATCACCCGCGAGCTGCCTGACTTGATAGAGACCCACTTCCCGGTCTCGACCCGACGCGCCATCAGTGGCCACTCCATGGGCGGGCACGGGGCACTCATCGCCGCTCTGCGGGAGCCCGGTCGCTACCGCTCGGTCTCGGCCTTCAGCCCGATCTGCCACCCGAGCCGCTGCCCCTGGGGCCAGAAGGCGCTTGGCGCCTATCTCGGCAGCAATCCTCTGCTGTGGCAGGAGTGGGATGCCTGCCAACTGCTGCGCCACCAGCCGGTCACGCCGCTACCAACCTTGGTGGATGTGGGGCTGGATGATCCCTTCCTCGCCGAGCAGCTGCATATCGATGCGCTGGCCGAGGTGGCGGCCAGCAGGGAGTGGCCGCTGGAGCTCAACCGCCACGACGGCTATGACCACAGCTACTACTTCGTGGCGAGCTTTATCGAGGCGCACCTGCGCTTTCACGCCCGCCACCTCTGATCTACACAGGCCCGTGACGGGTCTGTTTCAGTTGTGGTGATCGGTTGATATCAGCTGCCCGCGCGGGTCACCCCGCCGGAGCCCACGATCTGCTGCTCCACCTCGGGGTCACCCCAGTAGGTGATGTTGCCAGTGCCTGCGATGCCGATCTTGAGCGTTTTCTGGGCCCGCACCGCCACATCACCGCTGCCGGCGATATTGACCTCGACCTCGTTGCCACGCATTTCGCTGCCCAGCACATCGCCAGCACCGGCAATGTTCAGCTCGATGCTGGCGGCAGAGCCGCTCCCCAGATCCAGGCTGCCTGCACCAGCGATATTGCCTTTCAATCGCTGTACCTCCAGCTGGCTGGCGACGATACCACCTGTTCCCGCCACTGACAGCTCCAGTGCCTCACCCTTGAAGCCGCTCAGATCGCCGTTGCCGGTACCTGCCAGCGCCATTTCACTGAGCTCTGGCAGGGTGATGGTGATCTCCAGCGGTTCGGTAGGCCGCAGTCGGTAACCCTCCTTCACCTCGATCTCCAGCTTGCTGCCGCGCTCGGTCAGCTCCAGATAGGGCAGCAGGTTCTCCTGCCCCTTGATCAGGATGCCACGCTGCTCCCCCGCTACCAGATGGAGGGTGGCCGGAGTTCCCGCCAGCACCCGGGTCACCCGCTCGCCCAGCGCCTGCTGGCGCTCGACCGGGACACCTTCCCCCTTGATCTCGGTGTCGGCAAAGACGTTGCAACCACCCATCACCAACGCCACCAAGACGCCAATCATCCACCGCATAACTGTTCTCCTTTTTATTTATTGATAAGCCACCTGACAGGCCCTGTTCGAAACCACAAAAATAAAGGCCGTATGAAACCACAGATAGCAATGGCCATGCCAGAAGCTAACTAGATGATTTTCAATAAAAATAAAATCAACAGTAAGAAGTGGCACGCATTAAAAAGAGCCATTTAGACCACCATTTGGCGAATCTGACCATCCCCTAACAGGCTGGTGGAGAGCTGGCTGGCGAGCCGTCCTGCCGGTCGCTACGCTGACAGCCCGTGGAAGTTTTTGATTGCCCTGCCGGTCTGTTGAGCCAATAGTGGTACTTCGTGCGTACCAAGCTCTCCATTGCGGTAATGTCATTACCACTGTCTTGTCAGTCTTCACTGCCAACAAGGAGTCAGAGCGTGACCCAAGCAAGCCCTCTCTATTCCACTGCCACCGGTCTGCCGGAGCCGACTCGCACCCCGTTGCTGACCGGCAGCGATCCCGAGCAGAAACGGCGCGAGCTGCTCGCCTACTTCTGCCAGACCTTCGATCTCTACGACTCACTGTTCGACTGTCTGGCCGATGAGCGGGCCTGGTTCAACAAGGCGATCCCGCTGCGCCATCCGCTCATCTTCTACTACGGCCACACCGCCGCCTTCTTCATCAACAAACTGCTGGCGGCGCGCCTGATCGACCAGCGGCTGGATGCCCGCATCGAGGCCATGGTTGCCATCGGGGTGGACGAGATGAGCTGGGACGATCTGGACGAGACCCACTACGACTGGCCCAAAGTCAGCGAGCTGCGCAGCTATCGGGCCAAAGTCCGTTCGCTGGTGTGTGATTTCATCCGCCAGATGCCGCTCACCCTGCCCATCGACTGGCAGAGCCCGGCCTGGGTGATCCTGATGGGGATAGAGCACGAGCGCATCCACCTCGAGACCTCCAGCGTGCTGATCCGCCAGTTGCCGCTCGCCTGGGTGCGGCCGCAGCCTTATTGGCCCGCCTGTACCGAAGCCCGCCACCGCATTGACCAGGTGCCCGCCAACAGCCTGCTGCCGGTGGCTGGCGGCAAGGTGCGCCTTGGCAAGCGGGACGCCACCTACGGCTGGGACAACGAATATGGCGAGCGCCAGATCGAGCTAGCCCCGTTTCAGGCCAGCCGCATGCTGGTGAGCAATGCCGAGTACCTCGCCTTCGTCCAGGCGGACGGCTATGGCCAGCAACAGTGGTGGGATGAGGAGGGGTGGAGCTGGTGCCAGTACGCCAAGGCACAGATGCCCACCTTCTGGGTGGGTGACCCCGCCGAGCCCGAACAATTGCAGCTGCGGCTGATGACCGAGCAGGTCGCCATGCCCTGGGACTGGCCAGTCGAGGTCAACCAGCTGGAGGCGGCTGCCTTCTGTCGCTGGCAGGCAGCTCGCACCGGACTCCCCATCCAGCTGCCGAGCGAGGCGGAATGGATGCTGCTGCGAGAGCAGCTACCCGGCGATCAGCCGGACTGGACGGAAGCCCCCGGCAATATCAATCTGGCCCGTTTCGCCTCCTCCTGCCCGGTGGATGCCTGCCCGCAAGGGGAGTTCTTCGATCTGGTGGGCAATGTCTGGCAGTGGACCAGCACCGCCATCGATGGCTTCGACGGCTTTAAAATCCACCCGCTCTACGACGACTTCTCCACCCCCACCTTTGATGGCAAGCACACCCTGATCAAGGGCGGCAGCTGGATCAGCACAGGTAACGAAGCGCTCAAATCATCCCGTTACGCCTTCCGGCGTCACTTCTTCCAGCATGCGGGTTTCCGCTATCTGGTCTCCCGTTATCAGGAACCCGTTATCGTGAATCCCTATGAAACCGACACGCTGGTCGCTCAGTACCTCGACTTCCAGTACGGTCCGAGCCACTTCGGGGTCGCCAACTACGCCAAGACGCTTGCTGATCTTGCTGGCGAGCTGTGCAGCAACCACCAGCGGGCGCTGGATATCGGCTGTGCCACCGGCCGCGCCAGCTTCGAACTGGCTCGCCACTTCCAGCATGTGGACGGGGTCGACTACTCGGCCCGCTTCATCGATGTGGCGCTGGCCCTCGCCAGTCAGGACAGTTTCCGCTACGCCATTCCGCTGGAGGGTGAACTGGTGGAGTATTGCGAGGCACGCCTGTCGAGCCACGGGCTGGGGGCAAGTCAGGCTGAGCGCATCCACTTCAGTCAGGGGGATGCCTGCAACCTCAAACCCAAATATGACCACTACGATCTGGTGCTCGCCTCCAATCTGATCGACCGGCTGCGAGAGCCCGCCCGCTTCCTGCGGGATATCGCACCCCGGCTGCGCAGCGGTGGCCTGCTGGTGCTCACCAGCCCCTATACCTGGCTGGCGGAATATACCCCGCCCGCCAAATGGCTCGGCGGCATTCGCGAAAACGGCGAGGCGCTCACCACCTATCAGGCGCTGCAACGGCTGCTGGCGGCGGAGTTCGAGGAGCACTGCCCACCCCGGGATGTGCCTTTCGTCATCCGCGAGACCGCCCGCAAATACCAGCACACGGTGGCGCAGCTGACCGTCTGGCGCAAACGCTAGCACGCCGGTCAGCATGCAGATGAGAAGAGGGAGGCCAACGGGCCTCCCTCTTGTTATGGCAGTCAAAACGGCGCGAGTATCAATGCCCCTGCTCATGATAGCGGCGCGCCAGCACGGCGCAGACCATCAGCTGGATCTGGTGGAAGATCATCAGGGGCAGCACCATGACCCCGACACTGGCGGCGGGGAACATGACGTTGGCCATCGGCACCCCGTTGGCAAGACTCTTCTTGGAGCCGCAGAAAACGATGGTGATCTCGTCCGCCTTGTCGAAGCCGAGGCGGCGGCTGATCCAGACGTTCCAGCAGAGCACCAGCGCCAGCAAGATGCAGCTCAGCAGCACGATACTGGCCAGATCGTACCAGCCGACCTGGTGCCAAATCCCCTGCACCACCGCCTCGCTGAAGGCGACGTAGACCACCAGCAGGATGGAACTCTGATCCAGCTTGCCAATGAGCGGCCGATGGCTGTCGACCCAGCGGCCGATGAGCGGGCGCGACAGGTGGCCGACCACAAACGGCAGCATCAGCTGCACCATGATGGACTGAATGGAGTGCCAGGTGTCGATCCCCTCCCCCTGTACGTGGATCATCATCCCCACCAGCACCGGCGAGAGGAAGATGCCGAGGATGCTGGAGGCCGAGGCGCTGCACACCGCCGCCGACACATTGCCCCCCGCCATCGAGGTAAAGGCGATGGCCGACTGCACGGTGGCAGGCAGGGCGCAGAGATAGAGAAAGCCGAGGTAGATGGCCGGGCTCAGCCAACTCGGCACCAGCGGGGTGAGCAGCAGCCCCAGCAGCGGAAACAGCACGAAGGTGCTGAGCATCACCACCAGATGAAGCCGCCAGTGACCGAGGCCCGCCAGCAGGTTCTGACGCGACAGCTTGGCGCCATGCATGAAGAACAAGAGCGCCACCGCCAGCTTGGTCAGCAGACCGAACCAGACGGCCACCTGCCCCTCGCAGGGAAAGAGGGAGGCCAGGGTGACCACCGCAATCAGCACAACAGTAAAGGGATCCAGACGCACGAAAGGTCTCCATCAGAAGGGCATCCTGCTGCCGTGACGGCAGTCAGGATTGGGGAGGACAAGAAACAGAGCGGGAGATGTCTGGCACCTCCCGCTAAAACGAACCTCCAGCTTACCCCGATAACGGAGAGGCGCAACGTTGTGCAGCGGTTAATTGTTCATCAATGCTTAACGCCTTTGCTTTGTCGAATAGCGGAAGTTGATGACCCGCGGCCAGATAGCGCCAAACCGGCGCGAAATGGATAAAAAAACGGGCGACCAAGGCCGCCCGTCTCGCGTTGATGGTCAGCCGATCAGCGCTGGCTGGCCAGCTTGCCATTGCCGCTTTTCTTCTCATTGCTGGCGAGCTTGCGGGCCTGCCGCTTCTCGAAGCGGGAGATCCACCAGTATGCCAGTGCCGAGAAGACCGCGGTCATAAAGACGTTGATGAAGAAGGCGCGCACCAGATCCACCCCGCTCGGGAAGGCGGAGGCGCTCATGCTCACCACGAAGATGGCGATCAGCACCGACACCACGCCCATCCCGAAGGTGCGCGACCCCATGCGGAAGTCACGGGGGGTATCGTCATGTTTCCAGCGGAACACGAAGTAGGCCACCATGATGAAGATCGGCGGCAGCATGGCAGTCCCAGCAGTGAGATTGATGGCGGTGTTCATCATCTGCTGCACCGACTCGGAGCCGAAGCCGTTGACCACCAGCATCGCGAACACGAAGACAAACTGCCACCAGGCGGCGCGCACCGGCACGCCGTGCTCGTTGAGCTGGGTGGTCTTCTCGCCGTAAACCCCCTGCGGGATCTCGGAGAAGTGGATCTTCACCGGCGCCGAGGTCCACATCATCATGGAGCCGAACATGGCGATGAACAGCACCACGCCGACGAAGCGGCCCACCAGCGCTTCCGACAGCTGGAAGTACTGGGCCATGCCGGTGAAGATCTCCACCATGCCGCCGGCATAGGTGAGGCTCTCGCGCGGTACGAACACGTTCACCAAAAGGGAACCGACCGCATACATGGCACCGATGACGACACCCGCGCTGATGATCACCTTGATGAAGGACTTCTGGCCGCCCTTCACGTCATTGAGGTAGGCCGCTGCGGTCTCGGCACCGCCCGCCGCTTGGAAGATCCAGCACATGATGCCGAGGGTCGCCCAGTTGACGGTGGGAGTCATAGCCTCCAGCGTGATGGGCTGGGCCGGCACATGATCCCCACTCAGGGCCATCAGGGCGCCCAGCACATAGATGGCGAACAGGGCAAATACCCCGTAGGCCACGATCTCGGCAATCTTGCCGAGCCAGCTCGCCCCCTTGGTGGAGATGTGGGTCGCCGCCGCAAAAAGAACGATGGAGATGATCGAGGTGACCATGGGCGAGAAGCTGTACTCATAGCCCAGCATGGCGTAGGAGGCGTAGGCGATGACGTTGGGCAGCAGGGAGACAAACCAGAACAGGTTCACGAACCAGTAGAGAAACGAACCCAGATAGGCCATCCGGGTGCCGAGCGGTTTTTTAAGCCAGTCGTACATCCCCGACTCGGAGTTTTTGTTGGCCGAGACGAACTCGGCGATGATGAAGACGAACGGGATGAAGTAGACGATGGTCGCCAGCAGGAAGATGGGGGCGGAGCTGAGCCCCAGCTCGATGTTGTTGTTGACGATGTTGCGCACATTGAACACGGCGGCAAAGGTCATCGACAACAGGGCAAACTTGCCTATGGTGCCGCGTACGGATTCAGACATGGTGTCCTCCAGTGGACTTGCGCTCCCTGCGGGGAGCGCTGTGACTCTGTGATGTGTTCGGCAAGGGTCTGTCGGCCCCGCGCTTTACTCTCTTGTTATGATCGGGCCGCGTGGACGGCCTCGTTGCTGAACCGGTACCGTCTCCCGCACCGGCTCGCAATACCATTCAGACGATCGGAGTGCCCGGCGCCATCGGCACCCGCGGTTGCAACAGCACGCTCTGGCTCTCGTCCGGGGTCTCGGCGCAGAGCAACATGCACTCGGATCGCTCACCGCGCATTTTGGTGGGCTTGAGGTTGGTCAGTACCACCACCTCGCTGCCCATCAGCTCCTCTTCGCTGTAGTAAGGCACCAGACTGGTGACTGTCTGCAGCGGCCGCTCGCCACCCACGTCGATCTGGACGATGTAGAGTTTGTCGGCCCCGGGGTGGCGCACCACCTCCAGCACCTTGCCCACCTTCATCTCGACCCGCTTGAATTCGGCAAACTCGATCGTCTCGCTCATTCTCTTTTCCTTTTCTGGTTCAACGGTTTGCGGGTGGCCAACGGCCACCCGGTTTGATTGGGATTCAATGCAGTGCCTATGGCGTCTGCATGGCAACCTGCGCCGCCGGCTGGGCCTCTTTCGCACGCGCCTCGGCGCTGAGGGAGGCCTCGTATCTGTTGTATTTCCACCAGGCGAAGCCGAGGAAGATCAGGATCCCGCCGACGTTGTAGAAGATGATGGTCATGATGTCGGCACCGGTAGGGAAGGTGGAGGCGAGGAAGCCCACCGAGAAGATGGCGATCAGCACCGAGACCACGGCGATGCCGGTAGTGCGCGAACCCATCCTGAAATCCCGTGGCAGGTGATCGAGCTTCAGACGCAGATTGAGGTAGGCCAGCATGATGAACAGCGGCGGCAGCATGGAGGCGGCAGCGGTCATGTTGATGACGGTGTTCATCAGATCCTGCGCTGTGTTGGAGCCCAGGGTCGGGATCACCATCAGCGGCAGCACGATGAGGTACTGGATCCAGGCTGCACGGGCGGGCACGCCATTCTCGTTCAGCTCGACGGTTTTCTTGCCGAAGATGCCGGCCGGGATCTCGGAGAAGAAGATCTTCACCGGGGTCGCCGTCCACATCAGCAGGGAGCCGAACATGGCGGTGAAGGAGACCAGCCCGACGAAGCGGTTCATCAGGATCTCCGGCAGGCCGAAGTAGGCCGCCAGCCCCTCAAATACCTGCACCGAGCCGCCGGTATATTTCAGGGTACCGCTCGGCACGAACACGTTGATCAACAGCGATGCGATGGAGTAGAGCACGCCGATAAAGATCCCGGCGATGATGATCACCTTCACGAAGGATTTGGAGCCCCCTTTCACGTCATTGACGTAGACCGCCACCGACTCGGCGCCACCGGCTGCCATAAAGATCCAGGTGGTGATGCCGAGGAAGGCCCAGCTGAAATCGGGGATCATCGCCTCTACCGTGATGGGGTCAGCCGGTTGCACGCCGCCCACCAGTGCCGCACCCGCCAGCAGGATGTAGGAGAGGGTCAGCAGCAGCATCAGGGACGAGGTCACCGAGGTGATGGGGCCGAGCATCTTGGCGCCGTTGGTGGAGACATAGGTGGCAAAGGCAAACAGCACCATGCTCAATGCCGTGGTCGCCACCGGGGTGAGAATGTACTCGTAGCCGAGGAAGGCATAGGAGGCGTAGGCGATGACCCGCGGCAGCAGCGAGGTGAAGAAGAAGAGGTTCACGAACCAGTAGGTGTAGGCGGAGATGAAGGCCCAGCGACCGCCGAGGGAGCTCTTCACCCAGGCATACACCCCTGCTTCGGAGTTTTTGTTCAGTGACACGAACTCCGCAATGATCAGGCAAAACGGAATGAAGTAAAAAATGGTGGCCAGAAAGAACATCGGGGCCGAGGCCAGACCGATCTCGATGTTGTTGTTGATGACGTTGTTGAAGCTGAATACCGCCGCGAAGGTGAGCGACAGCAGACCAAACTTGCCGATAGTATTGCGTTTGGAATCAGACATGGTGCATCTCCAGACCTGTAGTTATTGCCGCGAAAGGGCGGGGCATGAGTTGTAGGGTGAGCCCCGCCTTTCCGGCTTTTATCAGTGCAAAAACAGCGGCTTGTTATTTGTTTTTGAAGTAGCCGCCTTCGACGGTGACCTTGATGATCAGCTTGCGCACCGGCCCGTCGCCGACGAAGCGGTAGGCCTCGTCGTTCTCGAAGATCACCACCTGACCATTGCCGACTTTCTGGCGCTCACGCACCTCACCGGCCAGCCACTCGCGGTCTGTGGTGTCGTCATAAGCCTGCTCGACCCGCAGATCCGACTTGGCAGCCCACTCCACCGTCTCTGTCCCTTCCAGGTAGTAGTGGACGTCGAAATAGCGGCGCTGCCCCTCGAACAGTGAGGTGGCCGGGCTGGCCCCCTCCTGCAAGCGGTAGGTGAGGGAGTCACCGATGGAGTGGCAGATGCCGGGCTTGAGGTTCGGCAGGTTGTTGATGGCCTCCACGCAGCGGCCCCACTTCTTGCCCTCCCGGTAGATGTTTTTGAACAGGGTCAGGTTGTCCAAGGTGATCATGCGAGGTTCCTCCCGCCGTTGATGGTGAGATCGAGCCCGGCCAGCGCAGCCGGATTGAGGTTGCCACGGGCGATGGGCAGCAGGGTCAGACCGAAGCTGAACGGCTCGAAGCGCACCCGCCAAGAGTCCAGCACCTCGGAGCCCCAGGAGTTGGAACCCAGCCCCAGTACCTTGTGATCCAGATTGAGGGTGAGATAACCGCTCGGTTCCAGCTCGTTGATGTGCTGCGCCGCGTGGATATGCTCCCAGCTGTAGGGCCAGACGCTCAGGTTGATGGGGACATCGGGCCGGACGTAGAGACCGGCGCCGTGGCGGTTGGTCAGGGTCGCCCAGCGCACCTGCTGGCGGTTGCCGTTGTCCTGCGGGAAGGGGTAGTGCTCCCACATCTCGCTGACTGTGCTCTGGAAGCTGTCGATCCAGTTGCTCTGGCGGCTGTCCTGATAGTTCTCGCCCGGCCCCATGCCGTAGTAGTGCACCCGGTCGAGATCCTGACGAATGCCCAGCTCGAAGCCGATCTTCGGGATGATGTCGTCATAGCCGCCGTAGGGCTGGCCGGAGAGCGCCACGTGCAGCTGGCCGTTCGGGCTCAGGGTGTAGACGTAACGGCAGCGCATGCCGAAGTCGAACACCGGCGGTGCGATCAGGCTCTCTACCGTTACCTCAACCGCCTCGCCCAGCTGGCGCCAGCTTAAGGTGCGGAAGTGCTCCTGCATGATCTGCAGGTGGTTCGGGTGCCACAGGCTCTCGTACTCCTGCTTGTGGTTGTCGATCATCGGCTTGAAGAAGGTGAGGCGCGGCGAGCGCTCAATCAGTTCGATACCATCCTGCTGCCAGCTCACCAGCTTGCCGTCGAGGCGCGAGAAGCGCAGGGCGAAGCCGCTGCCGCTCAAGGTCAGATCAAGCCGTTCGTCGGCAATCTGCAACGGGGTGGCGTTGGGATTGGCAAAGGGCTGCAGCTGGCGAGTCGACTCTTTCAGCTGGAACTGGTACTGGCCCAGCTCATGCTCCGCCGCGCTGTAACGGGTGGCGGTGGCCTTGATGACCCGCAGCTGGACGAAGGTTTCCCGCCCATCGAGGGATGGCAGTTCGAGTTGCAACTCGGTGGTGGCACCGGGATCAATCCCTTCCAACCGGATTTGCTGGCTGGCCAGCAGTTCGCCTTCGGCCTTCACCTCGACCAGCAGGCGGATGTCGTCGAGAGTGGAGAACCAGTAGCGGTTTTCCACCGCCAGCTTGCCGCTGGCCAGATCCAGCGCGCGCACCTTGACCGGGCAGATCACCTGCTTGTATTCGCGCAGGCCAGGCCCCGGGGTCTGATCCGGATAGATGAGGCCATCCATGCAGAAGTTGTAGTTGTTGGGGTAGTCGCCGTAGTCGCCGCCGTACTTGTAGACGGGGCGGCCCTGTTCGTCCTGATCCAGAATGCCGTGATCGCACCACTCCCAGATGTAGTGACCCTGAATGTGGGGATGGCGGTCGAACACCTGCTGGTATTCGCTCAGGCCACCCGGGCCATTACCCATGGCGTGGGCGTATTCGCAGAGGATGCGCGGCTTCGCCATCGGGAACTCGCCAAAGCAGTTCATCTGGGAGACGCGGGAATACATGGTACTCACCACATCCACCACCTCGGCATCGCGATCCTCTTCGTAGTGCACCAGCCGGGTCGGGTCGATCGCCTTGCAGCGCTGGTACATGGCTCTGATGTTGCAGCCGTAGCCGGACTCGTTACCCAGCGACCAGATGATGATGGAGGGGTGGTTTTTCTGGGCGTGTACGTGGCGCTCGATGCGATCCACGAACACCGGCTCCCAGAAGGGGTCGTCGGTGATGCGGCTGAGATCGCCGACGTTGGCAAAACCGTGGGTCTCCACGTCGGTCTCCGCCATCACGAACAGACCATACTGGTCGCACAGCTCGTAGAAGCGCGGGTCGTTCGGGTAGTGGGCGGTACGTACCGAGTTGAGGTTGTGCTGCTTCATCAGCACGATATCGCGCTCCACCCGATCCATGCCGACCGCACGGCTCTTGAGGTGGTCGTTGTCGTGGCGGTTCACCCCGTGCAGCTTGAGGTAGTGACCGTTGACGTAGAAGAGGCCATCCTTGACCTTGATCTCACGCACCCCGACCCGCTGCGGGATCACTTCCAGCAGCTCGCCCTGACCGTTGTAGAGGGAGAGTTGCAGCTGGTAGAGGTAAGGGCCTTCGGCGCTCCACAGATGGGGGTTGGCCAGATCCAGCGTGAAGCGGCAATCACACTTGCCATCGATGGCGAGATGGTCGAGCGAGCCGCTGGCGATCTCGTTGCCCTGATCCAGCAGCGACCAGACCAGACGGTGATCACGGGCAGCCGCCCCCAGATTCTCCAGCTGGATATCGCAGCTCAGGGTGGCGCTTTGATTGTCATCGGCCAGCGTGGTGCGGATAAAGAAGTCCTGCACATGGGCGGCCGGTTTGCCCACCAGATAGACGTCGCGGAAGATCCCCGCCATCCACCACATGTCCTGATCTTCGATGTAAGTGGAGTCGGCCCACTGCATCACCCGCACTGACAGCAGGTTCTCGCCAACCTTGGCGTAGGCGCTGATATCGAACTCGGCGGTGAGGCGGCTGCCCTTGCTGAAGCCCACGTAGTGGCCGTTCACATAGACCTCGAAGTAGGTCTCCACCCCGTCAAACTTGATGATCACCTGCTCGCCATCCCAAGCCGGGCTCAGCGTGAAGCTGCGCTGATAGGCGCCGGTGGGGTTGTTGGTCGGCACGAAGGGTACGTCGATGGGGAAGGGAAAACCTTCGTCGGTGTACTGCAGCTGACCATGTCCTTCCATCTGCCACATGTTGGGCACGGTGATCTGGCCCCACTCGCTCATGGGGCTGTGATAGAAGGCCTCCGGCACCTGCAGGGGGTGGTCGAAGTAGTGGAACTGCCACTGGCCGCCAAGGCTCAGAAAACGGCGGCTCAGCTCGCGCTGCATGGTGGCCGCCAGCGCGTGGTCGGCATAAGAGAAGAAGTAGGCGCGCGGGGCCAGCCTGTTTTCACCAACGAATTGGACGTTTTCCCAGTTATTCACATGTCCTCCCGGAACAAGGCAACGTTAACTGGGTAAACTCTAGATAAACATTTACTAAATATCAGTTTTGGATTGGTAAAGTTTTAACCTGGTCACAATGAACAGATGGTTTTGTGAGCGAGATCAGAAGCGGGAGATAAAGGAGGGCAAGATATGGAGGAGTGGCATGGATGTTGATAAGAGTTGGCTGATTAGCAATAAAATCAACTATAAAACAATATGATATGAAGTTACTGGATGATATGGGAAAGAGGTTTACTTGGGAGAGGTGTCGCACCACCGCAAGATGGTGCGACTAAAAAGCCCTGAGTTTTACTAAAATCAGCGAGTGGTGCCACGCAGGGTCAACTTGCTCGGTACCAGCACCCGAAGGGGAATATCCCGCTCGTCTCGCAGCCGCTCAACCAGCAGATTGACCCCCTGGGAGCCCATCAACTCGGAGTGGATCCGCACCGTGGAGAGCGGCGGGAAGGTGAACTTGGCGGTCGGAATATCGTTGACGCTGATAAGCTCGATCTGCTGGGGAATCGCCAGCCCCTTCTCGTGAATGGCACGCAGCACACCGATGGCGATGGAGTCGGAGGCGACGAACAGCGCCTTGGGCCAGTCGCCGGCCAGCATCTCCTTCGCCAACTGGTAGCCGGAAGCGCTGGAGAAGTCCCCACGATAGAGATCGCTCTCCTGCACCACCCCCAGCCGCTGGCCATAATCCCGGAAGGCCAGTTCACGCAGATCCGGATTCTCATCCTGGCCACCGATATAACCGATACGCTGGTGCCCCTGCGCGATGAAGTAATCGACGACCTGCTGGCTGATCAGTGCGAGATCCACATCAACCGAGTCGAACTCTCCCTGTGAACGGCAGTCGACAAACACCAGCTGGCTGGAACAAGCCCTTAGCTGGACGAGACGTTCGGCTGTGAGTGTGCCGACAACCAGAATGCCATCCACGGCGCTCAGCTCGCGCCCTTCACCACAGTTGTAGAGATGAGTCAGCTCGATATTGAGGCGGGCACTCTGGGTCTCGATGCCATAACGGATAGCGAGATAGTAAGGATCGTTGACCTCGGTACTCTGGGGATAGGCATAGACCACCAGAAAGTGCAGCTTGCTCTTGTGTACCCCCTTGCGGGCGCTGCTGGTCTTGTACTCCAGCCGTTCGGCAATCTCGAAGATCCGCTGCTTGGTCTCTTCCTTGACGCTCAGGCTGGGATCCTCGTTCAGTACCCGGGATACCGTGGCGAGAGAAACCCCCGCTTCCTGTGCAATTTCCTTCAACGTAGCCATCAATACCTCGCTGGCAGCATCACGTGTTAATCGGCAACGGCTAAAGAGTAACGGGCAATCCCTTGATAGCCCAGCACTTTTACTAAAATCCCGGTGGCATGGCAGATTTTTGGAACACAGAAATGCAAAAAGGCCTCCCGAATGGGAGGCCTCTTCTAAATAGGTGCCTGACAGTGTCCTACTCTCGCATGGCGAATGCCACACTACCATCGGCGCTACCGCGTTTCACTTCTGAGTTCGGCATGGGATCAGGTGGTTCCACGGCGCTATTGCCGTCAGGCAAAAGCTTTTAAAACTAACTTGAAAATGGTGCTGATACCCAGAATCGAACTGGGGACCTCATCCTTACCAAGGATGCGCTCTACCGACTGAGCCATATCAGCACACTAACCGGTAAAGA
>NZ_JBFOCM010000039.1:0-20315 GCF_040907825.1 Aeromonas sp. s7(2024)
GCTACAACACCGGCACCTACGGTACGGCCACCTTCACGGATAGCGAAACGCAGGCCGTCGTCCATCGCGATCGGAGCAATCAGGGTAACAACCATTTTGATGTTGTCGCCCGGCATTACCATCTCTACGCCTTCCGGCAGTTCGATGGTACCGGTCACGTCGGTAGTACGGAAGTAGAACTGCGGACGGTAGCCTTTGAAGAACGGGGTATGACGACCACCTTCTTCTTTGGACAGTACGTACACTTCAGATTCGAACTTGGTGTGCGGCTTGATAGAACCCGGCTTGGCCAGTACCTGACCACGCTCTACGTCTTCACGCTTAACACCACGCAGCAGCGCGCCGATGTTCTCGCCTGCACGACCTTCGTCCAGCAGCTTGCGGAACATTTCAACACCGGTACAGGTGGTAGAAACGGTATCTTTGATACCAACGATTTCTACAGTCTCACCTACTTTAACGATACCGCGCTCTACACGACCGGTAACTACAGTACCACGGCCAGCGATAGAGAATACGTCTTCGATAGGCATCAGGAACGGCTGGTCAATCGCGCGCTCCGGCTCCGGGATGTAGGTATCCAGGTGGCCAGCCAGCTCGATGATCTTCTCTTCCCACTGAGCGTCGCCTTCCAGCGCTTTCAGCGCGGAACCACGAACTACCGGCAGGTCATCACCCGGGAAGTCGTACTCGGTCAGCAGTTCACGAACTTCCATCTCAACCAGTTCGAGCAGCTCTTCGTCATCAACCATGTCACACTTGTTCATGAACACGATCATGTACGGGATACCAACCTGACGACCCAGCAGGATGTGCTCACGAGTCTGCGGCATCGGGCCGTCAGTCGCTGCTACTACCAGGATCGCGCCGTCCATCTGGGCAGCACCGGTGATCATGTTTTTAACGTAGTCGGCGTGACCCGGGCAATCTACGTGGGCGTAGTGACGGGTAGCGGTGTCGTATTCTACGTGGGAGGTGTTGATGGTGATACCACGCTCACGCTCTTCCGGTGCCTTGTCGATCTGGTCGAAGGCGAAAGCTTTACCACCGAAGTGCTTGGCCAGCACGTTGGTGATAGCTGCAGTCAGGGTGGTTTTACCGTGGTCAACGTGGCCGATGGTGCCGACGTTTACGTGCGGTTTATTACGCTCAAATTTTTCTTTAGACACGACGTAGTCCTTCTAGGTTAAACCCGCCTACCGTCGTAGGCGGGGAATCTTAAATTACTTGGATTTGCGCTCTTCGATCACGGCTTGTGCAACGTTGGTCGGTGCATCGTGATACTTGGCGAATTCCATGGCGTAGGAAGCACGACCCTGGGTAGCGGAACGCAGTGCAGTTGCATAACCGAACATTTCGGCCAGCGGCACCAGAGCACGTACGATCTTGCCGGACGGGCCATCTTCCATACCTTCGATCAGGCCACGACGACGGTTCAGGTCACCGATAACGTCGCCCATGTAATCTTCCGGAGTTTCAACTTCTACTTTCATGATCGGTTCGAGCAGAACCGGGTTGGCTTTCATGAAGCCAGCCTTAAAGGCCATGGAAGCAGCGATTTTGAACGCCAGTTCGGAAGAGTCGACATCGTGGTAAGAACCGAAGTGCAGACGCACACCCAGATCCATAACCGGGTAACCAGCCAGCGGACCAGATTTGAGCTGCTCACGGATACCTTTATCAACACCCGGGATGAATTCACCAGGAATGACACCACCTTTGATGTCGTTGACGAATTCGTAGGCTTTGCCTTCTTCCAGCGGGTACATGTCGATAACAACATGACCGTACTGACCGCGACCACCAGACTGCTTGGCATGCTTGCCTTCGATGTCTTTAACGGTGGTACGGATGGTTTCACGGTAGGCAACCTGCGGCTTACCTACGTTGGCTTCAACCTTGAACTCGCGACGCATACGGTCAACGATGATGTCCAGGTGCAGCTCACCCATACCGGCGATGATGGTTTGACCTGACTCTTCGTCAGTCCATACGCGGAAGGACGGATCTTCCTGAGCCAGACGGCCCAGTGCCAGACCCATCTTCTCCTGGTCAGCCTTGGTTTTCGGCTCAACCGCGATAGAAATTACCGGCTCCGGGAATTCCATACGCTCGAGGATGATCGGTGCGTTCGGGTCACACAGGGTGTCACCAGTGGTCACGTCTTTCAGACCGATGGCAGCAGCGATGTCACCAGCGCGTACTTCTTTGATCTCTTCACGCTTGTTGGCATGCATCTGAACGATACGGCCAAAACGCTCGCGCTTGTCCTTGACGGAGTTCAGCACGGTGTCACCGGAGTTGATCACGCCAGAGTAGACACGGAAGAAGGTCAGGTTACCAACGAACGGGTCGGTAGCGATCTTGAACGCCAGAGCAGAGAACGGCTCGTCATCAGAAGCGTGACGCTCGTCTTTGGTCTCGCCGTCCATTTTCAGGCCGTCGATAGCAGCAACGTCGGTCGGAGCCGGCAGGTACTCGATCACGGCATCCAGCATTGCCTGTACGCCCTTGTTCTTGAACGCGGAGCCACAGGTTACCAGGATGATTTCGTTGTTCAGCACGCGCTGACGCAGAGCACCTTTGATCTCTTCCTCGGTCAGCTCTTCGCCGCCCAGGTATTTTTCCATCAGGTCTTCAGACGCTTCAGCAGCGGCTTCAACCAGATTCATGCGCATTTCTTGCGCCTGTTCCAGCAACTCGGCCGGGACGTCTTCGTAATCGAAGGATACGCCCTGATCAGCTTCATTCCAGTTGATGGCCTTCATCTTGACCAGGTCAACAACGCCCTTGAAGTTCTCTTCAGAGCCGATGTTCAGCTGAAGGGGAACCGGAGTACCTTTCAGACGGGTCTTGATGTGCTCAACACAGCGCAGGAAGTTGGCGCCGGTACGGTCCATCTTGTTGACGAACGCGATACGGGGAACCTTGTACTTGTTAGCCTGACGCCATACGGTTTCAGACTGTGGCTGTACGCCACCTACGGCACAGTACACCATCACGGCACCGTCCAGAACACGCATTGAACGCTCTACTTCGATAGTAAAGTCAACGTGGCCCGGGGTATCGATGATGTTGATACGGTGCGGTTGGAACTGTTTACCCATACCGGACCAGAAAGCGGTGGTCGCGGCTGAGGTGATGGTGATACCACGCTCTTGTTCCTGTTCCATCCAGTCCATGGTGGCAGCGCCATCGTGAACTTCACCGATCTTGTGACTTACACCGGTGTAAAACAGTACACGCTCGGTAGTAGTAGTCTTACCGGCGTCAATGTGAGCGGAGATACCGATGTTACGATAACGCTCAATGGGGGTTGTACGAGCCATTGTCATCCTCTTACTAAGGCGCTTGTCCCTAGATAATTAAAGGTGCGCAGAGTCAAAAGACCCTGCGCAAGCGGATTACCAGCGGAAGTGAGCGAAGGCTTTGTTCGCTTCAGCCATACGGTGAACGTCTTCACGTTTCTTGACAGACGAACCCTTATTGTCAGCGGCATCCAGCAGCTCGCCAGCCAGACGCTGAGCCATTGATTTTTCACCACGTTTACGAGCGGCATCAACCAACCAGCGCATTGCCAGGGCATTGCGACGTACCGGACGAACTTCTACCGGCACCTGATAGGTTGCACCACCGACGCGACGAGATTTAACCTCGACCGCCGGACGAATGTTATCCAGAGCTTCTTCGAATACGGCCAGGTGCTCTTTGCCAGATTTGGTGGCAATGATGTCCAGGGCGCCATAAACAATGGCTTCTGCAACAGATTTCTTACCGTCAACCATTACTACGTTGACAAATTTAGCCAGCAGCTCTGATCCGAACTTGGGATCTGGCAGGATTTTACGCTGACCAACAACACGACGTCTTGGCATTTCAAATTCTCCGTAACTTCAGGGATTACCCAAAACTAGAAAGCTATCTAACTAGAAACGAATTAACGTTTGGCCTTACTTAACGGAGAACCATTAAGCTTTAGGACGCTTCACGCCATACTTGGAGCGAGCCTGCTTACGGTCTTTAACACCGGCACAGTCCAACGCACCACGAACGGTGTGATAACGAACACCTGGCAAGTCTTTTACACGACCGCCACGGATCAGAACAACAGAGTGCTCTTGCAGGTTGTGACCTTCACCGCCGATGTAGGAGGTGACTTCGAAGCCGTTGGTCAGACGTACACGGCACACTTTACGCAGTGCAGAGTTAGGCTTCTTCGGGGTGGTGGTATATACACGAGTGCATACGCCACGCTTCTGAGGGCACGCTTCCAGCGCCGGCACGTTGCTTTTCACAACGAGCTTGATGCGTGGCTTGCGAACCAACTGGTTAATAGTTGCCATCAAAAGGCTCCTGATAATGACTTCATAAACGTGTGGAAAATCCTCCCCGCAGATACGGGGACGCGAAATTTTATGCCCTGTTGTCTGGGGAGTCAAGATTTATACAATTTGCGTCACAAAAGGGCAATTCGGATCCGTTTAATTTCACGACATCACCTTGAATTTTCTTGAAAATATGCTTCTCAGCCACCCCAGGTGCGCGGGGAACCTTTTTGCGCAATCAGTGCCACCAGACCCGCCATATCGAGCACATTGCCCACCCGATGCTGCAAACCGCGAGCTTGCAGATCTTCCTGCATCACATAAAGCGGGATACCCGCCAGCCGCGCGCTCCACTGGGGAGCCGATGCCGCAATCACGGCATCCTGCATCAGTACCAGCTCATCCTCGGGCTGAAGGTATGAGAGCGCCTCTGCCAGAGCCTGACTCTGAAAGGGAGAGTTCAATATCAGATGCAACATGGAGACCTCAAAAGCTGATGTGAGTCGAACATTGTGCCCAGCGCCGAGCCAGTTCCTGGCGCGGCAGACTCTCGACGGGGATCAGCAGATCATCCACTGTCACGCCACGCTCTGCCAGCGAGTCAGCACAAACATAGACCTCTTCGATGTCGTAGAGTTCCAGCATTTTGAAGGTGGGCGCGTAGTGGCGCTGCAAAATGACGGCAGGCTGCTGCTCCTTGAGCAGTTGCAGCACGCCGTCCCCAATCAGGAAGAAGGCCAGCTCATCGGTCATGGCCGAGGTGGCCAACAAGGCATCCAGTCCTTCCCGGCCGGCGGCATGGCCATGGGGGCCACGACTGCAGATAAAGGCAATTTTCTTGCTCATAACGCCCCCTAGAACTGAACCAGTCGATCGGCGGTGAGCGCAGCCTCGGCCAACTGGCCCAGACCGCTCAGACAAAATGGCGCTTGCAGATTGAAGTGCACCAGCCCCGCCCCCTTGGCCTCCTGCTCATCGAGCACACCGCGTCGCATGGCGGCGGCGACGCAGACGTCGATACGGATCCCCTGTTCTTCTGCCAGCTCTCGCCACAGACGCACCAGGTCAGTCTCATCGGATGCAGGCAGATGCAAACCGTTGCCGTTGCAGACCCCGTCCTGATAGAAGAACAGGTGGGACAAGGTATGCCCCTGCGCCAACAGGGTGCGGGCAAAACGATAGGCTGTGCTGGCCGATTGGGTGCCATAGGCAGGCCCCGTGACCAGGATGGCAAAACTCAGACTCATAGCAGGACTCCTGTGCTGACCCGGTCCATTTTACGCCAAAAACAAAAAAGCCCCTGCCAGGAGGGGCTTGATTCGATCTGCTGATCAGAGATGGGCAATCGCCTCGACCTCGACCAGCACATCTTTCGGCAGACGGGCCACCTCCACGCAGGAGCGGGCTGGAGCCGCATCGCCAAAGTAGCGGGCATAGACCTGATTGAAGGCAACGAAGTTGTTCATGTCGCTCAGGAAGCAGGTGGTTTTGACCACTTTGCTGGCATCGGCACCCGCAGCGTGCAACACGGCAACCAGATTCTTCATCACCCGCTCGGCCTGCTCTTCAATGCCGCCAGCCACGATTTCCATGGTGGCAGGATCGAGCGGGATCTGCCCGGAGGTGAAGATCATCTCGCCAACCTTGGTAGCCTGAACATACGGACCAATCGCGGCAGGCGCCTTGTCGGTTGCAATCACTTCTTTAGCCATTCATCTATCCCCTTCTGGAATGAGTTACTCGTTCTCGTCTTCACCCTGCTTGCGCTGTCGGATGTAAAGATAAACGGTATGTTTTGAAATATTGAGTTTGTCCGCCACCAGATTGATCGAATCCTTGATGTCGAAAATGCCCTTCTCGAACAGCTGGGTCACGATGAAGCGGTTCTTGGCATTGTTGGCCACGGTGGGATCGCGATTGATCTCGTCGATGGTGTTATCCACCGTCTGGGCAACCAGCTCTTCCACGCTGTTGGCGAAGGTCTCTGGTGACTGACGCGCCGCCTGCTGGGGCGTCGGGAAAAATTCGGCCACGAACTCGTGGAAAGGCGCATTGATGTGCAGGTTGATGCAGATAAGCCCCACCACTTGCCGCTCGCTGTTGCGAATGGCGATGGTGCTCGACTTCATCAGCGCGCCGGTACGGCTGCGAGCGAAATAGCTCTGGGTGTAATCCTGGCCGGTGCTCTCGATGTCCTTGAGCATGCGCAGGGCGAGATCGGTGATGGGCGCCCCGAGGGTGCGTCCGGTATTGAAGCCGTTGGCGATCTTGATCACCGACTCGTGCAGATTTTCCAGGGAGTGGAGTACCACTTCACAATGCTTGCCGAACAGCTCGGCCAAGCCATCGATGAGCCCATCGTATGAGCGCAACAATTCCCTGTCTTCATCTGTAAAAGTGCGGCTGATCAGCTGTTCTTCGGGAAGCATGGCTTCCTCGATACCGACAGTCATGTTCTACCCCTGTAATAACCATTCAACTTTCCCGAGTTTTAAATTGCAGGGGAGTAAAGTCAACTTTTTTTGATTTTTTACTCTACAACTTTGCTCTGGATCATCCTGAAACCCGCGCTGCGTCTACCTTTGCCGAGGAATTGGCCAACAAAAAGGGCTCCTTGAAGGAGCCCTTTTTAATCACGGATGACGAGTTACTCTTCGTCGAAGCTACCGGCTGCGTTCAGCAGATCCGCCAGGTTCTGCTCCGCTTCATCAGCGGTCACCTGCGGGGTACCAACAGCACGAGCTGCGGCAGCACGCTGGTTGATCCGGCTATGGTGGTAGGCAAAGCCGGTACCAGCCGGGATCAGACGACCCACGATGACGTTCTCTTTCAGACCACGCAGTTCATCACGCTTACCACCAACGGCGGCTTCGGTCAGAACGCGAGTGGTTTCCTGGAAGGAAGCCGCGGAGATGAAGGACTCGGTGCTCAGAGATGCCTTGGTAATACCCATCAGTACATGACGGTAGGTCGCAGGGGTCTTGCCCTCGGCAACCAGCTTACGGTTGGCAATCTTCACACGAGCCACTTCAACCTGTTCGCCTTCGATCAGATCGGTATCGCCAGCGCTCAGGATCTCGCACTTGCGCAGCATCTGACGAACGATGACTTCGATGTGCTTGTCGTTGATCTTAACGCCTTGCAGACGGTATACGTCCTGCACTTCGTTGGCGATGTAGTTGGCGACCGGGCTGATACCGCGCAGACGCAGGATGTCGTGAGCAGACTCAGGACCGTCCGCCAGCACTTCACCCTTCTCAACTTTTTCACCTTCGAACACGTTCAGGTTACGCCACTTCGGAATCATCTCTTCGTAGACGTTGCCACCATCGGTCGGGGTGATGACCAGACGGCGTTTGCCCTTGGTCTCTTTCCCGAAGGAGATGGTACCGGAGATCTCGGCCAGAATTGCCGGTTCCTTCGGTTGACGTGCTTCGAACAGATCCGCAACGCGCGGCAGACCACCGGTGATGTCCTTGGTACCGCCGGACTCTTGCGGGATACGCGCTACCGCGTCACCCACACCCACGTTGGCACCATCTTCAAGGTTCACGATCGCCTTGCCCGGCAGGAAGTACTGGGCGGCTACATCGGTACCCGGGATCATCACGTCTTTGCCGTTCAGGTCGACCAGTTTAACGGTCGGACGCATCTCTTTACCGGCGCTCGGACGCTCGTTGACGTCCAGAACAACGATAGAAGAGAGACCGGTCAGCTCGTCGGTCTGACGAGTGATGGTCACGCCATCGATCATGTGTTCGAACTGCAGGCGACCTGCCACTTCGGTGATGATCGGGTGGGTGTGCGGATCCCAGTTGGCAACGGTCTCGCCAGCGCTCACGGCCTGGCCGTCCTTCACTTCCAGCACGGAACCGTAAGGCAGCTTGTGGCTTTCCTTGGTACGGCCCATGTCGTCCATGATGGTCAGTTCGGTAGAACGTGAGGTGATAACCAGTTTGTCATCGCTGTTGTGAACGAACTTGGCGTTCTGCAGCTTGATGGTACCTGTGTTCTTGACCTGGATGCTGCTTTCAGCAGCGGCACGAGATGCAGCACCACCGATGTGGAAAGTACGCATCGTCAGCTGGGTACCCGGTTCACCGATGGACTGGGCGGCGATAACACCGACAGCCTCACCCTTGTTAACCAGGTGACCACGGGCCAGATCACGGCCGTAGCAGTGAGCACAGTTACCGAAGTCAGTTTCACAGGTGATGGCAGAACGCACCTTCACACGGTCAACGGAGTTACGCTCCAGCAGGTCACACAGCTGCTCGTCGAGCAGGGTGTTGCGAGCAACCAGGATCTCGTCCTCGGTACCCGGCTTGATGACATCTTCTGCCACCACACGACCCAGCACGCGCTCACGCAGCGGCTCGACCACGTCGCCACCCTCGATCAGCGGAGTCATCCACAGACCGTCGGTAGTGCCGCAATCGTCCTCGGTGATCACCATGTCTTGCGCCACGTCTACCAGACGACGAGTCAGGTAACCGGAGTTCGCAGTCTTCAGTGCAGTATCCGCCAGACCCTTACGAGCACCGTGGGTAGAGATAAAGTACTGCAGTACGTTCAGACCTTCGCGGAAGTTCGCGATGATCGGGGTCTCGATGATGGAGCCATCCGGCTTGGCCATCAGGCCACGCATACCGGCCAGCTGACGGATCTGGGCGGCGGAACCACGCGCACCAGAGTCGGCCATCATAAAGATGCTGTTGAACGAGGCCTGCTCTTCTTCTTCACCCAGCGAGTTGACGTTACGCTCTTTGGACAAGTTCTCCATCATGGCCTTGGAGACACGCTCGTTGGCGCTGGCCCAGATATCGATAACCTTGTTGTAACGCTCGCCCGCAGTTACCAGACCTGACAGGAACTGGTCCTGGATCTCGGCAACTTCGGCTTCGGCTGCTGCGATGATGTCTTTCTTGGCATCCGGGATGACCATGTCATCGATACCAACGGAAGCACCGGACAGGGCCGCGTAGTGGAAACCGGTATACATCAGCTGGTCAGCGAAGATAACGGTGTCCTTCAGGCCCTGCTTGCGATAGCAGGTGTTCAGCAGACGGGAGATGAGCTTTTTGCCCAGCGCCTTGTTGGATACGCACTTGATCCAGTTCTGCGGATTGGCATCCAGATCAGCCTGTTCTGCAGCAGTCAGCACCTTCGGCTCATCGATCAGGGCGTATTCCATGCCTTTCGGCAGGATCAGGCTCAGGATCGCACGACCAACGGTGGTGTTCTTCATCTCGGTGTGTTCACGCAGAGAACCGTCTTCCTGACGCAGGTATTCGGTAATGCGTACTTTCACACGAGCATGCAGATCGGCCAGACCGGCGCGATATACTTTCTCGGCTTCTTTCGGGCCGGCCAGCACCATACCTTCGCCTTTGGCGTTGATACGGGCACGGGTCATGTAGTACAGACCCAAGACCACGTCCTGAGAAGGAACGATGATCGGCTCACCGGAGGCAGGCGACAGGATGTTGTTGGTAGACATCATCAGCGCACGCGCTTCCAGCTGGGCTTCCAGGGTCAGCGGTACGTGGACCGCCATCTGGTCACCATCGAAGTCCGCGTTATACGCAGCACAAACCAGCGGGTGCAGCTGGATTGCCTTGCCTTCGACCAGAGTCGGTTCGAATGCCTGGATACCCAGACGGTGCAGAGTCGGTGCACGGTTCAGCAGCACCGGGTGTTCGCGGATCACTTCGTCCAGGATATCCCAAACGACAGCTTCCTCGCGCTCCACCATCTTCTTGGCGGCCTTGATAGTGGTCGCCAGACCGCGGGTTTCCAGCTTGCCATAGATGAACGGCTTGAACAGTTCCAGAGCCATTTTCTTCGGCAGACCGCACTGATGCAGGCGCAGGGTCGGGCCTACGGTGATAACGGAACGACCAGAGTAGTCGACTCGTTTACCCAGCAGGTTTTGACGGAAACGACCTTGCTTACCCTTGATCATGTCGGCCAAGGATTTCAGCGGGCGCTTGTTGGAACCGGTGATGGCACGACCGCGACGGCCGTTATCCAGCAGCGCATCGACGGACTCTTGCAGCATACGCTTTTCGTTGCGCACGATGATATCCGGAGCAGCCAGATCCAGCAGACGCTTCAAGCGGTTGTTACGGTTGATCACGCGACGGTACAGATCGTTCAGATCGGAAGTCGCGAAACGGCCGCCGTCCAGCGGTACCAGCGGACGCAGGTCCGGCGGCAGCACAGGCAGCACTGTCATGATCATCCACTCCGGCTTGTTGCCGGACTGCAGGAAAGCTTCCATCAGCTTCAGACGCTTGGTGGTCTTCTTGCGCTTGGTCTCGGAGTTGGTCTGATCCAGCTCCTCACGCATGGTTTTGACTTCACCTTCCAGATCGATAGCGCGCAGCAATGCCAGGATTGCTTCGGCACCCATCTTGGCGTCAAATTCGTCGCCCCACTCTTCCAGCGCATCCAGGTACTGCTCTTCAGAGAGCATCTGGCTGCGTTCGAGGTTGGTCATGCCCGGCTCGATTACGACGAAAGATTCGAAGTAAAGCACGCGCTCGATGTCGCGCAGGGTCATGTCCAGCAGCAGACCGATACGGGACGGCAGGGACTTCAGGAACCAGATGTGGGCAGTCGGGCTGGCCAGCTCGATGTGGCCCATACGCTCACGACGGACCTTGGTCTGGGTCACTTCAACGCCGCACTTCTCACAGATCACACCACGGTGTTTCAGGCGCTTGTACTTGCCGCACAGACACTCGTAGTCCTTCACCGGTCCGAAGATACGGGCGCAGAACAGACCATCACGCTCCGGCTTGAAAGTCCGGTAGTTGATGGTCTCAGGCTTTTTGACCTCACCGAATGACCAGGAGCGGATCATGTCAGGAGAGGCCAGACCGATCTTGATACTGTCAAACTCTTCGGTCTTGGTCTGAGCCTTCAAAAACTTGAGTAAGTCTTTCACGTGTTTCCCCTGTCAGGAGTCTAACCTCGGCGCCCCGGCTGCCAAAACAGCGGGGCGCCCACGTCAATTCTCGAACAATAAGAGCGAGCTCTTACTCTTCGTCCAGCTCGATGTTGATACCCAGAGAGCGGATTTCCTTCAGCAATACGTTGAAGGATTCGGGCATGCCCGGCTCCATACGGTGGTCGCCATCCACGATGTTCTTATACATCTTGGTACGGCCATTCACATCGTCAGACTTGACGGTCAGCATTTCCTGCAGGGTATATGCCGCACCGTAAGCCTCCAGGGCCCACACTTCCATCTCACCGAAACGCTGACCACCGAACTGAGCCTTACCACCCAGCGGCTGCTGGGTAACCAGGCTGTAAGAACCGGTAGAACGCGCGTGCATCTTGTCGTCGACCAAGTGGTTCAGCTTGAGCATGTACATGTAACCAACGGTTACTTTACGCTCGAAGCGGTTACCGGTACGGCCATCGAACAGATCAATCTGACCGGATTCCGGCAGATCGGCCAGCTTCAGCAGGGCTTTGATTTCGCGCTCTTTGGCACCATCAAAGACCGGAGTAGCAACCGGCAGACCCTTACGCAGGTTACCCACCAGGGTACGTACGTCGTCATCAGACAGTTCGGCGATGTTCACTTGCTGGGTGTCCTTCTCGCCCAGGTCATAGACCTGTTGCAGGAAGTTGCGCATCTCGTGCAGCTCGCGCTGCTCTTTGACCATGCGATCGATCTTCTCGCCGATACCCTTGGCCGCAAGGCCCAGGTGCACTTCGAGGATCTGACCGATGTTCATACGGGATGGTACGCCCAGCGGGTTCAGTACGATGTCGACCGGACGGCCGAACTCGTCATGAGGCATATCCTCGACCGGACAGATCTTGGAGATAACACCCTTGTTACCGTGACGGCCCGCCATCTTGTCACCCGGCTGGATGCGACGCTTGACTGCCAGATAAACCTTGACGATTTTCAGTACGCCCGGCGCCAGATCATCACCCTGGATAATCTTGCGACGCTTGTTCTCGAATTTCTTGTCGAACTCGGCTTTCAGCTCAACGTGCTGTTCAGCGATCTGTTCCAGTTCGGTCTGCTTGCCTTCGTCTTCGATGGCCAGTTCAAACCACTTGGAACGATCGAGCTTGTTCAGACGATCTTCGCTGTAACCGGCGGCCAGCAGCAGGTTGCGGGAGCGGCCGAAAATGCCGTCTTCCAGGATCTTGAACTCTTCGGTCAAGTCCTTCTTCGCTTCCTTCAGCTGCATCTCTTCGATTTCTTTGGCGCGCTTGTCTTTTTCCACGCCATCGCGGGTAAAGACTTGCACATCAACCACGGTACCGTACACACCGTTCGGTACACGCAGGGAGGAGTCCTTCACATCGGACGCCTTCTCACCGAAGATGGCGCGCAGCAGCTTCTCTTCCGGCGTCAGCTGGGTTTCACCTTTCGGGGTTACCTTACCGACCAGAATATCGCCGCCCTTCACTTCAGCACCCACGTAGACGATACCGGACTCGTCCAGCTTGGACAGAGCGGCTTCACCCACGTTCGGGATGTCAGCAGTGATCTCTTCCGGACCCAGCTTGGTGTCACGGGAGATACAGGCCAGTTCCTGGATATGGATGGTGGTCAGGCGATCTTCCTGAACAACACGCTCGTTCACCAGGATCGAGTCTTCGAAGTTGTAACCGTTCCACGGCATGAACGCGACGCGCATGTTCTGACCCAGCGCCAGTTCACCCAGATCGGTGGACGGGCCGTCAGCCAGTACGTCGCCAGCCATGACCGGCTCACCCAACATCACGCAAGGACGCTGGTTGATACAGGTGTTCTGGTTGGAACGGGTGTATTTGGTCAGGTTGTAGATGTCGATACCGGCTTCGCCTGGCATCAGCTCATCTTCATTGACCTTCAGGACGATACGGGAGGCATCGACATAGTCGATTACGCCGCCACGCTTGGCCACTACGGTTACACCGGAGTCAACGGCCACAGCGCGTTCCATACCGGTACCTACCAGCGGCTTGTCAGCACGCAGAGTCGGTACAGCCTGACGTTGCATGTTTGAACCCATCAATGCGCGGTTCGCGTCATCGTGTTCCAGGAACGGGATCAGAGCCGCTGCCACAGATACGATCTGCTGCGGGCTCACGTCCATATACTGGATCTGGTCGGCGTTCATAAAGGTGGATTCACCTTTGTGACGGCACGGGATCAATTCATCTTTCAGACGGCCATCTTCGGTGGTCGCGGCGTTAGCCTGTGCGATCACGTACTTGCCTTCTTCAATAGCAGACAGGTAGTCCACTTCGTCGGTGATCACACCGTCAATGACCTTACGGTACGGGGTCTCGAGGAAACCGTACTCGTTGGTACGAGAGTACACGGACAGAGAGTTGATCAGACCGATGTTCGGACCTTCAGGAGTCTCGATAGGGCACAGACGACCGTAGTGGGTCGGGTGTACGTCTCGGACTTCAAAGCCGGCACGCTCACGAGTCAAACCGCCCGGGCCCAGCGCGGAAATACGACGCTTGTGGGTCACTTCGGAGAGCGGGTTGTTCTGGTCCATAAACTGGGACAGCTGGCTGGAACCAAAGAACTCTTTGACTGCGGCGGAGATCGGCTTGGCGTTGATCAGATCCTGCGGCATCAGGGTGTCCAGGTCGCCCAGGGAGAGACGCTCCTTGACCGCACGCTCGACACGCACCAGACCGACGCGGAACTGGTTTTCAGCCATTTCACCGACAGAACGGATACGACGGTTACCCAAGTGGTCGATATCATCCACTTCGTCGTTACCGTTACGGATGTCGATCAGGCGCTTCATCACATCGACGATGTCGTCTTTGGTCAGTACACCAGCGCCAGTCTCGTCTTCACGACCCAGACGGCGGTTGAACTTCATCCGACCTACGGTAGACAGGTCGTAACGCTCGGCGGAGAAGAACAGGTTTTCGAACAGCTGTTCTGCAGCTTCGCGAGTAGGCGGCTCGCCCGGACGCATCATGCGATAGATCTCGACCAGCGCTTCCAAACGGTTGGAGCTGGAGTCGACACGCAGGGTCTCGGACATGTAGGCACCGTGATCCAGTTCGTTGGTGAACAGAACCTCGAAATGCTTGAAGCCGGCTTGGGACAGGTTGGCGATCGCTTCCAGGCTCAGCGCCTGGTTGGCGGTCACGACCATCTCGCCAGTTTGCGGATGTGCGTAGTCCTTGGCAGCAACCTTGCCAACAACATACTCAACCGGTACCTCAATCTGGGTAACAGCGTCTTTTTCCAACTGACGGATGTGACGCGCAGTCACACGACGACCGGTCTCAACCACCACGGCGCCATTGGCCACGATGTCAAAGGTCGCAGTTTCACCACGCAGACGCTCCGGCACCAGATCCATCATCAACTTGCCATCTTTTACTTCAAAACCGATGGTCTCGAAGAAGGTGGCCAGGATTTGTTCGGAAGTGAAGTCCAGGGCGCGCAGAATAATGGATGCTGGCAGTTTGCGACGACGGTCGATACGGACAAACAGGTTGTCTTTCGCATCGAACTCGAAGTCCAGCCAGGAGCCACGGTAGGGGATAACGCGAGCGTTATACAGTACCTTACCGGATGAATGAGTTTTGCCTTTATCGTGGTCGAAGAAGACGCCCGGGCTGCGGTGCAGCTGGGAGACGATAACCCGCTCGGTACCATTGATAACAAAGGTGCCGTTCTCGGTCATGAGCGGAATTTCGCCCATGTATACTTCTTGTTCCTTGATGTCTTTGACGGTGCCGGCAGCTGCTTCACGGTCGTACAGAACCATACGAAGCTTGACACGCAGCGGCGCGGAGTAGGTCACTCCACGGATCTGGCATTCTTTTACGTCAAATACCGGCTCACCCAGGCGATAGCTGACATACTGAAGCTCAGCACTACCGGAGTAACTGGTGATCGGGAAAACGCTACGGAAAGCGGCCTCTAGGCCATATTCACCTTCCGGGTCAGCCTCGATGAACTGCTTGAAGGAGTCCAGCTGAATGGACAACAGATAAGGCGTGTCCAGTACCTGGTCTCGCTTACCGAAGTCCTTACGAATGCGTTTTTTTTCGGTATAAGAGTAAACCATAGGGTTCCTCAGCTCGCTGATAAGTGACCCACTCTGTCCCGCGGGACAGCTCTGTCTCAACACCGTTTTGTGTTGGCCCGGACGAAAGAAGACAGTCCGGATTGCTGGTGCACCGAGAGTCGTAAACGGTGTGAAATGCTCTCAGTCTACAGCGCAAAAAGGCTGGTGAACAAAAATTCACCAGCCCTAGCCTGTTTTATCAGGCTAATCTACATAAATGCAGATTATTTGATCTCAACAGAAGCACCGGCAGCTTCCAGCTCTTTCTTCAGAGCTTCAGCTTCGTCCTTGGACACGCCTTCCTTCAGGTTAGCCGGAGCAGCTTCTACCAGATCTTTGGCTTCTTTCAGGCCCAGACCGGTAGCGCCACGAACGGCTTTGATAACGGCAACTTTGTTGGCGCCAGCAGCAGTCAGAACTACGTCGAACTCGGTCTTCTCTTCTACTGCTTCAGCAGCAGCCGGGCCAGCCATTACGGCAGCAGCGGCAGAAACACCGAACTTCTCTTCCATAGCTTCGATCAGCTCAACAACTTCCATTACGGACATGGAAGCAACGGCTTCGATGATTTGGTCTTTAGTGATAGACATGACAAAAATTCCTGATGTTGAATAAACTCAAACAGCCTAAATAGGCGAGAATCAAGCAGCAGCTTGTTTCTGGTCGCGAACAGCAGCGATAGTACGAACCAGCTTGCCAGCAGAGGCTTCTTTCATAGTCGCCATCAACTTCGCAATTGCTTCTTCGTAAGTCGGCAGCGTGGCCAGACGATCAATTTGTGCTGCGGCGATAAACTCACCGTTAAAAGCGCCAGCCTTGATTTCGAACTTTTGGTTCGCTTTGGCAAACTCTTTGAACAGACGAGCAGCAGCGCCCGGGTGTTCGTTAGAGAAAGCAATCAAGGTAGGACCGGTAAATGCGTCGTTCAGGCACTCGTATTCGGTACCTTCTACCGCGCGACGCAGCAGGGTGTTACGCACAACGCGCATGTACACACCGGCTTCACGAGCGGTTTTACGCAGGACGGTCATCTTGTCTACAGTTACACCGCGAGAATCGGCAACAACTGCAGAAAGAGCGCCTTTGGCAGCTTCGTTGACTTCAGCAACAATTGCCTTTTTGTCTTCGAGTCCCAATGCCATTGGCTTAACTCCTGGATTGAATCCGGGTCTATTGACCCAGTACTGACACATCCCCCCTACCTTTACAACAGAGGGGAACGATGCGGTAGCAGGATTCCAGAAGAGAAAGAATCTTTCTCGCTGGGTTTCCGGCACCGTCTACGCAGGAAACATTAAGGCTTTGCAGCCTCCTGCGGTCTTGGACGGAGGTCGAAACCCCCAACCAATCAAGGCGCAAAATTATAGATTAAATTTTGCGCCTTGTAAAACCCATCAATTAGGCCTGAGCTTCCAGAGAAGCTTGGTCTACGGCAACACCGGCACCCATGGTGGTGGAGATGCTGACTTTCTTGATGAATTGACCTTTGGCGGAAGAGGGCTTGCCTTTTTTCAGGGCAACCAGCAGAGCTTCCAAGTTTTCTTTCAGCTGAACTTCGTTGAAAGAAACCTTACCCAGAGTGGTATGGATGATACCATTCTTGTCGTTACGGTAACGAACCTGACCAGCCTTGGCGTTCTTGACAGCTTCGGCAACGTTAGGAGTTACAGTACCAACTTTCGGGTTCGGCATCAGGCCACGCGGGCCCAGGATTTGACCCAGTTGACCAACAACGCGCATTGCATCCGGGGATGCGATAACTACGTCGAAGTTCATCTCGCCTTTCTTAACCAGATCGGCCAGGTCATCCATACCTACCAGGTCAGCACCGGCAGCTTTAGCTGCTTCGGCGTTGGCACCTTGGGTAAATACGGCAACGCGTACATCACGACCGGTACCGTGCGGCAGTACAGTAGCACCACGTACGTTCTGGTCAGATTTACGAGCGTCGATACCCAGGTTGACAGCAACGTCAACGCTTTCAACGAACTTGGCGGTAGCCAGTTCTTTCAGCAGGGCAATGGCTTCGTTGATGGAGTACTCTTTGGTACCGTCAACTTTTTCGCGAATAACGCGCATACGCTTGGAAAGTTTAGCCATTGTCTTAATCCTCCACTACCAGACCCATGGAACGAGCGGAGCCTGCGATGCAACGTACTTTTGCATCCAGATCGGCACCAGTCATATCCGGCTCTTTGGTCTTGGCGATTTCTTGCAGCTGGGCAACGGTCACCTTACCAACCTTGTCTTTGTTCGGCTTGGAAGAACCAGACTTGATGCCAGCAGCTTTCTTCAGCAGGAAGGAAGCAGGCGGAGTCTTGGTTTCGAAGGTGAAGGAACGGTCGCTGTAAACGGTGATCACGACCGGAGTCGGTGAACCTTTTTCCAGCTTCTCTGTACGAGCGTTGAACGCCTTACAGAATTCCATGATGTTAACACCGTGTTGACCCAGTGCAGGACCAACAGGAGGAGACGGGTTGGCTGCACCAGCAGCAACCTGCAGCTTGATATAAGCTGTGACTTTCTTAGCCATTAGGAAAATACCTCAAAAATGGGTTCTAGCGCCTCGGAGACTTGCTCCTGCAAACGGCTCCCCAACTAATAAAGGGGCAGCGAATTATAGAGATATTCGCTGCCCCTGACAACCGTTAAACGTACAGAATTCAATCAGCCTTTTTCGACCTGACCAAAATCCAGTTCAACAGGAGTAGAACGACCGAAGATCAGTACAGAGACCTTCACGCGGCTCTTCTCATAATCGACCTCTTCAACGGTACCGTTGAAGTCGGCAAACGGACCATCGGCAACCCGCACCATTTCACCCGGTTCAAACAGGGTTTTCGGACGCGGCTTGTCGTGGGCATCCTGCAGACGGTTCAGGATAGCATCGGCCTCTTTATCGGAGATCGGTGCCGGACGGTCGGAAGTACCGCCGATGAAGCCCATTACACGCGGTACGTTACGCACCAGGTGCCATGTGGTTTCATCCATGATCATCTGGACCAGGACATAACCCGGGAAAAACTTGCGCTCACTCTTGCGCTTCTGGCCAGCACGCATCTCGACCACTTCTTCGGTCGGGACCAGTACTTCACCGAACATGTCTTCCATGCCATGCATCTTGATATGTTCACGCAGGGACTTGGCTACACGGCCTTCATAGCCGGAAAAAGCCTGCACGACATACCATCTCATACGTTGTTCAGTCATGGCTTATCCTTACACACCGGTAATCAGGTTGACCAACCAGACCAAGGCACCGTCCAGAACGAACAGCAGCAGCCCCATCACGGCGGTCACCGCCAGCACAATCAGGGTTGTCTGAATGGCTTCCTGACGGGTCGGCCATACGACCTTGCGGACTTCCAGGCGAGACTCACGGGCGAATGCCAGTGTTGCCTTTCCCTTGGTGGTTTGCAGGGCTACTGCACCGGCAGCAGCAATGACAACGACCACACCCAGGGCGCGGACGGCAGCGACAACATCGTTGAGCAGGTAATTACCCACTACAGCGGCCGCCAGGATAATGAAAACCAGGCCCCAAAGCAGGGTATCCTTGCTTCCGCCCTGGCTCTCAGAACTAACACTCATACAACCCACCTGTATCTGACGTAACCAAAGACACAAAAGCCCCGTACGAGACGAGGTATATGGCAGGGGCGGCAGGACTCGAACCCGCAACCATCGGTTTTGGAGACCGCTGTTCTACCAATTCGAACTACGCCCCTACACAAGAAAGCCCCTATTATAGGGGCTTTGCTTTATTTATGTAAGCCAAAGATTAAGCGATTACGCTGGCTACAACACCGGCACCTACGGTACGGCCACCTTCACGGATAGCGAAACGCAGGCCGTCGTCCATCGCGATCGGAGCAATCAGGGTAACAACCATTTTGATGTTGTCGCCCGGCATTACCATCTCTACGCCTTCCGGCAGTTCGATGGTACCGGTCACGTCGGTAGTACGGAAGTAGAACTGCGGACGGTAGCCTTTGAAGAACGGGGTATGACGACCACCTTCTTCTTTGGACAGTACGTACACTTCAGATTCGAACTTGGTGTGCGGCTTGATAGAACCCGGCTTGGCCAGTACCTGACCACGCTCTACGTCTTCACGCTTAACACCACGCAGCAGCGCGCCGATGTTCTCGCCTGCACGACCTTCGTCCAGCAGCTTGCGGAACATTTCAACACCGGTACAGGTGGTAGAAACGGTATCTTTGATACCAACGATTTCTACAGTCTCACCTACTTTAACGATACCGCGCTCTACACGACCGGTAACTACAGTACCACGGCCAGCGATAGAGAATACGTCTTCGATAGGCATCAGGAACGGCTGGTCAATCGCGCGCTCCGGCTCCGGGATGTAGGTATCCAGGTGGCCAGCCAGCTCGATGATCTTCTCTTCCCACTGAGCGTCGCCTTCCAGCGCTTTCAGCGCGGAACCACGAACTACCGGCAGGTCATCACCCGGGAAGTCGTACTCGGTCAGCAGTTCACGAACTTCCATCTCAACCAGTTCGAGCAGCTCTTCGTCATCAACCATGTCACACTTGTTCATGAACACGATCATGTACGGGATACCAACCTGACGACCCAGCAGGATGTGCTCACGAGTCTGCGGCATCGGGCCGTCAGTCGCTGCTACTACCAGGATCGCGCCGTCCATCTGGGCAGCACCGGTGATCATGTTTTTAACGTAGTCGGCGTGACCCGGGCAATCTACGTGGGCGTAGTGACGGGTAGCGGTGTCGTATTCTACGTGGGAGGTGTTGATGGTGATACCACGCTCACGCTCTTCCGGTGCCTTGTCGATCTGGTCGAAGGCGAAAGCTTTACCACCGAAGTGCTTGGCCAGCACGTTGGTGATAGCTGCAGTCAGGGTGGTTTTACCGTGGTCAACGTGGCCGATGGT
>NZ_JBFOCM010000004.1:0-144027 GCF_040907825.1 Aeromonas sp. s7(2024)
GTGTTAGGCCTGCCGCCAGCGTTCAATCTGAGCCATGATCAAACTCTTCAATTTAAGTTTGGTTGCTTCGAAAAGCGGCTCAATGAATTGCTGAATTAACTGCTGCAACTAAAAGTTGCTTTGGTCACTTCATCAGACATTGAAAATCAAAAATTGTTTTTGATGTTCGATGCTGTGAGTGCCCACACAGATTGCTTGATTCAAATTGTTAAAGAGCGATGCAACAGTGTGTTGCTGCGGGAGTGGAATTCTACTCAACCGCCTTCTCGAGTCAAGCCTTATTTTCAAATGCTTTTCGAGGTTACCGACGAGGTTGTTTGCGTTGCCGCTTGCCCTGTCGATGGAGGCGCATTATAGAGATCCAGCTCACATTGGCAAGCTTTTGCCGCAATAAAATTGCAAAAAAGTGCAATTTATTAGTTATTCATATCAGCACACAGCCTTTATACAGACTTATCCACAGGCAAGGGTAAAATGCGGGGTTTTGTCTCCGGATAAGCGCCTCACAAGGGAACAGGCACTCATCCATCATCGCAGCACCGTCGCGTCCGACGCACTGCACCAACGGCCGCTTCTATATAAAGAGGCGTATATAGCAGTGCTTATCCCAATCCAGCCTCTTTGACCCAGCACGCTATCAGCTCGCTGGCAGGAAGATCCCTGCAACCCGATACATTCTGGCCAGCCCAGAGCGGAGAGAAGCCACTGTCCCCCGCCTTCTCGGCGGCGGCACGCAGCTGTGCCAGTGCGCCACTGGCATAGGGGAAGTGAGGGGCAAGATCCGAGAGCGGGCCCAGCTCACGCATCAGACGGTTGACGATACCCCGCGCCGGACGGCCACTGAACAGATTGGTCAGTGCCGTCTGCTGGCCTTGGGGCGAGTGGAGGACAGCGCGATGCAGCGCCGAGGTGGTCGCTTCATGGCAGCAGAGAAAGGCGGTGCCCATCTGCACGGCGCTCGCCCCCATTGCCAGCGCGTTGGCGATCCCCTTGCCATCGACGATACCGCCAGCGGCAATCACCGGCAGATCGGTCACCGCGAGGATCTGCGCCAGCAGGGTCAAGGTGCTCTGCTGCAAGGCGATATCATCGGAGAGGAAATGACCGCGATGACCGCCCGCCTCCAATCCCTGAGCGATGATGGCATCGGCGCCGTGTTGAGCGAGCCATACGGCCTCCGCCACCGTGGTGGCACTGGCAAATACCTTGGCCCCCGCAGCTTTCACTTGGACAAGCAGCTCGGGCGCGGGCAAACCGAAGTGGAAGCTGACCACCGCAGGTCTGAACTCGGTCACCATGGCGGCATGCTCCTCATTGAAAGGTGCACGGCTTGGCGCCATCGTGACCGCTGGGGGAAGTATGCCGAACTCGGCATAGTAGGGAGCAAGGCGCTGCTGCCAGCTGGCCAGAGCAACGGGATCAGGTTCCCGTTGCCGATAGCAGAAGAAGTTGATGTTAAATGGCCCAAGGCCGCTTTGGGTAAGTCGTCCCAGTTCGCTGCGCAGCTCCGCTGATGTGAGCATGGCGGCAGGCAAGGAGCCCAAGCCGCCCGCACGGGTCACGGCAAGCGCCAGCTCGCTACCCTGCACACCGGCCATCGGTGCCTGAATAATGGGATAACGCATCCCAAGTTCGCTAAAGAGGCTCATCCATTCACCCCTTTTGCAGCGTCCGCCACCAGATGCGCGCGGGCCAGCGCAATGGCGCCGTCGATGGCACTGCGGGCCTGCGGGCTGTTCTGCCAACAGGTCGAGCCCAGCATGCTGGCCACCATCTGGACGATATGGGTGGTGTCGGCCTCGGCCAATCCGGCCAATCCGGCCAAGGTATGGTAGCCCAGCTGTTCAAGCCGCCCGATAACGCTCGGCCCTACCCCTTTCACCCCGAGCAGCAGGGCCCGCTCTTGTGGGCTAAACCGGTTGTTGCCATCCATCTGTCAGACTCCTTTCCGATAACCGTGGTTAAACATCAGGCCTGCAAGGGGCCCGATGAAGAGAGTGGAGGCTTAACGCACGCTGCGCAGCAGGAAGTCCGGCTGACCGCAGGAGCGGCGCTCGCGCTTTTGCATCTCGGCGGAGCAGGTGACCGCATCCGTCCCCTCTTTATTGACGCAGATGTAGATCTCCCGTAGGAAGCGGCCACCATCGGCGCAAGCCACCGTGATGTTGTCGGGAGCCAGCCACTGGTTGGCGCTCGCCAGATCGGCCTTGAGCTGGAAACTGGTTTTGCGCAGCGGCTCTTCCGGGGATTGATAAGCCGCCGGGATCTTCACCTTCTGGCGCAAATCGCTCGCCAGCTGATGGAAGGCCTGCTGGCTCAAGCCGGAGCAGGTACCGTGCTTCTCCCACTCATGGCGATAGAGGAAACGGCTGGGGTAGAGGTCGGCAAACTCGCTCTCCATATCGGGATCGAGCCGTTCGCGAGTGCAGTTGCTGGGGTAACCGCGATCGTACTGGGGCCAGAGACCATGCAGCACAAAGCCCAGCTTGCGGGAACACTGGTCCCGATCCGCAGGTTTGACGGCGCAATGCTCGGGCGACCAGGAGAGCGCCATGGCGTAATAGTCAAACTCCCCCGCCTTCCCTTTGGCCTGCACGGCCGAGGAGAGCAACAAACCACCCGCCAACAGGGCAATCATCTTCTTCATCTATATATGTCCATTTCAACCAACTCGGGAATGGCTGCAATGCTCCCATATTCCAGCGCGCGGAAACAGTGCTCCCGCCAAGGCTTGCGACAAGGGTCAGACCACTTCGGGGTTTCACCGGATAATAACGAGGCGTAAGCTGGCATCCTGGCGCCGGGTGCGCCACCGCATCATTTCAAGCAACCACAGGATGTAACATGATCCGCAAGAATCCCTCCGGCCATCTGCCTGTCATCGACGAATCCGCCTATATCGACAAGACCGCCATCATCTGCGGCAAGGTGATCATCAAAGAGAATGTCTTTGTCGGCCCCTATGCAGTGATCCGTGCCGACGAGGTGGATGAGAGTGGAGATATGGAACCCATCGTCATCGGCGCCAACTCCAATATCCAGGATGGCGTGGTGATCCACTCCAAATCCGGCGCCGCCGTCACCATCGGCGAGTACACCTCCATCGCCCACCGCTCCATCGTCCACGGACCGTGCGAAGTGGGAAACCGGGTCTTTATCGGCTTCAACAGCGTGCTGTTCAACTGCCATATCGGTGACGGTGCCGTGGTGCGTCACAACTCGGTGATTGATGGCTGCGATCTGCCGCCTGAGTTCTACGTCCCCTCCACCACCCGCATCAACCAGCAGAGCGATCTGACCCATATCCCGCGGGTCTCGGTCGATGCCGCCGAGTTCTCCGAAGACGTGGCTCACACCAACATCGATCTGGTCAAAGGGTACAAAGCGCTCTCCAACGAGTTCTGATCCCTTCATTACCAGAGAATAAAACGGGCGCCGAGGCGCCCGTTGCTGTTTCTATTTCTACTTATATATGTGCGGGTCAGGAGCACTTCTTCAGGCTGATATGCCAGTTGGCACCGGATTGCACCTGATGCTTGGCAGCGAAGCTGTCCATGTTCAGCGCCACCGAGACCTGCAGCAGACTGTTGAGGTAGACCAGCGGCTGACCTTCCGGCACATCGCCGAAGCTGCTGACGTAAGGGGCCTTGCCGTCATATTTGACCACATCCCCTTCGCGGATCTTGATGCAGGCATTATCCCCCTTGTTGATCCCCGCCTTGGTCAGCAGGGCATCGTCGATATTGGTCCAGACGTTGCCGTACTGCACATCGAGGATCGGGATGGTGCCCTTGAGGGTGCCATCTTTCTCGGCTACTGCAGGCTGATAGGGGATCTTAACCACTTCGGCGGGCAGCAGCGGGCCGACCTGCTCGTAGCTGATGGCGCCGGAAGCGAGCCGCGCGCCAGTATAGGCGTACACATCGCGGCCGTGGAAGGTGTAGGACTTCTCGGAGCCCTTGAGGCGATTGAGTTTCTCGTCAATCTGGCGCACCGCCTCGATGCCGAAGTGCTCGGCCACCAGGGTCAGGGTGCCGTTGTCCGGAGTCACGATGTAGTGGCCGCTCCTGGTCTTGAGCACCACAGACTTGCGCTCGGTGCCGACACCGGGATCCACCACGCTGACAAACACTGTGCCCTTGGGCCAATACTGCAGGGTCTGGTAGAGGCGGTAGGAGGCTTCCCAGATGTTGTAAGCCGGGATCTCGTGGGTCAGGTCATAGAGCGGCAGGGTACGATCCACCCCGAAGGCAACCCCCTTCATGGCCGACACGGCGCCATCTTTGAGACCAAAGTCGGTCTGGATCACCAGCGCTTCGTTGGCGACGGCGATGCCACTAGCCAGCATGAGGGCGAGCGCGATGGCGCGGGGAGCGGTGCGAATATCCATATCTGAACTCCTGAATCATCTGAGGATAACGAAACGGCAACAGCCATTTAGACATCCAGACTGCCACCAATGGATTTTTTTGCAAGGGATTTGCAACAAAGTGAGGGACGACTCGCAGAAATTGTGCTCGCCAAACGGCGACAGCGGGGGTATCAAAGGCAGAATGGGAAAACGTTTACAATACAGGAGCTAAGCACCATGACACAACCCGTACCGGAGATGATGACCCTGCTGCTGGAGATTGGTGAACAGAGCAGTCAGCTCTGGCTGAGCCAGCCAGATGCGGCCCCGTCACACTACCCGCTGGCCTTTGGCACCCACGCCATCCAGCCCGGGCCGTTTCGCCACGCGCCGCCCACCCCGCTCGAACTGGAGCGGGCCATCATGGTGGTGGAGGATGAGTTGATGCGCATCGCCCCGCAGATCCCGCCCGGCTTGCAGCTGACCCTGCGCAGCCAGCCATCACTAGCCGAAGCGCTGGGGGACAACCAGCTCGACCGGGATCTGGTGGAGCAAGCCTTTGGCCAGCTGGCCGCCATGGCGGAAGGGGATCCCCTCGCCGCCAGCTTGCTGCCCCGCGACGAGCACTTTGCCGCCGTGCTGCTGATCGTCAGGGAGTGGCTGCACCATCTGGCCAGCGAGAGCGTGCTGATCGTGGAGTAGGGATAAATAAGTGGTGAGGTCTTCAGCTTCAGGCAAGGTTTGTCGGTGGATCCTGTCGGGATTTCATTCGCGTATACTTTGCCCGTATGGCGCCCGCGCCCCTATCGGTACTCTAACCAGACACCTATGACCTTATTTTCAGGTAACCCCCCAGCCTTGCGCTGGCCACCGGCGTTTGCTCGCCAGTTCATCGTCAAAGTGGCCGGATTGGCCCTGCTCGCCCTGACCGGACTGGGCACTGTCTTCTACTACACCTATCTCACTATCCAGCACGACATGGATCTCATCACCGCCAGACAGAAGAACGTGTTCGAGGTCTTCTACCAGCGAGCCAAGATCCTCAAGGTGGAGAACATCACCAGCTATCTGGCACAACACCATCTGCTCGATCAGCCACCGCCCCCGAATAGCGTCGGCAGCGACTATCTCTACGGATATGACCTCAAAAGCAAATACCGCTTTGCCGATATTCCGCTGCAATACCCGGCCGCCAACATCCTCAACACCTTCCGCTATGCCCTCTCCTACCCGGAGGTGATCAATATCTACACCATCTGGAATGACTACCGGCTGATCGGCATGGTGGCCGACAACAATGTGCTGCCCACCAGACTGGCGCCGATCAAGGTGGATCTGATGACCCTGCCCGCCTGGTATCACTACTTCGGTTGCGCCAGCTTTGCCCCCGGCCGCGCCTTGTGCAGCGCCGATGAGGCCTTTGTCTCCGATATCGAAATCGACAGCTTCAGCATGCGCAACACCATAGTGATGTACTTCCCCTTCATCCATCAGTCGGGGCGCGGCGGTTACAAATACGGACTGCTCGGTATCGACATCGCCGTCGATGAAGCATTTAACGATGTGCTGCGACCCTTCGATACCATCAATCCGACCCGCACCAACATATCGTTTGAAGCCGCCGAGCCCTGCCGCCCGAGGCATCTCTGCCTGAGCAAACCCTTTATGCGCACCAAGGCGGGGGATGATCTCTATCTGAAGTGGTCCTACAGCTGGTTTGATTTCGTCAAGCTGGCCCTGCAAAGTGCGGCCTTCAAGGTCTATCTCATCGTGCTGTTGCTGGGCATAGTGGCCTGGAAGCAGATCTACTTGCGGCTGCGCACCCTGGCGCACACCGACCACCTGACCCGGCTGCCACGCAGGGATGTGCTCTGCCAGAGTCTGCTCCATGAGCACGACTACCTGATGATCCTCGATATCGACAACTTCAAGTCGATCAACGACACCTATGGCCATGGCGTAGGGGATCTGGCACTGGTCGCCTTTGCCCGCCACCTCAGAAGTAATATCCGCAAGGTGGACAGCGCCATCCGTTGGGGCGGCGAGGAGTTTATCGTGCTGTTCAAGGGGATGGAGGATGACGAGATGATGATCCACTCCGCTGGCCGCCTGCTGGATCGGCCGTTGGGGATCCCCGAGCTGCCCCCCCCCATCACCTTCTCCGCCGGGGTGATCCGCATTCGCGACTACCTCACCGTCACCGAGGCGGTGCATCTCGCCGACGAGCTGCTCTACCACGTCAAACAGCACGGCAAGCACAACATCGCCTGCTACGAGGGCAAAAAGATCCGGCTGATCCGCCCGTTGCCGGACGACGCAGAGCCATAGCCGCCTTCTGCCGCTCCCCCTGCTTCTGTTACCATCGCGGCCACGATCACTCATTGCATCGTGGCCGCAGGCCGCGATAACCCCGACTGGTGCCCCTATGTCCACAGCCTCCTTTGCCGAACTGGCCCTCTCCCCCCGCTTGCAGCAGACCCTGACCGAGCTCGGCTATGCCGCACCGACCCCCATTCAAGCTCGCGCCATCCCGGTCATTCTGGCGGGGCGGGATCTGATGGCAGGCGCCCAGACCGGCACCGGCAAAACCGCCGCCTTTGTGCTGCCGCTGCTGGAGCAGTTGCTGGCGCAGCCGCAAATGGAGTCCCAACGCCCGATCCGCGCGCTGGTGCTGGTGCCGACCCGCGAGCTGGCGGTGCAGGTCGCCGAGAGCGTGGCGCGCTACGGTCAGGGCACCGGTCTCACCAGCACCCAGGTCTACGGCGGGGTGAGTATCGCGGCGCAGGTAGCGGCGCTTCAAGTCGGGGTGGATATCCTGATCGCCACCCCGGGCCGCCTGCTCGACCATCTGCGTCAGGGGGCATTGAGCCTGGATAGCCTGCGCCATCTGGTGTTTGACGAGGCGGATCGGATGCTCGACATGGGCTTTATGGACGAGATCAAGGCGCTGCTCAAACAGATCCCGGCGGATCGCCAGACACTGCTCTTCTCCGCCACCTGCGACGACAACCTGTTTGCCCTCTGCAAGGTGCTGCTGCGCGACCCCGAGCTGATTGAAGTGGCACCGCGCAACACCACGGCGGCCGAGGTGGAGCAGCGGGTCTACACGGTGGACAGCGATCGCAAGCTGGCGCTGGTCGAACACATGCTGAAAGTGAAAGGGTGGGCACCGGCACTCATCTTCAGCCGCACCCGCCAAGGGGCTGACAAGCTGGCCCAGCAGCTTGGCAAAGCGGGTATCAATGCGCTGGCCTTCCACGGCGATCTGTCGCAAAGCGCACGGGAAAAAGTGCTACTGGAGTTTCGCGCCGGCACCCTGCAAGCGCTGGTCGCCACCGACGTGGCGGCCCGCGGCCTCGATATCACGGATCTCAACTACGTGATTAACCTTGAGTTCCCGTTCGTGGCCGAGGATTACGTCCACCGTATCGGGCGCACCGGCCGTGCCGGCAACAAAGGGCTCGCCATTACCCTGTTCAGCCCGGAAGATGCGCCCCTGCTGGAGAAGGTGGAAGCGGTACTCGACACCCGCTTGCCCCAGCAGTGGTTCCCGGGCTTTGAGCCGGATCTCACCCGCTTCGAGCCCGAGCCGCGCCGCAACAGCAAGGCGGCCCAGAAGCAGCGCGCCAGAAAGCAGGCCCTCGCTGGCAACAAGGGTGGCAAGGGCAAGCGTTAAACCGCCCTGCGCCGCCAACAAAAAACGCCCGCATGGGCGTTTTTTGTTATCTGACCAAAGCCAGCTCTTGGCGAGTCACACCCTAACGGGTCGCCAGCACCAGTGGCAGGGATCGCAAGATCTGCCGCTCAGCCAGGGTCGAGAGGATAAACATCACCATATAACCGAGCCCCAGCGCCACGATAATCGCCACCACGTTGGCGGTGAATTCGGCCACCAGATAGTAGGCGGCGACCAGTGCCACTATGCCCGCCAGCCGGATCAACAAACTCTGGGTAAAGTGGCCGTGAGCCTTGATATAGGCGAGCTGATAGCCGTTGAGCATCATAAAGATAAAGAAGATGGAGAAGTGGAACAGCACAGGCACCGCACCCACGTAGTCGGCGGGGAAGAACAGCAACACCAGCGGCTTGCCCGCCAGCAACATCAAGCCAAAGAAGGCCAGACTGACGATGGCGGAGAGACGGAAGATCCAGCGCCGGATCAGCCTTATCTGGCGGTGATCGCCGTTGCGCAGATTGACCGCCAGCTCCGGCAGCACAAAGCGGTAGATGGGGAAGACAAACAGGGTTGTCATATAGGTGAAGATGGGGCGAACCACCACCTGAAAATCCCCCAGCTCGTCGATGCTGAAGTGGCGGATGGTGAGCAGCACAGTGATGTAAATCATCAGGATGCTGGCCCCCGCCTCCAGCGAGGCGGTAAAGCTCTTCTTCACATAGCTCACCATCTCGGGGCCGAGCGCCACCTTGGCCAGCGGCTTGGTGGCGATGGCCCGGCGCCGCGAAACATACATATAACCGGCGATAGCGAGCGACGAGAAGGTCAGCCCGTAGAAGAGCGAAGCGAGCGCATCCATCCCGAGTCCAAAGTAGCAGGTCATAAACAGCAGACCGTTGGCCAGCGGCTCCAGCCAGGTGACCCGGTTGGAGAGCGCATACATCCGGTACATGGCGACCAGATTGGTGAAGTAGACCTTGAGCCCCAGCCCGAAGATGACCCCCACCAGTTGCAGATACTCCACCCGGATATGGAGCCCGTGCTTGATATAGGGGATCACCGCCCCCCAGGTGAGCAGCACGATGCCGATGAGGAAGTAGCGAAAGATATTGATGATGTCCCGATCGTTCTTGGTCTGGGAGTAACTCACCACCATGGAAGAGCGAAAACCTGTCATCAGGATAAAGGAGAGGGAAATCAAATCCACCACGCTGTTGAACAGCGCCAGCTCCCCCTTGGCGACCCACTGCGCCAGCCACACCTTGAAGGCGAAGCCGATAACGATGCTGACCAGCGAGGCCCACATTCCGGTGATAAAGGCCTGTTTGAGGCGGGCGAGAGAGGCGTATTGCATAACGAAAATGGATAACTTTCAGGGAAAAGAGAGAGGGCCATCTTATGAAAGCCTCCCTCCCTTGAACAGCCTTAATCTCGCAGTGCCAACGCCCGCAATAAGTGGCCGCAGAAAAGCCGCAACAGCAAAACCCCCGCTTATTTCCTGAAAGCGGGCGTTTTGTGGTGTGCCGTTATGGCTGCTGATTGCAGCGATGGCACGGCTTGCAGGCTCTCTGCCACGCAGCGGTTATGACTGCGGCACCGCCTTGATCAGCTCTTCATAGTGATCAATCAGCTCGGGGCCGTGCAGCGGTGAGTCGTGGCCGCCGATCACCGTCTTGATCGGCAGCTTCATCGCTTTGAGCCGCTCGATGGTCTGCGGATAGGCCTTCACATTGGCAAAGCTCAGGTTGCCCAGCTTCTCCTTGAGGATGCAGTTGCCATAGAGCACCTGCTCATCGGGGAAGTAGACAAAGATGCCGTCCGGCGTGTGGGCCGGGCCCGCATAGAAGGCGCGCAGCTTGCCCTCTTGCAGCGTGAAGTCGCCATCGTGCACCACGTTGGGCAGCACCAGCGGCAGATCCGGATACTCCGGCAGCCCCTTGCGGGTAAAGGCGACAATCTCGGCCCAGTCGCTCTTCATCAGATCCCGGGTCTGGCGCGTCGCCACCACCTTGACCCCGATGGACTTCCAGTAGGCGTTACCGCCCGCCCGGTCGGTGTGGTAGTTGGTGTTGATCACCTCCAGCACCGGCTTGCTGCTGACCCGTTTAATGAGCTTATGCAACTCGCGGGCGGTATCCGGCGTCCAGGTCGCCCCCACCACAGTCACCCCCTTGGCCCCGAAATAGACCATGGAGTTCTCTTTGACGTAGTAGTTGTCCTCGACCACATAGACAGGGCCGCTCACCTGCTTGAGCTCGATCCCAGCCGCCCGCACGCTGCCACCCCAGAAACTCGCCATCAGCACCACAGCCCCGGCCAATGTGCACTTCATCCAACCTTTCATCATCTTGCTCCCTCGAACCAACCGCCCCCTCGCCACCCCTGTGGCAAGCCGGGCCTTTTAAGCAGTGGGCAGAAGATACGGGGGATTTGTGAGGGGAAAATGAGGTTGTGTGAAGAGAAGGTGAAGTCAGGGTAAAGTCCGGAGCAATCAGCAGCGACCTCCTGTCGCGATCGCCCGAATACGCTTCGCTATTTGAACCTGCAACACAGATAGCAACGCCTCACCCTAACCCTCTCCCGAGGGTGAGGGGATGGCCCGTGCCAATTCCAAGCCACACATATTCACCCACACCACAGAGCCAAAACACAGCCAGCAGAATCAATTTCGCCCCCTTCTCCCCTTGCGGGAGAAGGGCTGGGGATGAGGGGGAGGTAACAATATGCCACATCATGTAGGGTCGATTAGCGTAGCGTAATCGTCCGTTTACCGCGAATAGCCTGATAGCAAGAGAAGCAGGAAACCCTGAACATCAGCGTCACCTCAACGCCCTTACTTTCGCGATCGTCCGAATACGCTTCGCTATTCGAACCTACGGCCCTAACCCTCTCCCAAGGGAGAGGGGATGGCCCGTGCCAATTCCAAACTCACATCCGTACCTCGCACGTAAAGCACAGTCAGCTGAACCGTTTTGCTCCCTTCTCCCCTTGCGGGAGAAGGGCTGGGGATGAGGGGGAGGTAACAATATGCCACATCATGTAGGGACGATTAGCGCAGCGTAATCGTCCGTTTACCGCGAATAGCCTGATAGTAAAAGAAGCAGGAAACCCTGAACATCAGCGTCACCTCAACGTCCTTACTTTCGCGATCGTCCGAATACGCTTCGCTATTCGAACCTACGGCCCTCCCCTTTCTAATTTATGACTCACCAAAAGGCTTTAGAGGAAAATTATATAAGGGTATAATATGATTCAACATTGAAAAATTCCGTGAAATCAAATGATTATATCCAAGGAGAAAACATGGACTTCCTAAACTCCGATTTATTTAGCTCAATAGCAACAATACTTGTTGGTGGGATTGCATGGATTGTTTACCGCCTCCAGCAAAAGCAAACAGATAAAGATGCCGCTACAATAGTATTTTTACAAATTAAAGATGCAGAAAGAAGAATTAATGATTTAAGTCAACAACCACAACAAGAGTTGGTTGTTAACAATTTAACCAAACCAATTATTGGCGAAAATAACTGGGAAAAATTTAAGGGAAGACTAATAAAATATTTTGATGATGACGACATAGAATTAATTAACAATTTCTATATCAGAGTGGTTTCTGCTGAGTTAGCAAGGGCTGAATCCAAAGCTGTTTTTGATGAATCACTTTTAGAAAAAGCACGACAAATCCAAGTTAAATTAATCGATAACATATATGAGAATATAGATAATCCTGAAGCCATGCGGATAAAACGTGAGGAGCTAATTCGCCACGCGAATATGGAAGCATTTGTCTTTGAACCAGAAGCACCAAAACAAAAAGCCTTCAAAGAGTTACTTCATATTTCTTATATTTCATCCACTATCACTGGTGATAAATTCAAAAAAATAATGAAATCAAGATACTAAGGTAATTTAGCTAACCGTCAAATAATAAAAACCACCCGCATAAAGGGTGGTTTTTTTATTCTCTCAGAATGACTCCGAGAGATTTAACTCACAACCGCAATCAAACCAACGGCGGTGTCCGCGGCGGCACCTTGCGCTTGCTGCCGGTGGACTCAAAGGCCGAGGCGAAGCGCAGCAGGTTGTTGTCGTCATAGGCGCGACCGGCGAAGGTCAGGCCCACCGGCATACCGATATCGGCCATCACGCCCATGGGGACGGTGACGGTCGGCACGCCGAGGTGACGGATAGCGAGGTTGCCGTTGGCAACCCAGATGCCATTGCTCCAGGCGATATCGGCGGAGGCCGGATTCACATCCGCATCAGCCGGGGCGACGTCGGCGACGGTGGGGAACAGCACGGCGTCGAGCTTGAGCCCGTCCATCCAGTCCTCCAGATCCAGCTTGCGGGTCTTTTCCAGACCGCGCAGGCCGTCCGGCACTGTGGCGATCTCGTCCCAGGATTTCAGGCCACGCTTGGCCATATTGACGTACTCGTCCATGCCCGCCGCCAGATCGCCCTCGCGGTTCGGCAGGGTGCCCGGGTCGTGGGGGAAGATCTTCGGCCCATCGACATCAGCCAGCTTGTTGAGCTTGGGATCGCCGTTGGCGCGCAGGAAGTCGTCGAACGCCCAGCCGGAGAGCTCCCACAGCTCGTCGTTGAGAAACTCCGGGCTCACGATGCCGCGATTGAACACGGTCGGCGCGCCGGGTCGGTCCCCTTCGCAGTTGGAGACCAGCGGGAAGTCCACTTCGATGACTTCCGCGCCCGCGGCTTCCAGCGCCTTGCGCGCATCTTCCCAGAGGGCAATCACGGTCTCGCGGGTATGGATGCGCTGACCGGTCGGGCCGCCGATGCCGGGGTTTTCGCTGGTGCCGGCCAGTTCATCCTTGTTGATAAACATGCGCGGCACGCCGAGGCGCTTGCCCTTGAGGGCATCGGCCTTGGCAGCCAGATCCAGATAGGAAGCCGGACGCACCTCGGAGGCCTTGGGCAGCTGCACCCAGGGTTGCAGGCGCCAGAGATCGCCACGGGTGTCGGCATCGTCGGCGACCACCACATCCAGTACTTCCAAGAGGTCGTTCATGGTGCGGGCATAGGGCACCACCACATCCATGGTCGGGGTCAGCGGCCAGTTGCCACGCACCGAGATGACGCCACGGGACGGGGTGTAGGCACACAGACCGTTGTTGGAGGCCGGGCCACGGCCGCTCGACCAGGTCTCTTCCGCCAGACCAAAGGCGGAGAAGCTGGCAGCGGTGGCGGTACCGGCCCCGTTGGAGGAGCCGGAGGCAAACGGTGCGGTCAGGTAGTCGGCGTTGTAGGGGCTCTCGGCACGGCCATAGACGCCGCGCTGCATGCCGCCATTGGCCATCGGCGGCATATTGGTTTTGCCAAGGCAGATGGCACCGGCGGCGCGCAGGCGCTCCACGGTAAAGGCATCGCGCTGGGCCACCAGATCCTTGAAGGCCGGGCTGCCGGAAGCGGCGGTCAGCCCCTTGACCAGATAGCTGTCTTTGGCGGTGTAGGGGATGCCGTCGAGCGGGCTCAGGGTCTCGCCACGGGCGCGGCGGGCATCAGAAGCCTCGGCCTCTTTCAGCGCATCGGGATTGGCGACCACCACGGCGTTGAGTTTGGTGGCAGTCTCGGGGCCGTTGTAGGCCTCGATCCGGGCCAGATAGGCCTTGACCAGTTCGACCGCTGTAGTGCGGCCTGATTCGAGCGCGGCACGCAGCTCGGCAATGGAAACCTCGGTCACTTCGATCATGGGGATCTCCTGTAAAAGGGTGACTGTTTGTCATGATGATCGCCGCATCTGCGCCTGCGACCATCACACCATCAAGAGATAAAACCCCACGGCGTGGGGTTTTGAATACCAACCTCAGCTGGCGTAAACCGGTTTACGACCCGTCGCGAGAGGTCGTCAGCAAGGTGAAGAGCAGCACAGGAACCGGAGCGTATAAACATACGTGAGGCTTCCGAGCAGCACATGAGCCTTGATCACGGCTTCGCAGCAGGATCGTCATCCGGTTCTTATTTGCCGGAAGGGATCTGCTGGGTAATGCAGTGAATATTGCCACCGCCCAGCAGGATCTCGCGGGCCGGCACGCCGATCACGGTGTGCTCCGGGAAGATCTCTTCCAGAATGTGCTGGGCTTCACCATCGGTGGCGGCATCCAGCAGCGGATAGACGATGCGATCGTTGGTGATGAGGAAGTTCACGTAGGAACCGGCCAGACGGCCTTCTGCCTCGCGCGGCACACCGGTACCGCTCTCGACACCGGCAGACTCCTCTTCAGTGCAGAACAGCGGGCCCGGCTGGGGCAGCTTCCACACTTTCAGTTTGCGCCCCTTGGCATCGACCGCCGCTTCCAGCACCTTGAGGGCGGCCACGGAGCGGGCGTACTGGGGATCGTTCTGATCGTCAGTCCAGTGCAGGGCCACTTCACCCGGACGCACGAAGCAGCACATGTTGTCGATGTGGCCGTCGGTTTCGTCCATGTAGACGCCTTCGTCCAGCCAGATAAAGCTGGTGACGCCCAGATAGTCGCGTAAGTAAGCTTCGATCTGCTCTTTGGTCAGGTGCGGGTTGCGGTTTTCGTTGAGCAAGCACTCGGCGGTGGTCAGGCAGGTGCCTTCGCCATCAACGTGGATGGAGCCCCCTTCCAGAATCAGCGGCGCATCGTAGCGAGCCATGCCGTGTTGGGTCAGCATCTGGGCTGCCACTTCCTCATCCTGATTCCACGGGTAGTAGAGACCACCCTTGTGTCCGCCCCAGGCGTTGAAGCCCCAATCCACCCCACGGCACTCGCCGGCAGCGTTGGTAACGATGGTGGGGCCGGTATCGCGGGCCCAGCAGTCATCGCTGTTCATTTCAACCAGAGTGACGTGGGCGGGCATGATGGCGCGGGCCTGCTCCATAAACCGGGCTGGCACCCCCATAAAGACCGGGGTAGCACCACCGATGGCATCGGCCACCTTGGCGAAGGTCTCTTGCGCGAAGCGACCGGCTACGCGCCAGTTGTCCGGGCGAAACGGCCAGATCATCCAGACGGCCTGCTGGTGTGCCCACTCGGCGGGCATGGTGAAGCCGTCGGCGGCCGGCGTGGAGTTAATGGTCTTGATGCTCATCGCAAGGCTCCTTGCATGGATTGAGGCCCCCGTTTACGCCCGATGCGGCGCGGGAACCCGGAAAAATAAGAGTGGGTCGCAGAGTAAGACGTTGCGCCCCCATCCATCAAATGAATAGGATGGATTGTCCCATAAACACGGCGAATAATCCCCCCATGAAACTGCACCAGCTCGACCTCAATTTGCTGCTCGCGTTTGACGCCCTGATGACGCAGGGCAGCGTCACCCGCGCCGCCGAGGCGCTCTTTATCAGCCAGCCCGCCATGAGCCACTCCCTTAACCGGCTGCGCACCTTTCTCGGCGACCCGCTTTTGGTGCGCACCCCGCAGGGGATGCTGCCGACCCCGCGCGCCCAGCGGCTGCACCTCGGGGTGCAGCAGGCGCTGCGGCTGCTGGAGCAGCAGCTCACCGAGGAAGAAGAGTTCGAGCCGAGCCAGTCGAAGCGGCGCTTCGTGCTCTGCACCACAGATTACGTGGAGTGCGTGCTGATCCCGCCGCTTATTCAGCGGCTCAGAGGGCTGGCGCCGGGGGTCACCATCGAGATCCGCATCCTGCGCGACACCCTGCCCGAAGCCGAGCTGGCGAGCGGCGAGATCGATCTGGTGCTGGGCTTTGACGAGTACATGCAGGTGCCGGGGTATCTGGGCAAAGAGACCTGGCTCACCGAGCCGCTGGCCGGACTGGTGCGCGCCGATCTGCCCATTGCCAAATCGGCCCCCGCCGGGGCCGAGGATGACCCCTCCCAATGGATGGAGCGCATCACCTTGCAGCAGCTGATTGCCATGCCCCATGTGTTCCACTCGCCGCTGGGCACCTCGGAGGCGAGCCTCGACCGCTATCTGAAGAGTCAGGGCTTTAGCCGCACCATCTCGGTCAACAGCCAGAGCTATATGTCCGCCGCCGCCATTGTCAGCCAGAGCGATCACCTCTTGGTGCTGCCCAGCATGGTGGCCGAGCTGCTCGCCACCCACTGGCCGCTGAAAAGCCTGCCGCTGCCCGAAGACGTGCCCGACTACCACCTCAACTGCGTCTGGCATCCCGTGCATGCCCAGCAACCCGCACTGGTGTGGCTGAAAGATTTGATGAAAGAGCTGGTGGGGCCGAGGTAACCCTACCGCAGAAACAACAGTGGCTCCCGAGGGAGCCACTGTTGTTTCTGCGGTATCGCGTTACGCCCGCAGGGCCCGCATCAGCTGGGCAACCACGTCGTCGAGCAGGGGGCGATCGGGGCGGCACTGGGCGAAGGTGACCAACCCTTGCAGGTTGATCAGCAGCAGGGCAGTGAGGGTGTGGATATTGCTATCCGGGGCCAGCTCGCCCTTGGCCTGCGCCTGTGTCAGCAACTCGGCCAGATCCTGCTCCAGCTCGCCATAGATCCCCTTGACCCGCTGGGTCAGCTCCTCATCCTGCTCGCTCAGCTCCATCATGGTACGAGTCACCAGACAGGAGCCGCAGAGCGCCTCCCCCACAATCCGGTCGAGATAGGCCGCAAGGCCCGCCAGCGGGCTCGGGTTGTCGAGCAGGGAGCGGCGCAGGGTGCGTTTACCCTCGACATAGTGATCCACCGCCGCCAGCAGCAGGCCGCGCTTGTTGCCAAAGGCGCCGTAAATACTGCCCGGGTGCAGGCCGGTGGCAGCCACCAGCTCCTGCATGGTGGTCTTGGCATATCCCTTGGCGCGAAACGCTTCCATGGCATTTCGCAGTACCTCGTCCCGATCAAACTCGGCTATGCGCATGGTTCCTCCCGTGGGAAATGGTTCACCGGCAAGGGGCAACAGGGCCCGCCGATAAAGAGTGGCTGGAAAGGGCGGCAAGTTTACCCCAGCCGCCCGCTCGGGCCAACCTTCTTGAACGCGCATTCAAAAAAAGCTTGCGCCCGACGCAAAAAACGTCTTGAATGCACGTTCAAGAATAACCCGTTCAGGACAACCTATCATGAATACCCTGTTTCAGCCGTATCGACTCAATGACACTCTGACCCTGGCCAACCGTTTCATGATGGCCCCGCTCACCCGCTGCATGGCAGGCCCAAGTCTGGTGCCGACCGAGCAGATGGCTGCCTATTACGGCCGCCGCGCTGACATCGGCCTGATTGTTTCAGAGGCCGTCATCATCCGCCCCGACGCGCAGGGCTACCCCAATACCCCGGGACTCTTCACCCAGGCGCAGATCGATGGCTGGAAGAGAGTGACCAGCGCCGTGCACGCCAAGGGCGGCAAGATCTTCGCCCAGCTGTGGCACGTCGGTCGCCTCTCCCACCCCTTCTTCCATCAGGCTGAAGTGTTGGCCCCCTCTGCCGTGGCGCACGAGGGCACTGTGCCCCGCATGCGCGAGCTGACCTATCAGGTGCCGCGTGCCCTGACCGAGGCGGAAATCGCCCAGCTGGTGCTGGATTACGCCCAGGCCGCTGCCAACGCTATCGAGGCGGGCTTTGACGGGGTGGAGATCCACGGTGCCAACGGCTACCTGATCGACCAGTTCCTGCACCACTCCACCAACCTGCGCACCGACAACTACGGTGGCAGCCCGGAAAAGATGAGCCGCTTCGCGCTGGAAGTGGTCGATGCCATCAGCGCCCGTATCGATGGTGATCGGGTAGGTATTCGTCTCTCCCCGGGTGCCTATGTCCATCTGACGGGTAGCCCGGAAGATCGCGCCGTGTTCGACTACCTGCTGGGCAAGCTCAACGATCGCCCGCTGGCCTATATCCACCTCGGCATCTTTGATGACAACCTCACCTTCGATTATCTGGGTGGCCGCGCCTCCGACTATCTGCGCGCCCACTACAAGGGCAATCTGGTCGGTGTGGGCAACTACGACGCCGAGCGCGCCGCTGCGGCCATCGAGGCTAACCGCTTCGATCTGGTGGCCATCGGCCGTCCGCTTATCGCCAACCCGGACTACCTCACCAAGGTGAAGAAGGGCGAAGCGCTGGTGCCCTACGCCGACACCATGCTGGCCGAGCTGGTATAACCACGAAGCCATCGCCAGACCACAGGCAATAAAAAACGAGGGGAGCTGTTGCTCCCCTCGTGCTATCTGGCTGATGCGCTGATCAGTTGGTGCGGATGCTTAATTGGTACGAAATAACGCCTCGATGGAGAGCCCCTGGCTCAGCAGGATCTCCCGCAGACGGCGCAGCCCCTCCACCTGGATCTGGCGTACCCGCTCGCGGGTCAGGCCAATCTCGGCCCCCACATCCTCAAGGGTGGCGGGCTCGTACCCCAGCAGACCGAAACGACGGGCCAGCACTTCCCGCTGCTTGGGGTTGAGCTCCTCCAGCCAGTGCACAATGCTGCTGCGCATATCATCTTCCTGTGACTCCAGCTCAGGCCCCATGCCGCGCTCGTCGGAGAGCACATCCAGCAGCGCCTTGTCGCGATCGCCACCGATGGGGGTGTCCACTGAGGTGATCTTCTCGTTGAGTTTGAGCATGCGGTTCACGTCATCCACCGAACGATCCAGCGCGAAGGCAATATCCTCGGCGGTCGGTTCATGATCGAGACGGTGAGAGAGTTCGCGCGCGGTGCGAAGGTAAACGTTTAACTCTTTGACCACATGAATGGGCAGACGGATGGTGCGGGTCTGGTTCATGATGGCCCGCTCTATGGTCTGGCGGATCCACCAGGTGGCATAGGTAGAGAAACGGAAGCCGCGCTCGGGGTCAAACTTCTCGACCGCGCGGATAAGACCGAGGTTGCCCTCTTCAATGAGATCCAGCAGCACCAGGCCGCGGTTGTTGTAACGACGGGCGATTTTCACCACCAGCCGCAGGTTGGACTCGATCATGCGCTTGCGGGCGGCTTTGTCACCTCGCAAGGCACGACGGGCGTAGTAGACTTCCTCTTCGGCTGTGAGCAGCGGGGAGAAACCTATCTCCCCCAGATAGAGTTGCGTGGCATCCATCACCTTATTCAGCTCAGGTGCCAGCAACTCATCGGAGATAGTCTCGTCCGCCTCGGCGGCTACCTCCTGCAACTCTTCTACCTCGTGAGATTCGGGTTCAGCGTCAAACTCTAACTCTGCATCCTGCATTACCAGTTGTTCTTGGCTCATGGTGTGTCTCCCTGACGTTACCAGAGTAAGACGGTCTCTCTGGGGTTAACGCTTTGGCAAATAGCTCATCGGATTGATCGACTTGCCTCTGTACCGGATCTCGAAATGCAATCGCACATCCGGCGCGTCCGTGCTACCCATGTTGGCAATGACCGAGCCCCCCTTGACGCTGTCCCCTTCCTTCACCCGCAACTCGTCGTTGTGTGCGTAAGCGGAGAGATAGTCATCATCATGCTTGAGGATAATCAGCTTGCCGTACCCCCTTAAAGCACTGCCAGCGTATACCACTTTACCGCTGCTGGCGGCGTAGACGGGTTGCCCCTTCTGGCCGGCTATGTCGATCCCTTTGTTACCCTGTTCTGCAACAGAGAACCCCTCAACGATCCGGCCTTTTGCGGGCCAGTGCCAAGCAAGTCTCGACTGGGAGTTGTTTGTTTTTTGTTCTTTGGACTGAGCGTATTCCTTCGGTGCTGCCGGAGCAACGGATTTCTGAGAGATGAACGGCGTGGTCTGACCAGATCCACTCGGCTCGGCCAACGGACGCGGACCGCTGCTCGGACGGCTAACGGCCACCGGCGTCACGGTTGCCGGACGAGTCGCAGCCACCATCTGGGTCGAACCGCCGCCTGCGGTCTGGACATTGAGCACCTGACCCGGTTGCAGCGCATAGGGGGCGCTCAGGTTGTTGCTCTGGGCCAGCGCCTGCGGCGTCATGCCGAACTGGCGGCCAATGCTGCTCAGGGTATCGCCGCGGCGCACCTCATAGGTACCGGCACTGCGGCTGCTGCCAACACTGGCGCTGGAACCATCGAGTCGCAGTCGCTGCCCCGGATAGATGTTGTAGGGCGGGCTGATGTTGTTGAGGCTAGCCAGCGACGGCACGTCGTTGCCGGAGTTGAAGGCGATGGAGTAGAGGGTATCGCCCCGCTTCACCACATAGCTGCCGCCCTGAATGGGGGCGCTGACCTGGGCACCACTTTGGCGAGCCGGAATGGTCGAGACAAACTGCCCCTCATCAACACCATCTACCGGAGCTGCATTTTTACTGGAGGAGCAGGCAAGCAGCAGCCATGACAACACCACGACACTGCTTCCTTGCCAAATACGCGAACGCATAATGGATCCTTAACGACTAAACCAGAAATAGGCCACCACGGCCAGACCAATACAGAGCCAACCGAGCACATCTACGTAGTGCATCAGTTTGCGTTCCATCTTCTCGCCACCCCAGCGCATCAGGCCCGCAACCAGGAAAAAGCGCATGCCACGACCGATGAGGGAGGTGATGATGAAGGGCAGCAGAGCCATTTGCAACAACCCTGCCGTCACGGTAAACACCTTGTAGGGGATAGGGGTGAAGCTGGCGATAAAGATGACCCAGATCCCCCACTGCTCAAACCAGTTGCGAGCAATCTCGATCTTGTCCTGATAACCCACAGACTCCACCAGTGGCAGCACGACCGGATCCCACAGGGCATAGCCAAGGGCATAGCCAAACAGGGCGCCCAGCACAGAGAAGAGGGTGGCCAGCGTGGCGTAGTGCCACGCCTTGTGGGGCTTGGCGAGCGCCATCGGCGCCAGCATCACATCCACCGGGATCGGCCAGAATACCGACTCGATAAAAGCGGTGATGGAGAGATACCAGGGGGCATGCTTGTGGCGAGCCCACTGCATCACCAGTACGTACAAACGGGAAAACAACTTCACTCAACATCTCCGTCAATCAGGGGAACAAAACGTACCGGCTCCAGAATACGGCTGGTCAGCTGGGATCCGGATCGTTCGATCAGTTGCAGGGTCTGCTGGCTGTCACCCACGGGCAACACCAGTCGACCCCCTTCGGCCAGCTGATCGGTCAGTGCCGTCGGGATCTCGCTCGCCGCGGCCGTCACCAGAATGGCGTCATAAGGCCCCTTGTTGGGCCACCCCAGCCAGCCGTTGCCGTGCTTGGCCGAGACATTGTGCAGATCGAGCTGGCGCAGTCGGCGTCTGGCCTGGAACTGCAGCGACTTGATCCGCTCCACGGTATAAACATGCTCCACCAGATGGGCAAGGATCGCCGTCTGGTAGCCCGAGCCAGTGCCAATCTCCAGCACATGGGCCGGATTGTTTTGCATCAGCAACTCGGTCATTCGCGCCACCATATAGGGCTGCGAAATGGTCTGGCCGTGGCCAATGGGCAGGGCGGTGTTGTCCCACGCCTTGTGCGCCATGGCCTCGTCCACGAACAGCTGGCGCGGCACTTTCGCGATGGTCGCCAGCACGCGAAAATCGCGAATATCCTGCGCAATGAGCTGATTTAACAGGCGCTGTACTATCACACCACCCTCATCCCTGCAGATCTAACCAGGCCCCCAGACCGGCGAGACTGTCGTAGGCAGTCATATCGATGGTCAGGGGGGTAATCGAGACATAACCCTGCTCGATGGCAGCAAAATCGGTACCGTCACCGGCATCCTGCTGGCTACCGGGGGGGCCGATCCAGTAGATGGGCTGACCACGGGGATCCTCGGTGCAGATCACCGACTCCGCCCGGTGGCGATTGCCAAGGCGGGTGGTCTTGATCCCCTTGATCTGCTCGAGGGGCAAGTCCGGCACGTTGACGTTGAGGATCTGATCGGCAGGCAGGGGGTGTTTCATCAGCCCCTTCACCAGCAGGGCCGCATAGTGGGCCGCCGTGGCGAAGTGGGTCTTGCCCACCAGCGAGATGGCGATGGAGGGGTAGCCGAGATGGCGCCCCTCGGTGGCCGCGGCGACCGTGCCCGAGTAGATGACATCATCCCCCAAGTTGGCACCGTGGTTGATGCCGGCCACCACCATGTCGGGTTCAGGACGCACCAGCTCGTTGACCGCCAGATGCACGCAGTCGGTCGGCGTCCCCTTCACCGCATAGCTCTCGCACCCATTAAAGCCGTTTTCTGCGATGCGGGTAACCCGCAGCGGTACTTCCAGCGTCAGGGAGTGACTCGCGCCGCTGCGGTTGCGATCCGGCGCCACCACAATGACCTCGCCGCAGGCGCGCAGCGCCTCGCTGAGGGCACGAATGCCCTCTGCATGCACACCATCATCATTACTGACCAGAATTCGCATCGGTCTGATTCCTGAAACCGTGATCGGCCTCTTCGGCCTGCATTAACTCGCGCACCACGCTGGTGGCAAACGCGCCCGCCGGCAGGAAGAAGGAGAGGGTCAGCGCCTCGCCGTCCAGCTGCCAGCTCACCTGCTCCGGCTTGAGCAGCAGGGGGCGGCGATCCTGATCCAGCCCGGCTTTCTCCAGCCCGTCACACCAATCGCTGTAAGGGGCCAGCACGCCCTGTTCGAACTCGGCAGCGGCGCCCTGACTGGCCAAGCGGCCACGGCCCCACTGGGGCGCGGTCAGCTGCACGTCGCCGGAGGCAAGACGCGCTTCCAGCTCGGGGGTCACGCTCTCTTCGCTGAAGATGGAGTGGCTGCCCTTGAGCATCACGCAATCACCGGCCAGCAGCTGATGAGCCAGCCCCTGCTCGATACGGGCGCTGACGATGGCGTTGAACAGCATGCTGCGGGCGGCAGAGAGGTAGAGGGAACGCTTGTTGCGATCCTTGATCCGCTTGCCGGCAAACATCGCCTTGGCCGCTTCCAGGTTGTTGCCATCGCGGCCAAAACGCTGCTCACCATAGTAATTGGGCACGCCCTGAGTGGCGATGGCCTGCAGGCGCGCTTCCAGCCCGTCGGCCTGTTCCAGACCGGTGAGACGCAGGGTGAAGTGGTTGCCCTTGAGGTAGCCAACCCGCAATTTGCGGTTGTGACGCCTGGCTTGCAGGATCTGGATGCTGTCGCTCTCGATAACCGACAAGTCCGGTTCGGCCTTGCCCGGCAGGTGAATGCCGAACCACTGCTCGGTCACCGCGTGACGATCTTTCAGGCCCGCCCAGGTCACCGCATTGCGGTTGACTCCGGCCGCATCGGCCAGCAGACCCGCTACCCAGGCGGTGTTTTCGCCGGTTTTGCGCACCCGGACGAAGATATGCTCCCCCTCGCCACAGGGCTCGAAGCCGAGATCTTCATTCACCACGAAGTCGGCGGCCTCGGCCTTGAGGATACCGCGGGCGGTGGGCGCCCCGTGCAGATAGGCAAGTTGTTCCAGCATTATTGTTTCACCAGTAGGACGACGGCTTCGGTGGCGATCCCTTCCTTGCGCCCCGTAAACCCAAGCTGTTCGGTGGTGGTCGCCTTGACGTTCACCCGGTTCAAATCACATTGCAGATCGGCGGCCAGCACGGCGCACATGGCGTCGATATGGGGCGCCATTTTGGGGGCTTGGGCGATGATGGTCACATCCAGGTTGCCGATGGCATAACCCGCCTTCTGTACCCGGGCAAAGACATCCCGCAGCAGGATGCGACTGTCGATCCCCTTGAACTCAGCAGCGGTATCGGGGAAGTGGCGACCGATGTCACCGGCACCAATAGCCCCCAGCAGGGCATCGCTTACCGCGTGCAGCACCACATCGCCGTCGGAGTGGGCAACTAGCCCCTGCTCGTAGGGAACCGGCACGCCACCCAGCATGCAGGGGCCAACACCACCAAATTTATGAACATCAAAACCATGACCAATGCGCATCATCAGCGGCAACCTCCCAACATGCTGAAACCAACCCCATCAATTTTGTGTACGTCCACACCATGTCCAATCCGGATCATGCTAACTCCTTGTTCGGGCCTGTTTGTTCGAGACACTCTGCTCTGAACGGTCTGTTCTGACTGAGGGGCTTATGCCTGCTGGCTTAAAAACAGCCCCGCCAGCGACAAATCTTCCGGCCGGGTCACTTTGATATTGTCGGCGCGCCCCTCCACCATGCGCACCGTGAATCCGGCCCGCTCCATGGCGGAGGCCTCGTCGGTGATGGTGGCGCCCAGCAGCAGCCCCTCTTCCAGCGCCCGCTTCAGGGCACGGGTCGGGAACATCTGCGGCGTCAGGGCATGCCAGAGCTGCTCGCGCTCGACGGTAGCGATGATATTGCCCTCCCCATCGGAGCGTTTCATGGTATCGCGCACCCGACTGCCGAGAATGGCGCCGCCACAGCTCATGGCCGCGACAATCAGCGCATCGAGATCGCCGTGAGTCAGACAGGGACGGGCCGCATCGTGCACCAGCACCCACTCCCCTTGCGCCACATGGAGACCATTGAGGACGGAAAAGGCGCGCTCGGCGCCTCCCTCGACCCGCACAATGCGCGGCTCGGCCGCCACGGGCAGGGCCTCGAACCAGCGGTCATGGGGCGCCAGCGCCACGATCACCTGGGCGATGGCCGGGTGGGAGAGCAGCCGCTCCAGGGTATGTTCGAGAATGGTTTTACCCGCCAGTTGCAGGTACTGCTTGGGGCAATCGGCCCCCATTCGGCTGCCGATACCGGCGGCAGGGACGATCGCCGTCAGGCCGGATATCCGGCTGGCATCAGTCATCGTAGGGCTCATCGTCCGGCGCTGTCTCTTTGTCTTTCTCTTTGGGGATGATCCGGTAGAAGGTCTCCCCCTGCTTGATGTAACCCAGATCGTTGCGCGACAACTCCTCGATGGCCTCGAGGCCAGAGGTGAGATCATCTATCTCGCGGTAAATGAGGTCGTTACGATCCTTGAGAGTCTGGTTGTCCCGCTGTTGCTGCGAGATGGCCTCCGACAGGTTCTGATAATCGGATAGCCCGTTCTTCCCCAGCCAGAGGTCATATTGCAGTCCCCCCAGCAGGAGGATCAGGATCAGGGTGAATAGCCGCATGCACTAGGTCTCCTTCAGGCGGCCTAGTGTCCCATATTCGGTGCCAAGACAAAAGAAAGCGAGCACCCGGGAGCCACCGGCCGAACATAAAAAAGTGCCCAAGAGTGAATCAGATAGCACAAAGCCCCGCCAAACCGGTGCAAGGATGGCCAACCAGGGCGCTCCTTGTCCGGGGGCGGGGCTCTCAATCAGAAAGCGGTAAGGGGGATCAGTTCACCGCGACCGGCTCTCCCGCGCTCTCGGCCGGAGTGTTGTACTCCTCCTCGGCATCGCGGAAACGCTCCAGCATCGCTTTTGAGGGCGCTTCGCCCAGCAGACTGCCCACCACGATAGCCAGCAGTGCGAACAGGAAGCCCGGGATGATCTCATACAGCCCCAGCCAGCCGAACTGCTTCCAGACGATGACGGTGATGGCACCGACCAGCATGCCCGCCAGCGCGCCGTTGCGGGTCATTCGCGGCCACAGCACCGAGAGCAGCACCACGGGACCAAAGGCGGCACCGAAACCGGCCCAGGCGTAGCTCACCAGCCCCAGCACCCGGTTTTCCGGATTCATGGCAACGGCGATGGCAATCACCGCGATCAGCAGCACCATCAGGCGTCCCACCCATACCAGCTCACGCTGGGAGGCGTTCTTGCGCAGGAAAGGCTTGTAAAGATCCTCTGTGATAGCGCTGGAGCAGACCAGTAATTGACAACTTAGAGTGCTCATCACCGCCGCCAGAATAGCGGAGAGCAGCACCCCGGCGATCCAGGGGTTGAACAGGATCTTGGAGAGCTCGATAAAGACCCGCTCCGGGTTGCCGGTCACTCCAGCCGCCACTTCCGGGAAGCGGGCGAAGTAGGCCAGCCCGAAGAAGCCGATGGCCACCGCGCCAGCCAGACAGAACACCATCCAGGTCATGCTGATTCGGCGGGCATTGGCCATGGAGTGGTGGGAGTCCGCCGCCATGAAACGGGCCAGAATGTGTGGTTGGCCGAAGTAGCCAAGGCCCCAGGCCATCAGCGAGACAATGGCGATCACATCCAGATTTTTGAACATGTCGAGGTTGGTAGCGCTCTTGGCGGCCACCTCGATCATGGCGCTGTCCACCCCGCCGACGGCGATGATGACGAAGACCGGGGTCAGGATCAGGGCGAAGATCATCAGGGTCGCCTGCACAGTGTCGGTCCAGCTCACCGCGAGGAAGCCGCCGAAGAAGGTGTAGGTGATAGTGGCGGCGGCACCGACCCAGAGGGCGGTGTTGTAATCCATGCCGAAGGTGCTCTCGAACAGACGGGCACCGGCCACCACGCCGGAGGCGCAATAGATGGTGAAGAACAGCAGGATCACCAGCGCAGAGAGAATGCGCAGCACCTTGCTGTGATCTTCAAAGCGATAGGTGAAATAGTCCGGCAGGGTCAGGGCGTTGCGGTTCTTCTCGGTATGTACCCGCAGGCGACCCGCTACCCAGCGCCAGTTGAGGTAGGCACCGATGACCAGACCGATGGCGATCCAGCTCTCGGAGATGCCACTGACGAAGACGGCGCCGGGCAGCCCCATCAGCAGCCAGCCGCTCATGTCGGAGGCGCCGGCAGAGAGAGCTGTGACCCAGCTCCCCATCCGGCGGCCGCCCAGAATGTAGTCATCAAAGTTGCGGGTGGCGCGATAGGCGACGAAGCCGATCAACACCATCCCGAGGATATACACCAGGAAGGTGATTAACATGGGTGTGCTAGCTGTCATGCAAAACTCCGTTTTGTGTCATTTTCTGCCCGCTCTGGTGACGGGCTCATCCCTAAAAAACCGGCCTAGCTTAATCAGCCGTTCGCGCCAGCTCAACCACTTTTAACAAACACAAAACACAATAAAAACCTTTGCGCATCAAATCATCTGCCGCATCAAGAGGATGGCGCCAGATTTCCTGCCGTGGCCGTGACGGTCATCTCGCAGCGCCAGCCGCTACTGAGCGTTATGTTTTCACATTTTGTTACTATCCATTTTTTACAAGCCAGCGCCCCGCTCCTACACTCCCCGCCCTGTCTCATTACACCAGTCAGAGGTCGGCACCATGTCATCTCATCTGTCACACCTGCGCACCCTCGCCCGCCGCCTTCACCCGGTGGAGGAGTCGGGTCATCTCATCCGACGGGCCAAGTATGTGGGGCGTCTCTGGCTCAATCCCGGCGCCCGCGCCCTCTATCGCCAGCAGCAGGAGCAACCGCTGCTGGCGCAGGCGATCAGCCGCTTCCCCGATATTCTGGAAAAGCCGATCCACCCCTATCGCCACAAGGGGCTCCGCAAGCGCCTGCGAGCCGGGCTTATCAGCGGCCACTACCAGCAATTGGCACGTCAGCTGCCCAAGGCGCAACAACTGGCAATCTACAGCGGGCGCGGCCTGCTGCTGGCCCAGTGGCAGAGCGACAAGCTGACGGCCCCCCTCACCCTGCAACTGGATTACCAAACCCACATGGGCAAAGAGGGGGAGATGAGCCTGACCCTCAAGCTGGGTGACGCGGCGCTATATTACATGGCCCTCAATCTGCGCCCCGCGCCGAACCCGACCCTCGAGATCTGTTCGCTGCAGGGCGGCAAGGGGCAGAGCGAGGAGATCAAGCTGGTCACCAAGGCGTGCGGCGGGCTGCGCCCCATGTCCCTGCTGGTCTATATGGCCGCCGAGCTGGCCCGGGGGTTGGCGTGCAAAAGCCTGCTCGGGATCCGCACCCAAAGCCACGTCTATCAGAGCAGCAAACGCACTGCCGATCGGGTCAAGTTCGACCTCGACGGCTTGTGGCAGGAGCATCAGGGCTGCGTGCAAGATGAACTCTGGATGAGCCTGCCGCTGGAAGTGCCCCGCAAGACGCTGGAGGAGATCCCCTCCCGCAAGCGGGCCAGCTACAAGGCGCGCTATCAGCTGCTCGATCAGCTCGGCAGCGAGCTGCAGGCAAATCTGCTGCGAAGCTGAGTCAGCGCAGCAGAAACACAAAGGGCGAACAGCATGCTGTTCGCCCTTTGTCGTGACGGGGATTTGCCCTTAGCGGTTGATCGCCATCGGCATGCCGTTGCGCTGCTCCAGCGCCTGCTTCACCAGTTGGGAGTCGCTGTCGGCGTGGGCAATGAAGCGGGTCACCGCCGGAGTCATCGGCAGCGGTGCCGGCAGCTTGGAGTTGAACTCCTCTTCGCTGCGCGACAGCGGCTGATGCACTTCCAGATAGCGGGCACCGTTGGGCTCGAGAGAGGCCTTGATCGGCTGGTTGACGAACTGGACGCGAGTACCGACCGGTACCTGCTTGAACAGATAGGCGATGTCATCGTTGCGCAGGCGCACACAGCCGTGGCTCACCCGCAGGCCGATACCGAAGTTGGCATTGGTACCGTGGATGGCGTACATCTTGCCGATGTAGAGGGCAAACAGACCCATGGGATTGTCCGGGCCGGCCGGCCATACCGCAGGCAGGCTCTCGCCACGGGCGGCATATTCGGCATGCATCTTGGCGGTCGGGGTCCAGGTCGGGCCCGCTTTCTTGCGCTGCACGCTGGTCACCCAGTTTTCCGGGGTATCGGTGCCGAGCTGGCCGATGCCGATGGGCAGCACTTCCACCACTTTTTTACCCTTGGGGTAGTAGTAGAGGCGCATCTCGGCTACGTTCAGCACGATCCCTTCACGGGGTGCATCCGGCAGGATCAGTTGCTGGGGGATCACCAGTTTCTCGCCGGTCTGTACCAGCAGGGGGTCCGCATCGGGGTTGGCTTCGGTCATGTTGGTGAGCCCCAGCTGGAATTTGGCCGCAATGGCCTCCAGCGGCTGGCCGTTCTCTTCGGCCGGAACCACGTATTCCAGATTTTCCCCTACCAGACGGCTGTTGGCCGCAGGCAGAGCATATTCAACAGCGAAAACCGGCGCAGCGGTCAGCAGCAGGCTGTAGCAGAGTGTTGCCACACTATTGCGAAGGAGCTTCATAACTTTCCCATGATGATGACTTGAAGTGACGTCTCTGGGCTGGCAGCTGATCAAGAGGGGATCAGGGGCGCGAAGAGAAGGCCGCCATTTTTCTCCTCTGCACGGCAAATTTCAACTGACAAGTGGCGACGGGTCGATGATTAATATGCGGTTTTTTCCGCGTCCTCGACCCGCCCGGTTTCCCTGTTTATCCCCGTTGCCAGGCACGCATGTCGTAACCTGTGGGAGATTGATGCAACCGCAGATGAAATTGCTCAATGATGGCAAAGATATGGTCGAAAATATCGGCCTGGATCCCTTCGTAATCGGCCCATGCCGTTGTCGCGGTAAAGCAGTAAATTTCCAGCGGCAGACCGTCTGACGTGGGTGCCAGCTGGCGCACCATCAGGGTCATGTCCTTGCGAATGCCGGGGTGGGCGCGCAGGTAGGCATCCAGATAGGCGCGCAGGGTGCCAAGGTTGGTGAGGTGACGACCGTTGATGGGACAGCTCAGGGCATCGCTCAGCTGCTGGTTGTAAGCACTCAGCTCCTGCTCCTTGCGACTGAGATAGGGTGCCAGCAGCTGCGCCTGCTTGAGCTGCAACTGCTCCTCGGCCGTCAGAAAACGCACGCTGGTCATGTCGATATTGACGCTGCGCTTGATGCGGCGGCCGCCCGACTCGGTCATCCCCTGCCAGTTCTTGAAAGAGTCGGAGATCAAGGCATAGGTAGGAATGGTGGTAATGGTCTTGTCCCAGTTCGACACCTTGACCGTGGTAAGCCCGATGTCGGTCACCTCGCCATCGGCGCCGTACTTGTCCATCTGCAGCCAGTCACCGACACTCAGCATCCGGTTGGCGGAGAGCTGGATCCCCGCCACCAGCCCGAGGATGGGGTCCTTGAACACCAGCATCAGCACTGCGGTCATGGCACCCAGACCGCTGAACAGGAACAGCGGCGACTTGCCGAGCAGCAGGGCGATCATCAGGATGCCCACCAGAATGCTGCCTACCAGCTTGGCCCCCTGGAAGATGCCGCGCAGGGGCAAATCCCGGCCAAGGCGGGTATAACGGCTCACCGACAACAGGCAGTCGAGCAGAGCGAAGAAGGCCAGCAGCAGGAACAGCAAAATCCAGAGCTGGGCTACCATCTCGATAAGCTTGAGGCTATCCGATTGGCGGGGCAGCCAGATCTCCGCCTGACCGAGCAGCACGGCCCCCTGCAACACGAAAGCGAGCCGGTTGAAGAGGCGCTGTTGCAGCTGGGGCGGCAGCCACACCTGCTTGGCCTTGCCGAGGATCCCCACCAGCCGGACCAGCAGCACCCGGTGCAGCGCCATGTGCAGCAGCAACGAGGTGATGACGATAAAGCCCAGCGCGATCACCAGCGCCATCAGGCTGGTCACTTCCACCCCAAGGCCCGACAACCAGTTAAAAAACGCCTCTTTCATTGCTCTCTCCCGAACCGGGCAGCCCGCTGGCTGCAAAAACAGTGGTGGTCAGGGTACCGCTCCCCTCCCCCATGTCAAATCGGCGTACGCCAGAAATGACAACGCCCGGCACAGGCCGGGCGCTGTTTCAAAGCGAGGTTGACTTAGCAGACCAAGCTCAGGGCATCGCGAGCGATGACCAGCTCTTCGTTGGTCGGGATCACCATGGCGCAACGGCTGTCGGCGGTGGTGATGCGACCTTCGCCACCCAGTACCGCGGCGTTGTTGGCCTCTTTGTCCACCTTGAAGCCGAACAGGGCCAGACGCGCCAGCACCATCTCGCGCACCATGGCGGCGTTCTCACCGATACCGCCGGTGAAGACCACGGCGTCCAGACGACCGTCCATCGCAGCGGCATAGGCGCCGACATACTTGGCCACACGGTAGGTGAAGACATCCAGCGCACGCTTGGCACCGGCGTCGGTAGCGTAGTTGGTGGTGACATAGCGGCAGTCGCTGCTCACTTCGGTCATCCCCAGCAGACCGGACTCACGGGTCAGGGTGTGGTTGATCTGCTCAACGCTGTAACCGAGCTGGTCGTGCATGAAGAAGACCACGGCCGGATCGATATCACCGGAGCGGGTCCCCATCGCCAGACCTTCCAGCGGAGTCAGCCCCATGGAGGTGTCAACGGATTCGCCGTTTTTGATGGCGCAGACAGAGGCACCGTTACCCAGGTGGCAGTTGATGATGTTCAGTTCATTCAACGGCTTGCCCAGCTCTTTCGCGGCTTCTTCCGCGATGTAGCGGTGAGAAGTACCGTGGGCACCGTAACGACGGATGCCGTGTTCGCGGTAGAGCTTGTGCGGCAGCGCATAGAGGTAGGCCTCTTGCGGCAGGGTCTGGTGGAACGCGGTGTCGAAGACGGCCACGTTCTTCTCGGACAGCTGCGGGAACACTTTCAGCGCGGCGCGAATACCGATGAGGTGGGCCGGGTTGTGCAGCGGGGCGAACGGAATGGCGGCTTCGATACCGGCGATCACGCCGTCATCAATGCGCACGGAGCGGGAGAACTGCTCGCCACCGTGTACGATTCGGTGACCGATGGCCACCAGTTGCTCGGCAAGAGTCGGATCCTGCGGCAGGATGTGACCCACGATATGGTCGAGGGCCTCCTGGTGAGCGGCACCCGCTCCCAGCATGGCTTCGCCCTTGACCCCGTGGAGTTTCCATTTGATACGTGCATCATCCAGATTGAAGCATTCGGCCAGGCCGGACAGCATGTCCTCACCTGTTTCGGCGTCCATTACGGCAAATTTCAGGGAAGAGCTACCGCAGTTAAGGATCAATACCAACTTGCTCATTTTCTACATCTTCCTGTGCTTCGGCTTTATGCCGACAGTGTCGTGTCATCCAAAAGAGGATGGGATTCCCCTGCCGGGGGCTTATGGTCGCAGGAGGGTGCGTCCAATTTTTCAATTCTTGCTCTTGAAAGAGCGATCGCAACTTGTGGTGCGTATCACTGGTTTCAATGCTTGCGAGCCTCAACGCATCAGCTGCGCAGGGCTCGCCTCAATGGGAGTGCTCAGGCGATAGCCAGCAGATCCTTGTGTACCTTGACCACCAGCTTCTTCACCCTGGCGGGCTGGTTGAAGGTACAGAGCGGGCGGTGCAGCTCGCCCGGCCAGAAGATGGCGAAATCGCCCGGTTGCAGCGCCAGATAGCTGGTCTGCTCGTCATCGACAAACCAGAGGTCGGGATGGGGATGGTCGGCGCCGTCGCTCACGTAGTCGTGGGGGCCCACACCTATCCACTCTTCACCGCGCAGCAGCAACTGGATATCGAGATACTGCTCATGGAATTCGCCACGGCGATCCGCGGCTGGCTCGGTCAGATCCTCGCTCACCAGACAGAACAGATTGAGACCATCGATCTCGGTCTTGCCGAGCGGAGCGTCACCCCAGTGAGCCACGCTCTTCACCACCTCGGCCATGATGCGGGCCAGCGGGGCGGGCAGCGGCGTCCGCTGCAGGGTGTTCAGGCTACCGGTAATCATGGCGTCTGTTTCCTGTTAGGTATATCTGGGCGGCATCTTTGCCAGCCAATGAAAAAGGACCTGTGACAGGTCCTTCAATAATGCCGTCTGCAATCCGTGCAAACCGGTTTAGAGCTTTTGCTCATGTTCAGCTATATGGGCACTGTTACACACTCGTCAGCACCTTGCCAAGAGACATAATCCCATTTTCATAGTGATCGTACCAGCTGAAACCATATTATTCACCACCCTTTCCCCCTCGACTTTGACCAGACGCAAAAACGGGCGCATCAGCGCCCGTTTTTTTCGCAAAACCGTTTAGCTACCGGTTTCATTCAAGCCTTTTTGGCGTTTTCCACCGGTTTGGCGTACATGGCACGCCAGATCGCCTTGTGCTCTTCCGGCACCTCTGACTGACGGGTCAGGAAGGCCGCCTGCTCGATGGTGTTGGCCTTGCCGGAGACATCGGCCGCCAGATAGTTGCTGGGGAAGAGGTGGTAGCTGCTCCAGATCGCCTTGTCGATCAGCGCGGCCAGTTCGTCCGGATCGCTGAAGCCCTCGGTGATCGGCGCGCCGAAGGAGACGTGTACCCGCCCCTTCATGCCGACGATACCGGCGACGATACTCTCGATATCCTCGAACTCGCCCTTCTCGTAGCTGCCGTTGACCGACTTCTCGTAGAGCTCGCGCGCCTTCGCCTTGTCGGTCGGATCCAGCTCGTAGCTGATGCTGACCGGCACGATATTGAGGCTGCGCATGTAGTCGACGAAGTCGATCTTCTGCTTCTTGCCGTCGACGTAAAACATCTTGAGGATGGCGGGATCTGTCTTGTCATCGCCATTCTTGGCGCGTCCTTCCTTCTGGGCAATCCAGATGGAGTGACCTTCGTGGACCGAGTTGCCAATATAGGCAGACAGCTCGCCGAGCGCCTTCATCATCTCTCGCGGCCCCTTGGCGGAGCGTTTGACGATAAAGCTCTTGTTGAGCTTCATCAGCTCGGTGGCGCAGGGTTTGCGCAGCAGGTTGTCACCGATGGCGATGCGCACGGTATCGAAACCGTGGGTGTGCAGCCCCCAGTTGACGAACGCAGGATCCATGGCGATGTCTCTGTGGTTGGAGACAAACAGATAGCCCTGCTCTTTCTTCAGATGCTCGATCCCGGAGAAGGTCACCCCCTTGGTGGAGGTGGCGATCATGCGGGACATGTACCGGGTAACCCCCATCTGGACCTGATGCACAGTGGTCACTTTTGACCATTTGCGGCGCAGGAACAGGCGGATCATCGGGCGGATGGCCCAACCCAGCCAGCTCATCAGGGAACCGAAACGATACTTGGCGATGGCGCCGATAAATTCATCATCCTGGATCAGCCGTTCGATGGCTGCCGGCACTTCTTCATCGCGGTAGGGGCGAATATCCGCGAATCTATCTACTTCAGTCACAATGTCAGCCTTGCATGCTAGGAAACCGCAGCCAACCCGCGTTGGCCGGGGAAAATTCAGGGCGCAATTTTACACGCTTTTATGGCAAGGGGTATGAGACAAGCATGAATAGTGAGATCTGACCAGTTTATTAATCGGATGCCAGTGCCAGCGCGACCGCCGCTTCGGCATGGATAGCAGTGGTGTCGTAGAGCGGCGCCGCCGCCCGGGCATCCCCCACCAGCAGGGCAATCTCGGTACAGCCGAGGATCACCGCCTCGGCGCCAGCGGCCGCCAGCCCCTCGATAATGGCCAGATACTCGGCGCGCGACGATGCACGGATCTCCCCCAGACAGAGCTCGTCATAGATGATCCTGTGTACCCGCTCCCGCCCGGCGTCATCGGGTACCAGCACCGCCAACCCGAAGCGCTCCTGCAAACGCCCCTTGTAAAAATCCTGCTCCATGGTGAAGCGGGTGCCGAGCAGGCCGACCCGGGTTATCCCGTCCGCCTGCAATTTGGCCGCGGTGGCATCGGCAATATGGAGCAGCGGAATATCGATGGCCGCCTCAATCTCGGGCGCCACCTTGTGCATGGTGTTGGTGCCGATCAGCAAGAAATCGGCGCCGCCATCCTGCAACTTGCGCGCCTCCGCCGCCAGCAGGCGGGCGGTAGCGGGCCAGTCACCGGCATGCTGCAGCCGCTCGATACCGGCAAAGTCGACACTGTTGAGCAGCACCCGCGCCGAGTGCAAACCACCGAGCTGTGCGCGCACCCCGCGGTTGAACGCCTGATAGTAACTGACGGTGGACTCCCAGCTCATGCCACCCAGCAGACCGATACATTTCATAGGAACTCCTTTCATCCCAAGGGAGGGCAGAACCACGCTACCTTGCAGGCAAGGTCACGCGGGCGAGATAAAAAAGGCCCCGCAGGGCCAACAAGACAGCAGGTAAAGGCCCGGGTCAACCCCGGGCTAAATCCAGATCATCCCGACACAGGCGGCCGTCGCCAGCCCCATGCCAAGATTGAAACGCCGCCAACCCCGGGCGGTGCGAATGATTTGCCGCACCTGGGCACCAAAAAGCACCCAGAACGCCCCGGTGTAGAGGCCGGTAATAAAGAAGATCACCAACACCCAGAGCGCGGAGGGCCAGTAAGCCTCCCCCGCCAGAGTGAAACCGCTAATGGCGGAGAGCGCCATCATCCACGCCTTGGGGTTGAGCAGTTGCAGCATGGCTCCCTGATGGGCGGGAATAAGCGGCCGGTTGCCCTCGGCCGGGCCGCTGGCGGTCGCCACCTTCCACGCCAGCCAGAGCAGATAGGCCGAGCCGATAAGCTTGAGGCCGTCGTGCAGCAGCGGCACCTTCTCGAACACCACGCCAAGCCCCAGCGCGGTAGCGAGGATCATCAGATTGATCCCCCCGACCACCCCTACCAGCAGGGGAATCGTGCGGCGAAAACCCTGCGCCGCCCCGGCGCTGGTGAGCAACATATTGTTGGGCCCCGGCGTGCCGCAGGTAACCAGGGCAAACCCCGCCAGGGGCAGTAACCAGTTCAGATCCATCTCAACCTCTTGTCGATACAACGCCCCCGTTATGGGGAAAGCCTTCTAATATGCAGAGCCAACCCCGTGGCGACAAGTCAGAAATGCCTCTTTCTCGGCCACCTCCCCCTCCAGCGCAGCACGGCTCAATACCAGAGCATCACCACGCAGAGCGCCGTCAGCAGACCGAGAGAACCGTTGAGCCGCCGCCAGCCCCGATCCGAGCTGATCCAGTTGCTCAGCTGATGGCCGAACAGTACCCAGACAAAGCAGACCGGCAGAGCCACCAGCACAAACATGACCATCACCGCCAGCTGACTCGACCAGTAACTGGCGCCGGGCAGGCTGAACAGACTGATGGCGGAGATCCCCATCATCCACGCCTTGGGATTGAGGAACTGAAAGCCCAGCCCCTCCAGCATGGTTAGCGGACGGGCCCTCCGTGCCGGATCCCCCGGCGCCCCGGCCACCGCGATACGCCACGCCAGCCAGAGCAGATAGAGGCTACCGAAGATCTGCAAACCGAGCCGCAGCAAGGGCCAGCGCTCGAACAGCGGATAGAGCCCCAGCGCCAGCACCAGTTGTAACACCGGCTGCCCCAGCCCCACCCCGAGCAGATGTGGCAGGGTGCGACGCACCCCGAAGTTGGCGCCGGAGGCCGTCAACATCAGGTTGTTGGGCCCCGGCGTACCGCAGGTGAGTACGGCAAAACAGAACAGGGTGACATACCACTCCATCGTCATATTGTGACTCCTTGTTCGCCACATTGTATCGATACAATGTGTGCTATTTGGTTGTTGTCAGGTTGAAATTCACGCTATATTGACAACAAATTTTGATCAATGGATTTATTGTCACCATGACAATCTGGACGCCCGACCTTACGGCCTTCGATGGCCCCCTCTACCTCAAGCTGGTCAAAGCGATCGAACAGGGGATCGCGAATAGCGAGCTGCCACCACAGACCCGATTGCCTACCCACCGATCCCTGGCGGATCGTCTGGGTGTCACCGTCGGCACCGTCACCCGCGCCTACAGCGAGGCGGAGCGGCGCGGCCTGCTGGCCGCCCGGGTGGGCCACGGCACCTGGGTCAAGGGAGCGAACACGGATCCCGCCAATGAGTGGGTGATCCGCCAGGAGGAGGGGCACCGCATCGAGCTGTGGCAGAACCTGCCGGTGCAGCTGGATCGGGCGGCCATCATTCGCCCCATGCTGGGGGAAGTGGCGGACGGGGATCTCAACGCCCTGCTCGGCTACGACAAGGAGGCGGGACGGCCGGATCAGCGCCAGCAGTTCGTCAACTGGTTGGCGGAGCAAGGGGTGGCCTGCAGTGAGGATCGCCTGCTGTTCAGCCACGGCGCCCAGCACGGCATCATGCTGGCGCTGCTGGCTACCAATTGCGTAGGGGAGACCATCCTGTGCGAGGGGCTGAGCTACCCCGGTATGCTGGGTAACGCTCGCCAGCTGAAGAATCAGGTGGTGGGACTGGCAATGGATGAGGAGGGGCTGCTGCCCGAGGCGCTGGACGCCGCCTGCCGCACCCGCCGGGCCAAGCTGCTCTACCTCACGCCGACCCTGCAAAACCCCACCACCGCTATCATGAGTCTGGCGCGGCGGGAGGCCATCGTCGCCATCGCCCGTCGCCACGATCTGCTGATCATCGAGGATGACGTCAACGGCCTGCTGCCCCAGCAACCTGTGATCCCTCTGGTCAATCTGGCGCCGGAGCGGGTCATCTATCTGGGCAGTCTGGCCAAGATCGCCTGCGGCGGCCTGCGGGTGGGCTTCGTGCTGACGCCCCCCGCCCTGCGCAGCGCCTTCGCCCAGACCATGCGGCTGTCGAGCTGGATGGTGAGCCCGCTGCTGATCGAGCTGGCCTGCAAAATGGTCAGTCAGCGCCAGATCATGCCGCTGGTCGAGCAGCAGCGGGAGATCCTCAAACGCCGCGGCGAACTGCTGCGCCACCTGCTGCCTGCCGCCCGCTGGCAGCCGGGCAGCATGCACGCCTGGCTGCCGCTGCCGGAGCCCTGGCGCAGCCAGCAGTTTGCCGCTGCCGCCGATGCCCTTGACGTTGGCGTGGCGAGCGGGGAACACTTCGCCGCCGGTCAGTTTGCCGCTCCGCAGGGGGTGCGCCTGAGCCTGAGCCAACCCGCCACCGACGCCCGGGTCGGCGAGGGGCTGGCCCGTCTGGCGCAACTGCTGCAGGGGACGCCCCCCAGCAATCCCCTGCTATAGTCAGGGCCAGCCGACCTGACCTTCACGCTTCATCGTCATTGCCAAGGAGATGCCGTGCCCCCCATCAGAGCCGCCCTGCTGCTTGCCACCCTGTTGTTGGGTGGCTGCGCCTCGTCAACGACCCACCAGCAGCTGGGGGCCGCGCTCAATGGGCTGGAAGGGGAGTTGCAACGACTGGAAGAGGAGCTGGCGGCGATGAACGGCCTGCACTATCAAAAGGCGATCGATGCCCCGCTCAGTTTGCGCCGCGCACTCGGGGCGCCGCAGCCCACCCCAGAGGGGCTGGTGCCGGTGACCAACAAGCTGGAAGATGGGCCACTCCTGCGCTATCAATACCGTCTGCCTGCAGGTATGGCGAGCCTGCCCCAAGACAACATCTGCCAGCGCTACGAGTTCGAGCTGCGCCATCTGGGCCGCCTCGGCAAGCTGGAATTGAGCTGGCTGGGGGAACAGGGCAAGGGGTCGCGGCTGATCCGCCAGAGCGACTGCCCCTTCGGGGCACAGGCCCGCCCTCGGCAATAACAGGTTGCCGCCCTGAGAGATGGCATAACCGATTGAAATAACAGCCCATAGTGCGCCCTCCAGCACCCTGCTGGCTACTGTCAGCTTTTCACTCAGCGAGTGCTGTGCCTATGTTCCTCTTGGGTCTACCATAATCAACCTAATGGTTTGCTCACAGGAAGTACGTGCATGACGATACTGCTGCTCGAAGAGGATCCCCTGCTCCGTAGCGCCATCACCCGGGAACTGACCGAACAGGGGGTGCCCGCCGACCGGATCCACTACCACAGCCATCCAAACCACGAGCGCAGCGGCCTGCTAGCCTTGCTGCAACAGCACGCCTTCGACGCCATCATCTGTCAGCAGGACAAGCAGCAGGATCTTGACGGAGCCCGGCTGCTGCATGAAGCGCACTATCTCGGCCTGCTGCAACCCGGTTGCGTCTTGCTGCTGCTCGATGCCGACCAGAGCGAGCAGGAGTTTCTCCCCTCGGATCTCTACTTCTCCCTCTATCTGCCCCTCCCCTTCATGACCCAGCAGCTCACCGCGGTGCTCGGCCAGCTGGTGAAGTTAAGCAACCTGACCCGTACGCTGGCCGCCCCCATTCTGCTGCGGGAGTGGCAACTGGCTACCGCCCTCTGTGAAGACCTGCTGTTTCAACGGGAGAATCGCTCGCTGACCCCCTGGCTGGATCGACTCAAGGGCTACCTTCTGCTGCAATCGACCGAGCGGATCACCGCCGCCCAGCACTATGCCCTCTGTGCCAACGAGTATCAGGCGAGCTGGCCAAGGGCCGGACTCTTCTACGCCATGCTGGGGCTCGGCAAATTGCAAAGCGCCCGGACCGACTTGCAGCGCCATCAGGCCAGCGTCTCGATGGCCACCCGGCTGGAGCTGCAACTCGCCAGCCAGCTGCATCAGCATCACTGGCTGGCGGCCTGGGAGACCATGGGAGAGCTGCTGCAGATCCGCCCCCATCAGCCGCGCTGGCATCAGCTGGCGATGTTGCTCGGGCTGGTGCTGCAAGATGAGGAGAAGGTGCTGGAGCAGGCCAACAGCCTGACCCTGCGCCACTTCGGCGAGCAGCGCGTCCGGCTCGCCATCGACAGCTTCATGCTCAATGCCAGTCTGGCGGTGCTGTGGCACGCCCCCTCCAGCAACCGGATCCGCTCCTTGCAACAGGAGTGGGAGCACCTCAAGCGCACCGTCCACCTGCAGCCCCACGAATATGAGCTGCTGCAGGCGTTGATGCTGGGGCTGGATTACCGCTTCGACGAAGCACTGATCCTGATTGCCCACCACCAGCCGGATGAGGGGAGCGACAACCACCTCACCCTGCTGCTCGGCTTTGCTGTCAGCCAGTTCTGCGGTTTGCCCCACCACGCCCAGCGCTACCTGACCCAGCTGACCCAATACCGCGTCAGGGTTGCGCCCCACCCGCTCACCCGCCAGCTGTTCCACCATCTGGTGGCCGAGCTGGGCCAGCGTCTGACGGCGAGAGAGCAGCGGCTGAGCGAACTGCGCCAGCTGCGCCACAAGGCGATGCAGGCCAGCCAGTATCAGACAGCCCTGCAAGCGGGCTTGCAGCTGCTGGAGGAGTTCCCCGCCCTGCCGGGCGATGCCTGGCAACTGCTGGAGCTGCTGCAACACTGCTGGCCAGCGGGTATGGCAGCCCCCAGGGTGGCACTGCTGGTCGATACCCTGGAGCGGCGCCTCAAGCACAGCCCCGCGTTTCTCGATCAACATGCCCAGCAGTACCAGCGCACCCTGCAGGAGATCCGCACTCATCTTCAGCCGCACCTCTCCGGCAGCGGCCCCTCCTGCCTTGTCGCAGGGCAGCCCGAGCCGTGATGATGCTGGCGGCGTGCAAACCGGCATTGTCGGCAAAGCCAATATAGAGAGAGGGGAGCCTTAGCTCCCCTCTCTCTATATTGGTTCTCTGTCAGCTGATGGCGATGAGCGTTGGGCTCAAACCAGTGCGTCACTCTCCAGCGCCGCCTTGAGAAAATCCTTCCAACTGATGATGCCGACCAGGGCGCCATTCTCCAGCACCGGCAGGCAGGAGACCCCCTTCTCCAGCATCAGCTTGACGCCGTCGCGCACGGTGAGATGGGGAGCGATGGTGACGAGCTGACGACTCATGATCTGGTGGGCCCGCTTGTTGAGGGTTTCGGTATCGCGGCTCATCTCGGCTTCGGAGTCGAGATAGGGGCTGATGGCGCGGAACAGATCCCGATCCGAAATGACCCCCACCAACTCCTCCTCTTCCAGCACCAGCAGGTGGCGAAAGTGTGCCTGCTCGAAGATATCCCTGATGACTCGGAGTCGATCATCCATTGAAACGGTGGCGACCCGGGTCGTCATAATATCCCTGATATGCATGCTAACCTCCCGTAACCAAACTGGTTTCTCTGTTATGGCATGTTTTTGCAGCGCCAGCCAGTGGCCAGCCCTTCGCTACAGTGCAAATCAGCGTCATTTCACGTAAGATCCGCGCCAGTTTTTCTCCTCCATTTTGAGCAAGCAGATCCCACCCATGATAGTTGCCAGTCAAATCGAACTGATCCGCGGCGGCCGCAAGCTGCTGGACAACGCCTCCGCCACCATTCACCCCGGCCACAAAGTGGGTCTGGTGGGCAAAAATGGCTGTGGCAAGTCCACCTTTTTTGCACTGGTACGGGGCGAGCTGGCCATCGACAGCGGCACCTTCAGCCTGCCCGCTGGCTGGCAGATTGCAGGCGTCGCGCAGGAGACCCCGGCGCTCGACTGCTCCGCGCTCGAGTATGTGATCGACGGCGACAAGGAGTTCCGCTCGCTGGAAGCCCAGCTGGTGCAAGCCGAGCAGGATGACAATGGTCTGCTGGTGGCCGAGCTGCACGGTCGCCTCGATACCATCGGCGCCTACAGCATTCGCGCCCGCGCCGCCGAGCTGCTGCACGGCCTCGGTTTCAGCGATGAGCAGTTGAGCTCGCAGGTGCGCAGCTTCTCCGGTGGCTGGCGCATGCGCCTCAACCTCGCCCAGGCGCTGCTCTGCCGCTCCGATCTGCTGCTGCTCGATGAACCGACCAACCACCTGGATCTCGATGCGGTGATCTGGCTGGAGAAGTGGCTCAAGGGCTATCAGGGCACGCTGGTGCTCATCTCTCACGACCGCGATTTCCTCGATTCGGTCATCAGCCGCATCATCCATATCGAGAATGGCAAGCTCAACGAATACACCGGCGGCTACTCCGACTTCGAACTGCAGCGCGCCGAACAGCTGGCCCAGCAGCAGTCGATGTACGAGAAGCAGCAGCGGGAGATGTCCCACATGCAGGCGTATGTGGATCGCTTCCGCTACAAGGCCTCCAAGGCCCGCCAGGCCCAGAGCCGCCTGAAAGCGATGGAGCGGATGGAGAAGATCCTGCCCGCCCACGCCGACTCCGAGTTCAGCTTCGAGTTTCGCGAGCCGTCGGCCCTGCCGACCCCGCTCATTGCCATGGAGAACCTCTCTGCCGGTTACGGCGACAAGGTGATCCTGGAGAAGATCAAACTCAATCTGGTACCGGGTTCGCGCATCGGTCTGCTCGGTCGCAACGGCGCCGGTAAATCCACCTTTATCAAGATGCTGTCGGGCTCCAACCCGCCGCTGTCGGGCAAACTCGAAGTGAGCGCCGGGGTGAGCATCGGCTACTTCGCCCAGCATCAGCTGGAGACCCTGCGTCTCGATGATTCCCCGCTCGATCATCTGGCCCGCCTCGCGCCGGACAAGACCGAGCAGGAGCTGCGCAACTATCTGGGCAGCTTCGGTTTTCACGGTGACAAGGCGCTCGACAAGGTGGCCCCCTTCTCCGGCGGCGAAAAAGCGCGGCTGGTGCTGGCGCTGATCACCTGGCAAAAACCGAACCTCCTGCTGCTGGATGAACCGACCAACCACCTAGATCTGGAGATGCGCCACGCCCTCACCATGGCGCTGCAAGGCTTCGAAGGGGCCATGGTAGTGGTCTCCCACGACCGTCACCTGCTGCGTACCACCACAGATGACTTCTATCTGGTGCACGGTGGCCGGGTCGAGCCGTTCGACGGCGATCTGGACGACTACCACAAGTGGCTCGGCGAGCAGGAGAAAGAGGCCAACGCCAAACCGGCCGATGGCCCCGTCTCTGCCAACTCGGCGGTGGCGCGCAAGGATCAGAAGCGGCGCGAGGCGGAGTTCCGGCAAGCGACCCGTCCCCTGCGCCAGAAGCTGGAAAAGCTCGAAGCGAGCATGGAGAAGCTGCAAGGCAAGCTTGGCGACATCGAGAGCCAACTGGCCGACCCCGCCATCTACGAAGAGAGCGCTAAAACCAAGCTCTCCGAGCTGCTCAAATCCCAGGGCCCCCTCAAGGAGCAGCTGGAAGAGGTGGAGCTGGAGTGGATGAGCCTCTCCGAAGAGCTGGAAACCATGGAGCAAGCCTTCTTTGCGTGACGAACAGCTGATGGCCAGCGAGCGGGTCGCGGTCCACGAATTGCCGACGCCGATCGGCTTCTGGCACTGGAGCGGCAAAGTCTATGGTGAGCGCAGCCAGGATTGGCTCACCGTGCAGGAGCAGGGGGGCAACGTCAATCTCGCGCTGCTGCTGCACCGGCTCGATCAGCTCGGCATCGTGGTCGATCTCACCGACCTGCAACCGGCGCTGGTGCAAACCGAGGCGGTGCTGACCCCGTGGCGTGCCCTGCGCCAGAGCGCCAAGACGCGACTCGACGAGCAGCAGTATCAGTCGATGCTGGCCCACGAGCTGGAGCTGGAGCGGCTGCAACAGGGCGTCCTGTTGCAGACCCTGCGCAGCCTCTCCCTGTTTCGCGGCAACAGCCGCAATTTGTTGAACTATCTATCGTTACTGGGTGCCCAGCAGGGCCCCCTCAGAGATCTAATATGCTGAGCTACCGCCACGCCTTTCACGCCGGCAACCATGCCGACGTGCTGAAACACGCCGTTCAGGCCCTGATCATCGAGTCCCTCAAGAAGAAGGAGAAACCCTTCATCGTGCTGGACACCCATGCCGGTGGCGGTCTCTACGACCTGCGCGGCGACTGGTCCCAGAAAAAGGCCGAGTATGCCGATGGCATCGGCCGCCTGTGGGACGAGCGGGCCCAGTGGTCTGCCATGGCCCCCTATCTGGGTGTCATTGAGGAGATGAATCAGAACGGCGAGCTGCACTACTACCCCGGCTCGCCGGAGCTCTCCCGCCGCCTCACCCGCGAGCAGGACAAGCTGGCGCTGATGGAGCTGCACAACAACGAAGTGGACGATCTGCGCGCCAACATGGGCTATGACCCCCGCGTCGCCGTGCACCACCGTGACGGCTTCGAGGGGCTGATCGCCCTGCTGCCACCCACCCCGCGCCGCGGGCTGGTGCTGATCGATCCGCCCTATGAGCTCAAAGAAGATTACTTCGCCGTGGTCGACACCCTGAAAAAGGCGCAGAAACGCTGGGCAACCGGCATCTACGCCCTCTGGTATCCGATCCTCGGGCAAGAGGCGGACAAATCCCGCGACATGCTGCGCGCCATCAAGCGGGAAAACTTCGGCAACGTGCTGGTGGCCGAGCTGGAAGTGGCCGGTCAGACTGCCGACTGGGGAATGAACGGCTCAGGCATGCTGATCATCAGCCCGCCCTGGATGCTGGACGAGCAGATCGAAGCCTTCCTGAAACCGCTGTGCGCCAAGCTGGCTCAAGGCGCTGGCGCCCAGTACAAGGTGGAGTGGCTCAACAAGGTCGCAGAGTAAGCCAGCACCAGCCCGCTCCGGCGCCCGGTCAAGGCGCCAGCGAGTCGGCCAGCCAAGCCGTTCACCGTGGCGGCATGGCCAGCAAAGAGAAGCCCCGTTCAGGGGCTTCTTGTTTTTTACCTGCCAGCGCTTTTACCCACTAACTGTTTTCCTCACCAATGGCGGCCACGGCGGCCACGCATCCCCTCTGCACACCAGACCAGCAGTTATTGATTAATTAATTGATCTGGCTCAGGAATTCCCCGCATACCTCTTTCCCTTGGCCAATAGGCCAGTACTATAGCCAATTGGCAACAAAGCCTCGTAGGAGTCACCCCATGAGCCATGCCAACCCCATCCCGTTGGTTAAACGCAGCAGACTGGAGGCTGTAATTCAGGGGCGGTAGCCATGCCGGATGGAATGGATAAGCGAACGTTGCCTACGACTACCCAGTCAACATGGTGGCAGCCTTATGCTGATTTCTGACCCGCTCACGCAGGCGTGCTTTGGCGGCGCTTGCCAAGAGTGCGCTGAGCACTGATTTTTCATACAGTAGTAACGGTGGTGCAAAAAGAGGAAGTCAAGCGAATACGCTCAGCATAAGAAGCAAACGGGTAACATTATGATTTAATGGTTGTTTTTACTTGGCGGCAGTGGAAATGTTACGGAGTTATATGGAATGCTCTGCTAACGGATTAATACCGCCTTCCATCTAATCACTGTTATGAGGCATATGGATATTCAACTAATACAAATAGAAATTGATGAGTTTGAAAGTCTGTTCTCTGTTGTGAAACAGGGACTTTATTCGCATGTTGACGCCGTCTTTGGCTGGTGTGATGAGTTTCAGGTCAGTCGTTTAAAAAATGACTATGAGCCGCATTGGTTTCACTGGGTTTATTTCAATCACACGCAAGTTGGAATGCTATGCTTCAAGCCTTACGAAAACGCTTTTCATGTGCATTTACTCATTGTGTTTCCAGAATTTCAAAATCAAAAATTGGGTGCAAGGGTAATGAATATGGTTCACGAAATAGCGCGAGAGCAAGGGCGTAGTCATGTAACTTTATCAAGTTTTACTAGAAACGAGTCAGCAGTAAGGTTTTACAAATCTCTTGGCTATAAGGTGACTGAAAGCGATGGAAACTTCCTTTCTTTGTCGCTTCAAGTTGCCTCATAACAAAGCGTTTAAGAGGGATTTGGCACGCGTGGCATTTTCAGTTTGCGTTGAGTTTGGTGTTTAAGGTGCTTTGCAGAAACTTATGTATTGCGTGCCTGCACCCCTTAACGCGGCGTTAGCTTCTTCTGGTAGTCTGGAGATAAATAAGAAAAATGACAGAATACAAAAGATCAATTGAAGACGAACTCGATTGGGTAAGTATCGACCAGCTTCACGAAGCAACTCTTCAAATAAGCAAGAGCTGTTTTGAATTCAAGAAAATTTGCGTGGGGCTTATTGGCGCAGCTTTGGCTGTATTGGTCAAACTGACTGACAATAATCTTGATCACTCGTACTTCGTTATACCACTTCTAATTTGTTTCGGGTTCTGGATCGCGGACTCCTCTGCATACTATTTTCAACGAAAGACAAGAAGCGCCATGAATAAAAAGTTATATGCAATTGCTCAGAGAAATTCCATCAGCAATTATCCTAATGGAGATCTGGGTGTAACTTGGTTTGGTGCCGCATTTAATCATTCTATGGTGCTCTATTTTGCCTTGGCTGGCCTCTGGATTATCGGCTGGGTAGTATATGCCATGAATTGGATTGGATCATAATGACTATATTCGTGAGCTATACCACCAGAGATAGCTATGTTGATCGTAATACGCTGAAAATGGTATCAGGTGTGTTGTCGAAATATGGTTCGCACTACATTGACCTTCTACACAACGATGCGTCAGAAAAACAACGTCACGTTGAGGAGATGCTATCTCATGCTCAACTTATGATTCTAATAAGGTCGCGTTCTATAGAGAAGTCCGAATGGGTTCAGTGGGAATTGAACGAAGCTAAAAAAAATGGCATTCCCATAATTGAAGTACAGGCATCTATAAACCCAACAGAAACTATTAGTAATTTAAAATATAAACTAGCTTCAGAGTTCAATAAGCTAACAAGGCGCTCAAGCAAGGACGCGCTAACTCGCGCCGCCTAGATTGGCGTTAGCTTCAATTAAGGAATGAGTATGAATATGAGTTCAGTACTGGAAGTATATGTAAGACTATTTCGCAACAAACGGCTATTGATTCTCATCGGAGCTTTAAGTGGTTCGTTTGCGATACTTTCATTTTTCTCTGAACCATTCTTAATTTATTTCAGTAATTTTATTCAATTTGATATATCTAGAACGTCTGTCCCTATTACTTTATTGCTAATTTCTGTTGTCTCATTTTCCTTTATATACTTGCAGTCTGGTGCTAAAGAAGCTCCTGAAGTATATAGCTCTTCAATGCTAGAGAAAATACTTAAAGATATTGAAATTCAAAAGAATAGAAATGCAGCGCAAATTGACGAACTGAAGAAAAAGCTAGAAACATATGAGTCTGAAAAAGGATTAAGTGAAGCAGAGAAACAAGCAATTATTGATGGTGCAGTGAAATCGACTAGTGAAGAAGCAATAAAAACAATTTTTGAGCATGAAGCTAATTTACTAAAAGATACCATCAAAGATAGCTTGGGCTTTGAGAGGTTGTCGGACTCATCAAGAGATATTGTACAGAGGATTAGAAGGGAAATCGCTGATCTTCGGCTTCGTTCAAATATTAATCTTCTGATCGGAATGTCTATTACCGCCGGAGGCTTATATTTGTTGTGGTCTACTGTGTCCATGGTAGATGCTTCCGAGTTATTGAAGCAACTGGCATCTGAAGGTGCTGAATCCGACGGTAAGTTTTTAAAGAATCTAATTCTACCGATTGTACCTAGGATACTTCTTGTTATCTTTATTGAAGTATTTGCCTACTTTTTTCTGAGGCTTTATAAAGATGGCCTTTCGGAGATAAAGTATTTTCAAAATGAACTTACAAATATCGAGTCGAAACTAACAGCTGTTGAATTTTCATATATAACTAATAACCAAGAAGGTCTCAAAGCTGCAATCGAAGCCCTGTCAAAAACAGAGCGTAATTTTATTCTTGAAAAGGGCCAGACAACAGTGGAACTTGAACGGGCCAAATCGGAATCGGAATTGACTCGAAATATCATAAAGACGATTCCGGATTTCTTTAAAAAAGCTAACAAGTAGCTTCACCGGAAAATTGGTCGCTGCGCTCTCAATTTTCCGGTGAGCTAGGCGTTAGCTGTCTTCGTTAGTTGAAAGGATAAATATGTACAATTTAATAATCGGGTATACAGGCCCAAATGAAAATGAAAACGAAGTTATTGTCTCTGCGTCAAGATTCCTTGAATATACAGACTCTGAGACTCAAATGCGTTATAGAAATTTAAATGCAGATAACGTTGTCGAGATCAAAGAGTTTCCAGCGCTATTTATGCACGAACATTGTCCAGATGGTGCATTTGTCGCTAATATTACAAACATTACTCGTTCACACAGAGACTATAAGATTACCTTTGAAAGAGATAATAATTTTGGTGTTATCTCGAAAGAAACAATAGATAAATTAGCTATTGAGTTAGGAATTGACGAGTTTGAATTATATAGAACTCATTGGGCTGTAAAAACAGCAAACTTGGCAAATATTTTAAGGCCAACTGAAGCTCCTGTAACACTTGTTACACCTCAAGAATATGAGGTTGAAAACTTACCGCCAGAAAAAGGATCTTGCTTTAACAAAAATCAAGTGTTTATTGTGCATGGGCATGATGAGCATGCAAAAAATGATGTAAAAGCATATGTCGAATCTAAAGGTTTAGAACCAATAATTTTACACCTTCAGGCCAGTGGCGGTAGAACTATAATTGAAAAAATAGACCATTACAGCAATGTTGGCTTCGGTATAGTTCTTTATACTGAATGTGATATTGGGGCTAAAAGGGATACTTTGAATTTTAAATGGAGAGCTCGTCAAAATGTTGTATTTGAGCATGGCTACTTAATTGCTAAATTATCGAGAGAGCGGGTAGCTGCATTAGTCAAAGGTTCTGTTGAAACTCCAAATGATATTAGTGGGGTTGTTTATGTTTCTATGGATGCTGCAGGAACATGGAAAGAGGAGTTAGATGCTGAGTTACGTAACGCAGGGTACGAAATACCAAACAGCTAACAAACGCCTCAAGAGGGACTGTCAACGCGTAGCGTTTCCAGTCCCAATGAGCCGCGGTGGTTTCGGTTGTTGTGATTGAAACAGATCTGGGACACCCACCTTTTTGAGCAAGGCATAGCATATGCCCGAACCCAAAAGATGGGTGTCCAAGGTTTCTGCTCACCGAGTTCAAACGCAAAAGCCCCATCACGGGGCTTTTGCTTTTGGTACGGCCAGTGTGTGCGGCAGCCTGAACCTGCGCGCCCTATGAGCAGGCAGGCAGATCCTGTTTCAGCGCAACCAGCAACAGGGCCAGCAGGCCAAAGGGTGGGAACAGGCAGAGCAGGGAGCAGATAAGGGTGACCAGCGCCGGATGCTCGCTCTTGCGGCGCGCCAGTCGCCAGGCGATGAGGCCGACGATGACCATTAGCAACGCAATGAACTGGCCAAGCAGGGTGGCATTGATATTCATGAAAGATCCTTTTTCATGGGCAAGTGTGAAGAACCTGTACTTTATCGCCTTGGCTGCGATTGGCAACCGCTGAACCACACCGGCCACTCGCCCGTTGATAGGTTCTCTCTATTCTGGCAATAGATGAGAATAGTTTTCATTTAATCTCATTTCGGCGGATACTCTCACCATCAACAGAGGGAGCCGCCATCATGAAAAAGACCATCAGCTTTGCCATCCTGCACTTCGGTGTCGCCTTTACCGTGGCCTACCTGCTGACCGGTGAACTGCTGACCGCCAGCCTGATCGCCCTGATCGAGCCCGCCGTCAACACGGTCGCCTTCTACTTTCATGACCTTGGCTGGCACAAGCTCAGACCAAATCACAGCCTGCAGGCCAAGACCAGCAGCTTCGCGGTGGTCCACTTCTCGGTGGCCTTCGGAGTGGCCTTCCTGCTGAGCGGCGAGCTGCTCACCGGCGGCGTGATGGCGATGATCGAACCGGCCATCAATACCGTGGTGTTCTTCTTCCACGAGCGGCTGTGGCGCGCCCGCAGTCAGCAACTGGCGCTGGCCTGATCAACCGGGCAAACCGCCTCCCCCCTTTATCGCGGCCACAAAAAACCCGACATTCCGGCCAGGAGTGTCGGGTTTTTCCGTTTGGCAGCCATTCAGCAGTGCAAGTGAGCTCGCCCCCACAGCTGCATTGCCCTGTAGAGTGTGCTGTAGTAGGCAGATATGCCCTCCTCATTGCTGGAATCTATCGATGAACAAGACCTTGTTTGCCACCCTGCTGTTTACCCCTCTGCTGGCCAGTGCCGCAACCCCCTCCTTTGACTGCACCAAAGCCTCCGGGTCGGTCGAAACCCTGATCTGCAAGGATGCCGGACTGGCCGCCCTTGATAACGAACTGGCGGCCCTCTACCCCAAGGCGATTGCCGCGCTCTCTCCCGAACAGCTCAAGACAGAGCGCGCCATGCAGCGCGGCTGGATCAAGGGGCGTAACGACTGCTGGAAGGGGCAGGATCTGCGCCAGTGTGTGGAGGATAACTACCTGCTGCGGATCACCGAACTGCAGATCAGCGGCGGCCAGCTGATGGTGCCGGCTCCGGTCAACTACCAGTGTGGCAAGAACGTCACTCTCTCCACCTACTTCTATAACGATGCCAAGCTGCCCGCCGCGGTGATCAACCTGAGCGAGGGCGACAAGCAGCAACAAGTGCTCGCCTATGAAGCCCCCAGCGCCAGCGGCGCCCGCTATGAAGGGCAAAACCTCACCTTCTTCACCAAGGGGGACGACGCCACGCTGGAGCGTTACGGCCAGCCAACCCTCACCTGCATGGAAAATCCGACCAAGGGCTGAGGCTCATGGGGGCGGCTCATCTTGCCGCCCCACCTTGACTAGATGGCGATATCCAGCGGTTTTCCTTCCCGCACAATCCGCAACTTGAGCGACCCCGGCTTGCCGGTGCTGAGCAGTTCACGCACCTTGTCGATATCGAGGGGACGATAAGCCACCCCGTTGATCTGCTCCAGAATGTCGCCGTTGGCCAGACCATAGGGGGCAAGATCCCGTTCATCGCTGTAGTAGACCTGCAAATGCTCGCCATCAAAACGCACCCCGATATTGCGCAGGATTGGCGGCACTTTGCGCGCCAGGCTGTCGGCGTCGTAGCAGAACATCATCCGCCCGGGCATGATCGCAAAGCGATTGAAGCGGTTAACAAAATCCAGCCCCAGACCATACTGCTCATTGCTGTTTTCCGACACGCGCAGTTCACCGAGCTGGCGCTCATCAAAGTGCAGGCCGGTGAGGATATGTTCACGCCCCTCCACCATACCGCTGGCATCCACCCCTTTACGTGGCATCGCATCTTCGCCAGAGATCGCCTTCTGGCTGGCCATAAAGTCGATAAAAGCATGATCGGCATAGCTCTGATCGGCCCCGGTATCCAAAGACATGCGCACGCTGCTCTCGCCGTGGGTCAGATACACTGCCGGGGAGCGGTTGTAGCTGTCTTCATAGCCGATGCAACGCTCGAAGGTGGCTGCCGACGGTGCCGTCAGCGAAGCCGTGAGTTGATGCTTGTCGCTATCAAACACCCAGTTGAAACGGCGGATGGTGTCGATCCCGAGGATGCCATCGATACGGCTGCCGAGAGACTGGGAGAAAAGATCGAAATCAATAGTTGCCCACAGATCGCTGTCATCAATGGTGACCGACCCCAGCGAGAAGGGCTGCGGCTCAACAAAGCCAAGCTGCTCGCTGCCCAGTTGGCTCGAAACGCTGCTCACACTGGCAAAATCAGCCTGATAGGCCCTGGGCAATTCGCTTAAGGTCAGCGCCTTGAAACGGCTGGCCAGACGACGATCGATAAAGGTGATACTGGCCCCGGTATCGAGCAAAAACTGATACTGCTCACCTGCGATGGTGACGGGGATCAGGGGGGCACTTTCGTAATGCACTGTCAGCACCGGGCCGGGTGCATTGCGCTTGGTGGATGAATCCGGGGCTGTGCAGCCTTGGACGACGAACAGGGCCAACATGGCCAGCGCCACTTTGAACTGCGACTTCATAACTCTCCTTTCCGATAGCAGATGCCCCCGCGGCGCCACCACATAATGCTATCTTGTTGATTTATAGATAAATAAGCTGTTTCAGCGGGGAAGGCGGACAATAACAAAGAGTTTTATGCTGGTTCAAGCGGGATATGACCATGAATATTCTATGGAGATAGTTCAAGAATGGTTGTTCACGCTATCTCGGCGCGTCATCAATCGTTGGTGAGATTTGATTAATTTATTGATCTTGAACAGAAATCCTCAATATTGAGCTTTCTATCCACAGTGCCATGGTTAATATTGCCGTTTGGCAACACTTGCCTCGTCGGAGTCTCCCATGAGCCATGCCAACCCCATCCCGTTGGTGAACCGCAGCAGACTGGAGGCTGAAATTCAGGGGCGGTAGCCATGCCAATTCCCCTGCATGCCAAGCCGGTGACTCACCCACAACATGCAAATCAAGGTGGTGTATGGAAACACAAACCCTGTATCGAGGTCGCTTGATCGACCATATCCAGCTGGTGGTCAAAGATTTGGCTGCCAGCCAGCGCTTTTACACCGCAACCCTGGCCAGCCTCGATATTCCGCTGGGCGGCACAGGTGAGGGCTACTTCTGGGCAGACGAACTGTTTGTCACCGTTGTCGATAGCCCCGCCGCACTGGGGGTGTTGACCGGTCGCCACCACCTCGCCTTTCAGGCAAAAGATCGCGCCATGGTGGATCGCTTTTATCAGGCCGCACTGGCCAATGGCGGCAAAGATAACGGCGCCCCCGGTGAGCGAAATTATCACCGTGGCTATTACGCAGCCTTTGTCCTCGATCCGGATGGCAATAATATCGAAGCGGTTTATCACGGTGAGGCAAAGCGTAGTGTGGAGTCGGTGGAGATTCGGTTTTAGCAAGAAAGCGGAGCACTAATTAATGGGGCTTTCATGGCGTAACGATCTGATAATAATAGTACCGCCCAATATTTATTTTCTATACAGCCGTAAGGGTCGTGTCAAAAAAATATCAAATGAACACGTTCAGCTTAATACGATGGAAGATAAAAAGATCATTTCAAACATTATTAAACACAGCCTTTATCTGGCTTAATCTAATCATTATTAGCCATCAATCAGAAATTGTGAGTTTTTATGAATAATGAGTATCACTGGTGGGATTTAGAAAAATCTAGCTTCAAAGGTGTTCTATATGATTCGATAAATTGCTATTTTCTCAATGACTTACCTTATCAAAACTGGCAAGAATTCTCTGAAGCTGATCCACATATGGCTTATGCACACTTAACTTATGTTAGGTTTAATATGCTTGAACAGCAGTTCATCGATTTACGAGTAATACCTCAAATGCTTGGAGTTGAAACTGTTCCAGTGAAGTCGAGCGTTCAAGATATAAATAGATATGACTGGCTAAAGTCTATAGTTGACCTAACTTTATTTCGTTTCTCTAGCCTGCGAGATATCGCTTTTCATTTTGTGAATGAAGTTTTGGAACTAGGCCTCTCTGATTTTCAGTTGAATATTAAGCAGCTAAATAAAGTGCTTAAAACCGAGCACCCTGACATTCTAGAATCCTTAAAAACTCTAGACAAAACTGGTGAGGAATTGAGAACAGATCGTAATGAACGAGCTCATAAAGGTTTCAGTGAGCTTTATACTGGTGATGATCAGATGTTCAAAAATATGTCATGGATGGAGGGCACTGTTATCGATAATACTGGGTACGATCTAGTGGGCATCTACGAAAACTCCCGAGATAAAATTTGCGAGCTAGTTGTGCAAGAGGTACAGGTTGCACTAAAAGCTACAATTAACTTAGTTGATAATTGCTATACCCATTATCGCGATACACATCTTAGATTATCGCATGGTTCTGCAATGGGTGTTTCGCAGCATTTCCCTCTACACTGTGAAAAAAATAGCTAACAAACATTTCAAGCCCGTAGGTGCGAATCGCGAATATACCGGCCAAAAAAAATCCGGAAAATCCAATATCTCTATGGTAAATTTCCCTGACAAGGTGGAGATCCGCTGCCATTCACTGATTAAGTAGATGTTATTTTAATCCAACTGGAATAGACAATGAAATATTCATTAAATTGGAAAAAACCATTACTCTCCATGAGCAAGCGGTTCTTTATATTTATCACTTTGATTTTTGCCGGGTTTGTTGCACTCAGTACATACAAAACCCAACTCGACATGGAGTTGGGCTCTTGGCTCTTTTACCAATATTTAAAAATCCTGCTAGCATCCTTCGTTGTATTGTTCGCAATGGCTCAAGCCTCCAGATTGTTTTCTGTCGAACTAAGAAATGAGGACGTGGTAGGTAGAAACCGCTTTTTCCGGAAAGTATCCATACCCTATACAGAGATGATCGGTGTAAGCATGGAAATGTTACTAATAGTAAATTGCCTGGTTATTCGCACTAACAGTCGCAAGAAAATCTATGCCCCTTTTGACTTGGATGGATTTTCAGATTTTTCGAATAAAATAGATGCCAGACTACAAAGTAACAAAGCACTCAAAAATAATGCGTAACCAACTCCACCTTTATATTTTTGAGTTAATTTCACGACTTCTTATCATTCCGCCGTTTAACCTCATATAAAATTTCATGGAGATATCATGAAGATTTCTGAAGTCGCAGAGATGACAAATATTTCCATTCATACACTGCGATATTATGAAAAAGAAGGGCTATTACTTAATATCCGTAGCCCGTAGGTTCGATTAGCGAAGCGTAATCGGACATTCGCGAAAACAATATTTCTTGATAGTACCAGTTGTCTTTGAGACCGACTTTTATACGGTCTCTTTATCCACCTGTAGCTTTGCTGGCGTAAAACATCCAAAGGAGATTTATGAAGCCAGACTTAACCGGCACACGGATTGTACTGCGCACCATTGGCCCGCACGATACTGCCGATCTGTTCGAGATTTATGGCAATCCACTGACCATGGAGTTTGCCTCCGATCCCTGCTTTACCTCACCCGCCATGGTGGCGCAGATGATGGCGAGCGTGGTGCGGCTGGAACAAACCGGTGAGTCGCTGGAGTGGGCGATTGTCGAACGGGAGGGCAACAAGGTGATCGGCACCTGTGGCCTGCACAGTTTCAGCGAGGCGGGCCACTGCTGCGAGGTGGGTTGCCTGCTCAATGCGGCCTATTGGCGCAAGGGGTTTATGTCGGAAGCGCTGGGATTGTTGTTCGCCCACGCCAGTACACTGGGAGTCACCTGCCTCACCGCAGATATCGATGCAGATAATGTCCGCTCTATCACCCTGTTTGAAAAGCTGGGCTTCAAGGCGCATGCAGGGCGCTATCAGCGCATGCTCCCCTTTGTCTGACCCGAAACCAGAGCCACAACCCCCTCGCCTCTCAGGGCGTTGTGGCAAGGATCAGACATAAAAAAACCGGAACCCAAGGGTTCCGGTTTTTTTTCATTCCAGCCGAGGCTGGCAAACCAGCGAATTAAGCCTGGTTTTTAACTTCTTTCAGACCGCGGAAAGGAGCTTTGGCACCCAGAGCTTCTTCGATACGGATCAGCTGGTTGTACTTGGCAACACGGTCAGAACGGCTCATGGAACCGGTCTTGATCTGGCCAGCAGCGGTACCAACAGCCAGGTCGGCGATGGTAGCGTCTTCGGTCTCACCGGAGCGGTGGGAGATGACGGCAGTGTAGCCAGCGTCTTTGGCCATCTTGATGGCAGCCAGAGTTTCGGTCAGGGAACCGATCTGGTTGAACTTGATCAGGATGGAGTTGGCGATGCCGTTGTCGATACCGCGCTTCAGGATCTTGGTGTTGGTTACGAACAGGTCGTCACCCACGATCTGGATTTTCTTGCCCAGTTCAGCAGTCTGGTAGGCGAAACCTTCCCAGTCAGATTCGTCCAGGCCATCTTCGATGGAGACGATCGGGAACTTGGTGGTCAGGTCAGCCAGGAAGTCGGAGAAACCGTTGGAGGTGAAGACACGACCTTCGCCTTTCAGGTTGTACTCTTTCTTCTCTGCGTCGTAGAACTCGGAAGCAGCGCAGTCCATAGCCAGGGTGATGTCGGTGCCCAGTTTGTAACCGGCAGCGGCAACGGCTTCAGCGATAACTTCCAGCGCTTCGGCGTTGGATTTCAGGTTCGGAGCGAAACCACCTTCGTCACCAACTGCAGTGTTGTAGCCCTTGGACTTCAGCACTTTGGCCAGGTTGTGGAACACTTCTGCGCCCATGCGAACGGCTTCTTTCAGGGTCTTGGCGCCAACCGGCTGGATCATGAACTCCTGGATGTCGACGTTGTTGTCGGCGTGCTCACCACCGTTGATGATGTTCATCATCGGCAGCGGCATGGAGTAAACACCCGGGGTGCCGTTCAGCTCGGCGATGTGGGCGTACAGCGGCATGCCTTTGGCAGCAGCGGCAGCTTTGGCGTTAGCCAGGGAAACAGCCAGGATGGCGTTGGCGCCGAACTTGGATTTGTTCTCGGTACCGTCGAGGTCGATCATGATCTGGTCAACGGTGGCCTGGTCCTTGGCATCTTTACCCAGCAGAGCTTGAGCGATCGGGCCGTTTACGGCTTCGATGGCTTTCAGCACGCCTTTACCCAGGAAACGGCTCTTGTCGCCGTCACGCAGTTCCAGCGCTTCGCGGGAACCGGTGGACGCGCCAGACGGAGCGGCTGCCATACCAACAAAACCACCTTCCAGGTGAACTTCGGCCTCAACGGTCGGGTTACCACGGGAGTCGATGATTTCACGACCGATCACTTTAACGATCTTGGACATGTGTATTTCCTCAGGTTTCGTAAAAAAACAACAAAAATATGCCAAAAAAAGCGGCTGTGGCACAGTGCCCCAACCGCATTTATTTTCAATTACTTCAAATTACGCTTCTGATACTCGCCTGCCGCCTTCACAAAACCGGCGAACAGAGCGTGGCCATCACGAGGAGTAGAGGTGAACTCCGGGTGGAACTGCGCGGCCACGAACCAGGGGTGATCCGGGATCTCGATGATTTCCACCAACTTCTTGTCGGCGGAGAGACCGGTCACTTTCAGACCTGCCGCTTCAATCTGCGGCAGCAGCTTGTTGTTGACTTCGTAACGGTGACGGTGACGCTCGTAAATGGTCGGGCTGCCGTACATCTGACGCACCTTGGAATCTTCGACCAGGTGGCAGAGCTGGGAACCCAGACGCATGGTACCGCCCAGATCGGACTTCTCGGTACGGGTCTCGACGTTGCCCTCTTCATCCACCCACTCGGTGATGAGGCCGACGACCGGATAGGCGCAATCTTTCTTGAATTCTGAGGAGTGAGCCCCTTCCATGCCCGCTACGTTGCGAGCGAATTCGATCATGGCAACCTGCATGCCGAGGCAGATACCCAGGTAGGGGATCTTGTTCTCGCGGGCATACTGGGCAGCCAGAATCTTGCCTTCCACACCGCGCTCACCGAAGCCACCCGGCACCAGGATCGCGTCCAGACCTTCCAGCAGCTCGGCGCCACGGGTCTCGATATCCTGAGAGTCGATGTACTTGATGTTGACGGAGTGACGGGTCTTCAGACCACCGTGCTTGAGCGCCTCGTTTACGGACTTGTAAGCGTCCGGCAGGGAGACGTACTTGCCGACCATACCGATGGTTACTTCACCAGTCGGATTGGCCTCTTCATAGATAACCTGTTCCCACTCGGACAAATCAGCTTCTTTGCACTCCAGACCGAAACGCTCGGTGAAGTAGGAGTCCAGATTCTGGGATTTCAGCAGTGCCGGGATCTTGTAGATGGAGTCGACGTCTTTCATGGAGATGACGGCGCGCTCGGGCACGTTGCAGAACAGGGCGATCTTGGCGCGCTCGTTGGCCGGAATGGCACGGTCGGAACGGCAGATCAGCACATCCGGCTGGATACCGATGGAGAGCAGCTCTTTGACGGAGTGCTGGGTCGGCTTGGTCTTCACTTCACCGGCCGCAGCCAGGTAAGGAACCAGCGTCAGGTGCATGAACATGGCGTTGTTGCGGCCCACTTCGGCAGCCAGCTGACGAATGGCTTCGAGGAACGGCAGGGACTCAATGTCACCTACGGTACCGCCCACTTCGACGATGGCAACCTGATGGCCTTCGGCACCGGCAATCACCCGCTCTTTGATGGCGTTGGTGATGTGCGGGATAACCTGAATGGTGGCGCCCAGATAGTCACCACGACGCTCTTTACGCAGTACGTCGGCGTAGATACGGCCGGTGGTAAAGTTGTTGCGACGGGTCATCTTGGTGCGGATGAAACGCTCGTAGTGGCCCAAATCCAGATCGGTTTCGGCCCCGTCCTCGGTTACGAACACTTCACCATGCTGGGTCGGGCTCATGGTGCCCGGATCCACGTTGATGTACGGGTCCAGTTTCATGATGGTCACATCCAGACCACGGGCTTCCAGAATGGCTGCCAGAGAAGCTGCGGCAATGCCTTTGCCGAGGGATGAAACAACGCCACCAGTAACAAAAATATATTTGGTCGTCATGCTGAACCTGAAAGAAGTTTAGGGAATTTTAAGGGGTGCTTCGGGGATGAAGCAGGACGGGGAAACAGTATACCAAAAACCCCTCTCCCAAACAATGAGCAAAAATCTATCAGGCTCACCGCCCCCCCATCTTGCGCCAAATCAACTTTGCTCGGTTTCCTTCGCCTTATCCCAGGCGGCATCGAGCTTTTCGAGGGTGCAATCGGTCATTTTCAAGCCTTCTGCGGCGATTATCTGCTCAACCTGACGAAAACGACGCTCGAACTTGGCATTGGCACCTCGCAGTACCTGCTCCGGATCCTTGCCCAGATGACGCACCAGATTGACGGTGGCAAACAGCAGGTCGCCGAGCTCGTCGCTCACCCGCGCCTCGTCCACATCGGCCATCAATGCCTCTTCCATCACCTCGTCGATCTCTTCGTGGATCTTGTCCACCACAGGCCCCAGCGTCTTCCAGTCAAAACCGACGGTGGCGCAGCGTTTCTGAATTTTGGCGGCGCGAGTCAGGGCAGGCAGCGCCTGCGGGATATCGTCCAGCACACTCTCTTTGTCGAGGGCCGCTCGCTCTTTGGCCTTTTCCGCTTCCCAGTTCGCTTTTACCGCTTTCTCGTCGCCAAGGTCTGCATCGGAAAAAACGTGGGGATGACGGCGAATGAGCTTTTCACTCACCGTATCGACGATATCGGCGAAGTCGAACAAGCCCCGCTCTTTACCCAGCTGGGCGTAAAACACCACCTGAAACAGCAGGTCGCCCAACTCCCCTTTCAGCCCCTGCCAATCCTCGGTTTCGATGGCATCGGCCACTTCGTAGGCCTCTTCCAGGGTGTGCGGCACTATGCTCTGGAAGTCCTGTTTCAGATCCCAGGGACAGCCGTTTTGCGGATCGCGCAGGCGAGCCATGATGTCGAGCAGTTGGGGCAGATCGTAACGTTGGGACATGGGATATTCGCTTTCAATTCGTTCAAAAAGGGTCGTAAATGCAGACCGGCCACTGGGGCCGGTCGGTTCGATATCAAAGCCGCTTGGCGCTGATCACATCGTTGAGCTGACTGAGCTTGGCCAACGCCCGGTTGAAGGCGTTGATGTTGTAAATCTCCAGCTCCATGTCGATCTCCGCGGTCTGCTCGCGCACGTTGGAGCGTGAGCGCACCCCCATCACATTGATCTTCTCGTTGGCCAGCACGGTAGTGATATCGCGCAGCAGGCCGGAGCGATCGTTGGAGATGATCCTGATGGTGAGGCCGTAGCCGCCGGAGTAGTTCTCCCCCCACACCGCATCGATCAGCCGCTCAGGGTTGCGACGTGACAGCTCCTTGAGCTGCTCGCAATCTTCCCGGTGAATGGATACGCCGCGCCCCATGGTAATAAAGCCCTGAATGGAGTCCCCCGGAATGGGCTGGCAGCAGCGGGCGATATGGGTCATCAGGTTGCCGACCCCTTCCACCACGATATGGTCTTTGGGCTTGTGGCGCATCGGCGCATTGGCCTTCTGCTCCAGCTTCTCCAACAGGCGGCGATCTTCCTCTTCCGCCGTCGGCTTGTTGTAACAGGTGTCGAGATAGTTGAGCACCTGGTTGATGCGGATATCGCCGCTGCCGATACCGGCCAGCAGATCGTCGGTGCTCTCCAGATTGAAGCGGCGCAGCATGTTGCCCTTGTCGATCTTGGACATGCTGAGGTTGTGGCGATCCAGCTCCTTCTCAAACAGCTCGCGACCGGCCACGATATTCTTGTCCCGATCCAGTTTTCTAAACCAGGTCGCCACCTTGGCCCGCGCCCGGCTGGAGCGCAGGAAGCCGGCGTTGGGGTTCATCCAGTCGCGGCTCGGGTTGGGCTCTTTCTGGGTGATCACCTCCACCTGATCGCCGGTCTGCAGCGCGTAGGTGAACGGCACGATGCGGCCGTCAATCTTGGCGCCGATGCAACGGTGACCGATCATGCTGTGGACGTGATAGGCAAAATCGAGCGGGGTGGCGCCCGCCGGCAGGTCGATGACATCCCCTTTCGGGGTGAAGACGTAGACCCTGTCCTCGAACACCTGACTGCGCAGATCTTCCAGCAGGGAGCCGCTCTCGGAGAGATCTTCCTGCCAGGCGAGCAGCTTGCGCAGCCACTCGATCTTGTCTTCGAAGGTGTTGGCCTTGCCGCCAGCCTGTGCCCCTTCCTTGTAGCGCCAGTGCGCCGCGACGCCGAGCTCGGCGTCCTGATGCATCTGGTCGGTACGGATCTGGATCTCGACCGTCTTGCCCTCCGGCCCCACCACTACGGTGTGGATCGACTGATAGCCGTTGGGTTTGGGGTTGGCGACATAGTCGTCAAACTCGCGAGGAATGTGGTGGAACTGGGTATGCACGATACCGAGCGCCGCATAGCAATCCTGCAGCCGCTTGGTCACTACCCGCACCGCGCGCACGTCGAACAACTCGTTGAATTCGAGGTGCTTCTTCTGCATCTTGCGCCAGATGCTGTAGATGTGTTTCGGCCGACCGTACACCTCGGCGTCAACTCCCGCCTCTTTCAGGCCATTACGCAGGGATTGCACAAACTCGCGGATGTAGCGCTCGCGGTCGAGCCGCTTCTCGTCGAGCTGCTTGGCGATCTGTTTGTAGGTATCCGGGTGCAGGTAACGGAAGGCGAGATCTTCCAGCTCCCACTTGAGCTGGCCGATACCCAGACGGTTGGCGAGCGGTGCATAGATATTGGTGATCTCCTGGGCCATCAGCACCCGGGTCTCTTCATCTGCCGTCTTAGCTTCCCGCAGGCAGGCGATCCGCTCCGCCAGCTTGATCACCACGGCGCGCACATCCTCGACCATGGCGAGCAACATGCGACGTACGTTGTCGACCTGCTCCGGCGAGGTTTCGCTGCGATGGAGGGTCTGCAGGGAGCGGATGGCTTCCATCTCCAGCACCCCTTCCACCAGCTTGGCGATCTTGGAGCCGAAGTCCTCGTCCATCCGCTCCTGGCTGATGAGGCCGGCTTCGACGAAGGGGTAGATGATGGCCGCTTTGAGAGTGCCGATATCCATGCTGAGCATCTGCAGGATGCCCACCATTTCGATGCCACGCACCAGCAGCTTGCTGGTCAGCGCCTCGTCACCGAGCGTCAGACAATACTGATAGACGGTTCGCAGCTGATCCTTTTCACTGTCACTCAAGGAGAGCGAGCTGACCCACTCTTCCAGGGTGAAGTTGTCTTTCAAATGAATATCGCGAACCGCAACCATGGTATCAATCCTTTAAATTATCGGGCCGAAAGCTGTCACTTTCCCCCCTCATGAGATTGCCTCAAATGGGGATATCCAGCGCACTTTTCAAGGCATATTGTCCAGAAAGACAATAGAGCGCACCAACAGGCCCTGCCGAACGACGAGGGTCTAGATTACCCCAATCACACCAGCTCAAACAGCCGCAGACATGCCAGATTACATATCCGCATCGCCGTACCGATGAGCAGGATTACTTCATATACACACCTGCTCAAAGAGTAACGAACATGCCGGATGACCTATCCGGCATCGCCGAGCTGATGAGTCATTTACTCCCGTTCAAACAGCGCCATGGACTCCAGATGACCGGTGTGAGGGAACATGTCGAGCATGCCGAGGCGCACCAGACGGTAACCCCCTTTCACCAGCACCTGACTGTCCCGCGCCAGGGTGACTGGGTTACAGGAGACGTAGACCACCCGCTTGGGTGAAAGTTTCACGACGTGTCCCATCACTTCCAGCGCGCCGGGACGAGCCGGATCCAGCAGTACCAGATCAAACCCTTCCCGCGCCCAGGACATGCCGACGATGTCATCGCTCAGGTCGGCCTTGTAGAAACGGGCATTGGTGATGCCGTTGCGACGGGCGTTCTCTTCGGCCCGCTGCACCATGGCCAGTTCACCTTCGACACCCACCACTTCGCGAGCCTGACGGGCCAGCGGCAGGGTGAAGTTGCCGATACCGCAGAAGAGATCGAGCACCTTGTCATCCTTGCTCGCCCCGAGCCATGTCAGCGCCTGCTCAACCATGCTCTGGTTGATGGGGCCGTTGACCTGAATGAAATCACCGGGAGCAAATGCAAGAGACAGGCCATCCAGCGAGTAGGATGGAGAAAAATGTTGCTGCAGCGCTTCGATGCGATCATCCGCCGCCTGCAGGTAGAGGTCGATCCCCTGTGCTTTTGCAAACTCCACCAGCAGGGCGCGATCCGCCTCATTGGGGCGGCCGGTGTGACGCAGCAGCATCATGATCCCCTGCTCGGCCTGGATAAGCTCCGCATGGCCCAGCTCGCGCTGGCTCTTGAGGCGATTGAGGCACTCACGCAGCGGGGCAATCAGCGCAGAGAGCGGCTCAGCCAGCACAGGGCACCCTTCGATTTCCACCAGATCGTTGCTGTTGCGACGGCGGAAACCGACCCGGGTGCAGCGACCGTTCTTGTCAAATTTGATGGCCAGACGACAGACCCGGCGGTAGGCACGATCTTCACCGGTCAGTACCGGCTCCAGCGCCGGCGCCTTGATGTTGCCCAACCGCTCGAACAGGCTGACCAGTCCCGCCGCCTTGGCGGCTTGCTGATCGGCAACCGACATGTGCTGGGCACTGCAACCGCCGCACTCGCGATAGTGGCCGCAAAAGGGGGCGATACGATTGGCCGCCGGGGTCACCACCTGCTGCAAGGCGGCGTGACCATACTGCTTTTTCTCTTCGGTGATGCGTGCCTTGACGGTCTCGCCGGGCAGTGCCCCTTCGACGAAGATCGCCTTGCCCTGATGGCGACCGATACCGACGCAGTGGTGATCGAGGGTGTCTATCGTAAATTCAATGCGTTGGAGCTGGGTGGACTTCTTTTGGGGCTTGAAAAACTGGGCCATAAAACTTGGTGCCTATAGGTGGCTATGTCATGATTGTGGAATCTGCTGCCGGGTATTGTCCCACAAGAATAATAGTATGACCAAATACGGCCACAGAGCCCGTGTATTGCCATCAACCCTATCGCCAACCCTGTTCACTGGTGGCCTGTTCGTATGACCAAATATGGCCTGAGAGCACGCGTTCTCGCCTTCACCATCCTGCCAACCCTGATCATCGGTGGCCTGATGGCCGGTTACTTCACCTTCCACCGCTACCAGCAGCTGGAAAACAACCTCATTGATCAGGGGATCAACATTATCGAACCGCTGGCGATCGCCAGTGAATACGGGATGACCCAGCACAGTCGCGAATCCCTCAAGCGGCTGATAGGTCTGACCCATCGCAAGAACTCCCCCTTCATCAAGTCCATCGCGGTTTTCACCCAAGACAACCAGCTGTTCGTTACCTCGAACTATCACCGGGATTTCACCCGGCTCAGGCTGCCCGATGGCGAGCCCATTCCGGATCTGACCAGCGTGACGTTTCAGGGGGACGACATCATTTTGCGCACACCGATCCAGGCTGAAACCAGTCTGGATGGCTTCCCGCTGCCCAGCGATGTAGAGCCGCCGATGATCGGCTACATCTCGATGCAGATGGCGACCGACAGGGCCATGCTGCTGCAGTACCGCGACACCTTCTTTGCGGTGATCATGGTGCTCATCGGGGTCGCCTTCAGTACCCTGTTTGGCTTCCGTCTGGTCAAGAGCGTGACCCAGCCCATCACCAACATGGTGCAGGCGGTGCACAAAATCAGGGAGGGGCGGCTCGATACCCGGGTCAGCGGCCAGCTCACCGGCGAGCTGGATATGCTGAAAAACGGCATCAACGCCATGGCCAAGGCGCTCTCCGAATATCACGAAGAGATGCAGCAGAATATCGATCAGGCCACCTCTGACTTGCGCGAAACGCTGGAGCAGATCGAGATCCAGAACGTCGAACTCGACATGGCCAAGAAACGGGCGCAAGAGGCGGCGCGGGTCAAGTCGGAGTTTCTGGCCAACATGTCCCACGAATTGCGTACCCCGCTCAACGGGGTCATCGGTTTTACCCGCCAGCTGCTGAAAACCAGCCTGACCCCGAGCCAGACCGACTACATGCAGACCATCGAGAAATCGGCGCGCAACCTGCTTGGCATCATCAACGACATCCTCGACTTCTCTAAGCTGGAAGCGGGCAAGCTGCAGCTGGAACATATCCCGTTCAGCCTGCGCGACACCCTCAACGAGACCATGCACCTGCTCGGCCCCAGCGCCCACGACAAGCAGCTGGAACTCTCCCTGCGGGTGGATGCCGATGTGCCGGACTACCTCACCGGCGACCCCATGCGTCTGCAACAGGTGCTGACCAACCTCACCGGCAACGCCATCAAGTTCACCGAACAGGGCAACGTGGATGTTCATATCGAGCAGACCGGCAGTGGCAACCACAAGGTGAGGCTCAACGTCCAGATCCGCGATACCGGCATCGGCATCTCCCAGGAGCAGCAACATCAGCTGTTCCAGGCCTTCAATCAGGCCGACTCCTCCATCTCCCGCCGTTATGGCGGCACGGGTTTGGGCCTCGTTATCACCCAGAAGCTGGTGCAGCAGATGGGCGGCCAGATCCGTTTCGAATCGGAGCTCGGCAAGGGCTCCATCTTCTCCTTCAGTCTGGATGTGGAGGTCTCACCCCTGCCCCAGACCGATCAACTGCCGCTGGATCGGATCCGTGGCAAACGGCTCTGGCTGCTGGAGCCGGATCCCTTTGCGCAAGCCTCCCTGCTCGCCCTGTTGGCGGAGTGGCACCTCGACGTGCACCCACTGACTAGCGATGATCCCTGGCCCGAGATGAGCGAGCAGGAGATGGTGATCATCGGCAGCAGCACCCTGCATACGCCGCAGCAAGTGCTCGGCCGTCTCGACAAACTGAACGGCCAGCAGCAGAACACCATAGTACTGCTCAGCAGCCACGAGCCGGCGCTCTATGAAGCGATGCTGGCCCATGGCGCCCAGCACTGTCTCTCCAAACCGGTCAACCACCGCAAGCTACTGCACGCCCTGCTCTCGCCGGAATCGAGCCGCCAGAAGCTGCCTGCTCAGCCTGCGCCGCGCCAGTTGCAGCCGATCAAGGTGCTGGCGGTGGACGACAACGCCGCCAACCTCAAGCTGATCGCCGCCATGCTCAAGGAGATGGTGAGTCAGGTGGTGGTGTGCAAAAACGGCAAGGAGGCGGTCAAGCAGGCCCAGAGCCAGCCGTTCGACATCATCTTCATGGATATCCAGATGCCGATCATGGATGGCATCAGTGCCACCCAGGCGATCCGCAACCAGTCCCTCAACACCACCACCCCGATCGTGGCGGTGACCGCCCACGCCATCCCCGGCGAACGGGAGCGGCTGATCCGGCAGGGGATGGACGACTATCTGGCCAAGCCCATCGACGAGAGCATGCTGGCCCAGCTCATCACCGACTTTGCCCATCGCCGCCACCAGAATAATGGTGCCCAACAGATCGACTGGGCACTGGCGGTGCGGCAAGCGGCGGGGAAAGAGCATCTCGCCAGAGAGATGCTGACCATGCTGCTGGCCAGTTTCGACGAAGTGGAACCTGTGCTGGATAGCGCGCTGGCTGGCGAAATTGAAGATAGCGAGGTGCTGGCCCAGCTCCATCGCCTCAACGGTGGCTGTGCCTATTCCGGGGTGCCGGGACTGCAACGGCTGCTCTCCCAGCTGGAGCAACAGCTGCGTGACGGCGTGCCGGTCAGCGAGCTGGAACCCGAGCTGCTGGAGCTGCAAGATGCGCTGGAACTGGTGCGCCAGGAGGCGCCCCGCTATCTCGGCAAGGCTTGATGAGCTTGACCTGAACTGTATTGGCCCCCGCTTTTTCTGACGCGAGGGCCGCCAGATGGTAAAGTTGCGCCGTTTACACAGGAGTCAGCATGACCAACAACGATATTCTGCGCCGTCTGCGCTACGCCCTCACCATCAGCAACGACCAGATGGTCGAGATGTTTGCCAAGGGCAACCTGACGGTCACTCACGCCCAGCTGCACAGCTGGTTGATGAAAGAGGCGGCGGAAGGTGAAGAGCAAGAGGCAGGCTATGTCGCCTGTCCCGACTCGGCCCTGAGCCAGTTCCTCGACGGTTTCATCATCGCCCGCCGCGGCGTGCGGGAAGATGCACCGGCCCAGGTGATCCCGAACCGGATCAACAACAATATGATCCTGCGCAAGCTGCGCATCGGTCTCAACTTCAAGGAAGAGGACATGCTCGGTACCCTCAAGCTCGCCGACTTCAACCTCTCCAAGTCCGAGCTCAGTGCCCTGTTCCGCTCCAAGGATCACAAGCACTATCAGGATTGCGGGGATCAGATCCTGCGCAACTTCCTGATTGGTCTCACGGCCAAATACCGCAGCTAACCAGCCGCGCGACTGACCAGACAGGGCCTTCGACATGTGCCAGCGACTCACTCCTCCCACGTTCAGCAGCCTGGCTGCGGCAGGGGGATGGCGCTGGCGCTCTCTTCTTCCCCTCTTATTTCTACCACTGGTTCTTCTGCTGGGTGGTTGTACTCCGTCCGAATACCAGCTCTCTACCCGCCATCAGAGCGCCAACCAGAATGAGCGGATCGCCTTTCTGATCCTCCACTACACCGACGAAGACGATGCCAACTCCCTGCGCCTGCTGACCGAGCCGGAGCACAAGGTGAGCGCCCACTACCTGATCCCCCGCGACAGCCACGAAACACCACTCACCGTCTATCAGCTGGTGCCGGACAACGCGCGCGCCTGGCATGCGGGACGCAGCCGCTGGCACCAATATGCCGGGCTCAATGCCAGCTCCCTTGGCATCGAGATCGTCAACCTCGGCTATCCAGCAGAAGATGAGCCGCTGGCCCCCGATGCGCGCCGCTGGCAACCCTATACCCCGCAGCAGATTGCTGCCGTCGGCGCCCTCAGCCGCAAGCTGGTCGACCGTTACCGGATCCCGCCGACCCAGGTGCTGGCTCACAGCGACGTCGCCCCCGAGCGTAAGCAAGATCCCGGCCCCCACTTCCCCTGGCGCCAGCTATATCTGACGTACGGGGTCGGTGCCTGGCCCGATGAAGGTCGGGTGGCCGAGTTGCTGGCCAGTCCCTTGCCCTATTGGGATGCGGCCATGTGGCAGCAGCAGTTGGCCCGCTATGGCTATGGTCTGCCCCGGAGCGGCCAGTGGGATGAGCAGAGCCGCGCCGTCATGGGCGCCTTTCAGCTCCACTTTCGCGCCAGCAAGGTCGATAGCAAACCGGACCGCGAGTGTCAGGCCATCCTGATGGCGCTGCTCGAAAAATACTTCCCCTAATCCTCATCCATTGCCCCCGTTGCTGCGTACTGTTTGATAGCCGTTAGCTATCAAACAGTTAGGCACAAGCAATTGTCCCTGCATTTTGCAAGGCGTTATTCTGACTGCGTTCCGAAAGAGAATTTAAAACCGATTTCCAAATCTGGAGGTGAATGATGAAAAGCCCGATTGGTCTTGATACTGCTCAATCACAAGCCCTGGCAGCCGAGTTGAACAAATTGCTGGCCAGCTACCAGATCCTCTACATGAACGTGCGCGGCTTCCACTGGAATATCCGTGGCAACCAGTTCTTCGAACTGCACCTGAAATTTGAAGAGATTTACAACGACCTGCTGCTGAAAGTCGATGCACTGGCCGAGCGGATCCTGACCCTGGATGGCGTGCCGATGCACAGCTTCAGTGACTACCTGAAAGTCTCTGCCATCCCAGAGCAAAAGGGGCTTCGCGATGGCCGCGCCTGTGTCGAATCCCTGCTGGAGAGCTTCCGCGAACTGCTGGTCGCCCAGCGTCGTATTCTGGGCCAGGCCGCCGAAGCCGGTGATGAGGGCACTGCCTCCATCCTCTCCGACTATGTGCAGCAGCAGGAAAAACTGGTCTGGATGCTGCGCGCTTATCTGGCCTGATAGTGAACCAAGCCAGCTACAGCGTACGTATGCTGGCTTGAGTAAGTACCGGGCCGAAAGCTCCTGACCAGACCACGGCCCAATCCGTCTGATTGTTATGTTCTGTTGCAAACCTGAGTTGTCTCTCCTTTTATCCACCCGCTTGCCGCCCTGTTTGGGCGGCTTTTTTTGTTTTTGATCTGCATCAAGGGAATCTTAATTGGCAAATTGAATACCTATTAAGTTTTTCGCGAGAGGAATAGAATCACCACAAAACAGACAACTGAAATGTCCAATTAGGAGAGGCATGATGTTTTGTGTGCAATGTGAACAGACAATTCGTACCCCGGCAGGCAACGGCTGTGCCTACGCACAAGGTATGTGCGGCAAGACGGCGGAAACCTCGGATCTGCAGGATGTGCTGATCTACACCCTGCAGGGGCTCAGCGCCTGGGCGCTGGCCGCCCGCGAGCAAGGCATCATAGATCGCGAGGTCGATGCTTTCGTGCCCAAGGCCTTCTTCGCCACCCTCACCAACGTCAACTTCGACTCGAATCGCATCGTGGCCTACGTCAATCAGGCCCTCGCCTATCGCCAGCAGTTAGCCGATCGTCTGACCGCCATGGCGGTGCAGGTCAACGACTTGCCACAGTCCGCTTACTTCGAACCCGGTGCCGAACTGCTGGAACAACTTGCCCATGCCGCACCAGCCGCCCCCAATCGGGGCAAGAGCGAGGTGAACGAAGACATCATGGGGCTGCGTCTGCTCTGTCTCTACGGCCTCAAGGGCGCCGCCGCCTACATGGAGCACGCCCGGGTGCTGGATCAGCAGAGTGACGAGGTGGCCGCCGAATTCCACCGCATCATGAGCTGGCTCAGCACAGACCCGAGCGAAATGGGTCGGCTGTTCAGCTGCGCCATGGAGATCGGTCAGCTCAACTTCAAAATCATGGAGATGCTGGATCTGGGTGAAACCAGCGCCTTCGGCCATCCGGAGCCGACCCAGGTACGCGTCACCCCCATCCCCGGCAAGTGCATTCTGGTCTCCGGCCACGACATGATGGATCTCAAGCTCATTCTGGAGCAGACCAAGGGGGCCGGCATTCATGTCTACACCCACGGCGAGATGCTGCCCGCGCTGGCCTACCCCTTCTTCAAGCAGTACCCCCATCTGGTGGGCAACTACGGCTCCGCCTGGCAGAACCAGCAGAAGGAGTTTGCCAACTTCCCGGGCGCCGTGGTGATGACCTCCAACTGCATCATCGACCCGAATGTGGGCAACTACTCGGATCGTATCTTCACCCGCTCCATCGTCGGCTGGCCGGGCGTCACTCATCTGGAGGGGGATGATTTCTCCGCCGTGATCGCCAAGGCGCAAGCGCTGGAAGGCTTCAAACACACAGAGCTCGAGCACTTCATCACCATCGGCTTTGCCCGCAACGCCCTGATGCAGGCCGCCCCCGCGGTGATTGAGAAGGTCAAAGCCGGAGAGATCAGCCACTTCTTCCTGGTGGGTGGCTGTGACGGCGACAAGGCCGAGCGCGCCTACTTCACCGAGTTTGCCAAGGCGGCGCCGCGCGACAGCCTGCTGCTCACCCTGGGCTGCGGCAAATACAAGTTCAACAAGCTCGATTTTGGCGACATCGGCGGCATTCCGCGTCTGCTGGACGTGGGCCAGTGCAACGATGCCTACTCCGCCATTCAGTTGGCGCTGGCACTCTCCGAGGCGTTCGAGTGCGGGGTCAACGATCTGCCGCTGACGCTGGTGCTCTCCTGGTTCGAGCAAAAAGCCATCGTTATTCTGCTCACCCTGCTCTCCCTCGGGGTGAAGGATATTCGTACCGGCCCGACCGCCCCCGCCTTCCTCACCCCGGCCCTGCTCAAGGTGCTGGAAGAGCAGTTCGGTCTGAAAGGGACCACCACGGCCGAGGCTGACTTGGCCGAGATCCTGGCGGCCTGATCGGTACCGCATGTTGTAAGCGTTTGGCGAGCCGCCCGGCTCGCCTTTTTTCTGGACCCGGCTTTTTCACCAGACGTTTTTCGAACCGTTTCAAACCTAAGGAGCCTTGTGATGACCTCTCTCACGCTCACCTGCATTGGCCGCCAACAGAACACCCACGACGTAGTGAGCTGGCAGCTGGTGCCGTTTTCCGGCAGCCTCCCTCCCGTGCTGGCAGGCCAGTGCATCACCCTGCACACCGAGATCGACGGCCAGCCGGAGTGCCGCGCCTATACCCTCTCCTCCAGCCCGCAGGATGCCTGCTGGCAAGTGACTATCAAGTATGTGGGACGGGTCTCTCGCCATCTGCACCAGACCCTGCAAGTGGGCGACGAGATCCGGGTGGATGGTCCCTTTGGCGACTTCAACCTAACCGCCTTGCCCTGCGAACGACCACTGCTCTTGAGCGCCGGTTCCGGCATCACCCCCATGTGGGCCATGCTGCGAGACGAGCTCGCCAAACGGCCGGATGCCGATATTCGCTTTATCCATAGCGCCCGCTCGCCAGCAGATGTGATCTTCGCAGATGACTTGGCTGCATTGGCCGAAGCGCACCCCGGTGTACGGCATGCCCTGATACTGGAAGGGGCCCCAGCAGATCACCCCTGGATTGGCCGACTCACCCCCGCCATGCTGGCCGAACTGGCCCCGGATCTGCGCGAACGCCACGTCTATCTCTGTGGCCCGGCACCCTATATGGCGGCGGTCAAAACCATGCTGGCCGAACTGGGACTGCCGCAGGAGCAGCTGCATCAGGAGTCCTTCGGTCTTCCTCCCGTAGAGCCAGCCACGACCACCAGCGACCACTTCTGGCTGACCCTGAAAAAGAGCGGCAAAAAGGTGAAGATCCTGCCGGGTCAGACCCTGCTGGCGGCACTGGAAGCGGCGGGCGAAACCATAATGGCCGCTTGCCGCGCCGGGGTATGTGGCAGCTGTCGTTGCACCACCACAGGTGACATCGAGCGCCAGAGCGTGATGACCCTGAGTGCGCAGGATCTGGAGAGCGGCGTTGCTCTGGCCTGCTCCTGCACCGCCAGCGGGGATGTCAGCGTCGACTATTGAAGCTCGTTCCTGGCATCTCACGCTTTTCCCGAGTGGGTCGGGCAGGTAGACTCAGCCCCAGTTTCAGTCGAAGACGGGATAAAAAAATGACAATTCTGGTTACAGGGGGCGCCGGCTATATCGGCTCCCATACCCTGGTTGAACTCTTGAACGTCGGGCAGCAGGTGGTGGTGCTGGACAACCTCTCCAACTCCTCACCGGAGTCACTCAAGCGGGTCGAACGGATCACCGGCAAGCCGGTCATCTTCGTCGAAGGGGATGTGCTGGACAGAGCCTGCCTGCAGCAGCTGTTTGCCAACCACCAGATCGAATCGGTCATCCACTTCGCCGGCCTCAAGGCGGTCGGGGAGTCGAGCCAGATCCCGCTCACCTACTACCAGAACAACATCAGCGGCACTCTGGTGCTGTGCGAAGAGATGGCCAAGGCCGGAGTTTTCCGGCTGGTATTCAGCTCCTCGGCCACTGTCTATGGCGATCCCGCCTCGGTACCACTGCGGGAAGATTTCCCCACCAGCGCCACCAACCCCTATGGTCGCTCCAAGCTGATGGTGGAGGAGATCCTCCGTGATCTCGCCAAATCCGATCCCCGCTGGGCTATCGTACTGCTGCGTTACTTCAACCCGGTCGGCGCCCACGAGAGCGGCCTGATTGGTGAAGATCCCAACGGCATCCCCAACAACCTGTTGCCCTATATCAGCCAGGTGGGTGTCGGCAAGCTCAAGGAGCTGGGGGTATTTGGCAACGACTACCCGACCCCGGATGGCACCGGCGTACGTGACTACATCCATGTGGTGGATCTCGCCATCGGCCACCTGAAAGCACTGGCGCGCATCAAGAGCGACACCGGCGTCTTCACCTACAACCTGGGCACAGGTCAGGGCTACTCGGTACTGGAGATGGTCAAGGCGTTTGAAGCGGCCAGCGGCCGACCCATTCCCTACCAGATCAAACCCCGTCGCCCGGGCGACATCGCCGAGTGCTGGGCAGAGCCGACGCTGGCCCGTGCCGAGCTGGGCTGGCAGGCAGAGCGCGGTCTGGAGCAGATGATGGTCGATACCTGGCGCTGGCAAAGCAACAACCCGAACGGCTATCAAGGCTGATGATCTAGCGGGTGGATAACAAAACGCCCCGACATTTTCATGTCGGGGCGTTTTATTTTGCGACGTTCAATCAGTGGGTCTGACTGCGCAGCAGCGGCACACGGGCCAATCGGGGGGCGATGCGCTCTATCAGCCGATCCGCCAGCGGGGTCAGCAGCAACCAGGGCAGACAGAGGGTCGCCAGCCCCAGTGCGCCGACGTAGACATCGGTAAACCAGTGGGCGCCAGCCAGAATGCGCGGCGCGGAAAAGATCGGCACCATCAGCAATGCGGTGACTCCCGCCCAGCGCGGTAGATAGCGCAAGGCGTAGCCGGCGAAGATCATCAGGAACAGGGCGTGATCCCCGGGGAAGCTGTCACCGGAAGAGTCCTTGGTCGGAATAGCGCTGATCTGGGTCACCCGCAGCGCATCGGCCACCATCAGGGTCGGGCTGGGTCGCTCCACCGGCAATCGGTGACCAAGCTGGTTGATCACCAGTGCACTCAGCAGCATCACTATGCCCATCGCCACCAGCTGGCGACGACCCGCCAAATCCCGGGCGAAGAAGCAGCGGGCCAGGATCAGCCCCATACAGGCCAGCACCGCCAGATCGAACAGCCGGTTATTGGTGATGGCCACCAGATCGGCCCACAGAGCCGACTGGCCGAGCCAGCCGTTGACGGTATGAAAAATCGCGAGGTCCCACTGATCCCAGGGACCGTGAGCGGGCAGCGCAGCCCAACTGATGGCCACCAGACCACCGACCAGATAGCAAAGCAGGAACTTGCCCATGGGGACTCTCCTTTGGAAAAGGGCGATATCGTAAAACTGTAGAGTGCGTCACAAAACCGAAGAATTGTAAGAAAGTGCGACACAATATCAAGCCTCAAATAAAGCCCATCAGCCCATTCCAATCTCGCATATCCCAACAGCGCCAAGATTTCTGCCTCCGGTGCTGCATCTGTGGGCCTCTCACCATGAGTGCGGCTTGTGCCACCACCGCAACACCCCCTAGAATGCGCACTTCCCTTTACTGCGAAAGGAAGCGGTATGCATATTCACATTCTCGGGATCTGCGGCACCTTTATGGGTGGTCTGGCGGTGTTGGCAAAACAGCTTGGTTACCGGGTAACCGGTTCGGATGCCAATGTCTATCCCCCCATGAGTACCCAGCTCGAGCAACAGGGCATCGAACTGACCGAAGGCTATGACCCCTCCCAACTCGATCCGGCGCCGGATCTGGTGGTGATTGGCAACGCCATGAGCCGCGGCAACCCCTGTGTTGAATATGTGCTGGACCGCAATCTGCCCTACATCTCCGGCCCCCAGTGGCTGCTGGAGCACGTGCTGCAAGATCGCTGGGTGCTGGCCGTAGCCGGCACCCACGGCAAGACCACCACCGCCAGCATGCTGGCCTGGGTGCTGGAGTACGCCAAACTGGAGCCCGGTTTCCTTATTGGCGGCGTGCCGGGCAACTTCCCGGTCTCGGCCCGTCTCGGCTCCGCCCCCTTCTTCGTCATCGAAGCGGACGAGTATGACTGCGCCTTCTTCGACAAACGCTCCAAGTTCGTCCACTACCACCCGCGCACCCTGGTGATGAACAATCTGGAGTTCGACCACGCGGACATCTTCCCGGATCTCGCCGCGATCCAGCGCCAGTTCCACCACCTGATGCGCACCGTGCCGAGCAACGGCCGAGTGCTGTTCCCGCAAGCCGATGACAACCTCACCGCCGTGCGCAAGATGGGCTGCTGGAGCGAAGTGGAGCTGGTAGGTCAGGACGACGCCAAGTGGCAGGCGGTCAAGCTGGCCGATGACGGCTCCGCCTTCGAGGTGTGGCTGGATGGTGAAAAACAGGGCGAGGTGCACTGGGAGTGCATCGGCGAGCACAACGTCAACAATGGCCTGATGGCCATCGCCGCTGCCCGCCACGCCGGTGTCATGGTAGAGCATGGCATCGCCGCCCTCTGCCAATTCAAATCCCCCAAGCGGCGGATGGAGCTCAAGGGTGAGGTAGCGGGCATCAGCGTCTATGACGACTTCGCCCACCACCCCACCGCCATCGAGACCACCCTCGGCGGCCTGCGCGCCAAAGTGGGCGAGGCCCGCATTCTGGCGGTGCTGGAGCCGCGCTCCAACACCATGAAGCTGGGGGTTCACAAGGAGGAGCTGGCTGGCTGCTTCGATGGCGCCGACGAGGTGTTCTTCTTCCAGCCGCCCAACATCGGCTGGGATCTCGGCGAGGTGACCGCCCATATGACCCGACCGGCCAAGGTATTCAATGATCTGGAGACCCTGATCAACCGGCTGGTGGCCGAGAGCCGCGATGGCGACCATATTCTGATCATGAGCAACGGCGGCTTCGGTGGCATTCATGACAAGCTGATCGCCCGCCTCAAGGATTACCACGGCGAACTATGAACAAAGCGATCACCCTGGCGCTGACCGGCGCCTCCGGCGCCCCCTACGCCCTGCGCCTGCTCCAGTGTCTGGTGCAGGCGGACTATCGGGTCTACCTGCTCGCCTCCTCGGCGGCTCGTGTGGTACTCAAGACCGAGCAGCAGCAGGATTGGCCGGGCTCGCCGAAAGAGCTCTCTGCCTATCTCTGTCGCCAATATGGCGCCAAGGAGGGGCAGATTGTCGCCTGCGGCAAGGAGGAGTGGTTCTCGCCGGTGGCCTCCGGTTCGGCCGCGCCCAAACAGATGGTGGTCTGCCCCTGCTCCATGGGCACCGTCTCGGCCATTGCCAACGGCACCTCGGACAACCTGCTGGAGCGGGCAGCGGATGTGGTGCTCAAGGAGCGTGGCCAGCTGATCCTGGTGCCCCGCGAAACCCCCTTCTCGGCGATCCATCTGGAGAACATGCTGAAACTGGCGCGGCTCGGGGTGACCATCATGCCTGCCGCCCCCGGTTTCTATCATGAGCCGAAAAGCATCGCCGATCTGGTGGACTTTATGGTCGCCCGCATCCTCGATCATCTCGGTGTCGAGCATGAGTTGACCCACCGCTGGGGCTATGGCCACCACTGAGCTGACCGCCATATCCGGCCATAAAAAAACGGCGCCACTCAATGAGTGACGCCGTTTTTTCGTTAAGCCGTGTTAGCGAGCCTGAATTGGCGCCGTCACGTACTTGAACAGGAAATCAGTCACCTCTTGGCGCGCCGGGCGCTGAGGTTGATTGATCATCTGCATCATCACATAGCCAAAACCGGTCAAAGAGCGGGCCAGATCCTGTGCTGACAGCACGCTGGTGATCTCCCCTGCATCCATGGCGGTTTGCAGCTCGCTGGCGATCAGCTCAAGGCAGTGATCGAGCAGCCGGGTATAGCGGGGCCATACCTCTTCCCGAACCGATGAGCTCCACTCCAGCCAGATACCGGCATAATCCGGTTGATCGTAGGCGGCATCGACAGAGAGGCGTACATGACGCTGGATCTTGTCGAAAATGGAGCCCTGGTCACCGTATGCCTGCGACAGCATCTGGTTCACAAAGCGTTCGATCTCGGCCAGCACCTCATCTACCAACTCCTCGCGGGTGTTGAAATAGTTGAAGACGGTAGCCACAGAGACCTTGGCCTGTTCGGCTATCTCGGCGTGACCTGCACGGCCAATGCCGCGACGGGAGAACACCTCGATGGCACATTCCATCAATTGGGAGCGACGAGCTTCCGGCGACAGCCGGGTACGACGTCTTATTTCTGCGCGTGGTTCCATAGTTTTTATCATCTAATAGTTATTGATTATGGTGTTTATAGTATTTTAACTAATCATGCCTGAGTGCCTGCTAACTCTATCAATTAAAATAAGCCGATAAAAGCACCACGTATCTCTAGCACCCTTCAACATGAGTGGTAGAATCATCGGTTTTGATATTCATGAACGGCCAAATCCCCTTTGGCCTTATGGGAGTAAGTGATGAAACACACCGTCGAGGTGATGATCTCCGAGGCTGAAGTAGCCGCCCGGATCGCCAAATTGGGTGAAGAGATCACCGCCCGCTATCAGGGTTCTGACGAAGTCGTGATGATTGCGCTGCTGCGCGGTTCCTGCATCTTCCTGGCCGACCTCTGCCGCCAGTGCAAGCTGCCCATCACCCTGGACTTCATGACCGCCTCCAGCTACGGCTCCGGCATGCACAGCACCCGTGACGTCCGCATCCTCAAAGACCTGGACGACGACATCAAGGGCAAGGATGTGGTGATCGTGGAAGACATCATCGACACCGGTTACACCCTCAACAAGGTGCGCGAGATCCTCTCCCTGCGCGAGCCGAAATCCCTGGCCATCTGCACCCTGCTGGACAAACCCTCCCGCCGCGAAGTGCAGGTGCCGGTCGACTGGATTGGCTTCGCCATTCCGGACGAATTCGTGGTCGGCTGTGGCATCGACTATGCCCAGAAGTACCGCAACCTGCCGTTTATCGGCAAAGTGGTACCCCAGGAGTAAGCCAGGTTCAGGAATATCACGGGTGAAGCGGCCTTGCGCCCTTTACTCTGTGCAGGCGGCCTTGGCCGCCTTTTCTGTATCGAGCCGGATTCAACCATCATAGAGGTTGCAATGAACGCACTGGAAATCAGCGGCCTGAAAAAGACCTATCAGGGGGGCGTCGAAGCCCTTAAAGGCATCGATCTTACCGTCAGGCAGGGGGATTTCTTCGCCCTGCTAGGCCCGAACGGCGCGGGCAAATCCACCACCATCGGCGTCATCAGCTCGCTGGTGAACAAGAGCGCTGGCAAGGTGAAGGTATTTGGCTACGACATCGACAGCGATCTCGAACAGGCCAAGGCCCAGCTCGGACTGGTGCCGCAGGAGTTCAACTTCAGCCAGTTCGAGAAGGTGATCCAGATTGTCACCCATCAGGCCGGTTTCTACGGCGTGCCCAAGGCGGAAGCCAAGATCCGCGCCGAGAAGTACCTGCGCCAGCTCGATCTGTGGGAGAAGCGCGACATGCCTGCCCGCACCCTCTCCGGCGGTATGAAGCGTCGCCTGATGATCGCCCGCGCCCTGATGCACGAGCCCAAACTGCTGATCCTCGATGAACCGACCGCCGGGGTCGATATCGAGATCCGCCGCTCCATGTGGACCTTTCTCAAGGATCTCAACGAACAGGGTGTCACCATTATCCTCACCACCCACTATCTGGAAGAGGCCGAGATGCTCTGCCGCAACATCGGCATCATCGACAAGGGGCGTCTGATCGAGAACACCAGCATGAAGAATCTGCTGGGCAAGCTGGGTCGCGAGACCTTCCTGCTCGACCTTGCGCCAGGTTCTGCCGTACCTGAGGTGCCAGAGTTCAACGGCCGCATGCAGGATGAGCGCACCCTCGAGGTGGATCTCGACAAGAGCCAGTCACTCAACAGCCTGTTCGAGCAGCTGTCGAACCAGCAGGTGCAGGTCGTGAGCATGCGCAACAAGGCCAACCGGCTGGAAGAGCTGTTCGTCAATCTGGTCGAAGAGGGGAGAAAAGCATGAATCTGGCCATCTACTACATCGCCTTCAAGAGCATTCTGGCCAAGGAGGTGAGCCGCTTTACCCGCATCTGGATCCAGACCCTGGTGCCACCGGCCATCACCATGAGCCTCTACTTCGTCATCTTCGGCAACCTGATCGGTTCGCGCATCGGTGACATGGGCGGTTTCACTTACATGGAGTTCATCGTGCCCGGCCTCATCATGATGTCGGTGATCACCAATTCCTACTCCAACGTTGCCTCCTCCTTCTTCAGCGCCAAGTTCCAGCGCAATATCGAGGAGATGCTGGTGGCACCGGTGCCCAACTACGTCATCATCGCCGGTTACGTGGGCGGTGGCGTGGCGCGCGGCCTCTGCGTCGGCCTTATCGTCACCCTGGTGTCGCTCTTCTTCGTGCCGCTGCAGATCCACCATCTGTTCAGCGTCTGCGTGACCGTGCTGCTGACCGCCATCCTCTTCTCGCTGGGTGGCCTTATCAACGCGGTGTTTGCCAAGACCTTCGACGACATCAGCATCATCCCCACCTTCGTGCTGACGCCGCTCACCTATCTGGGCGGGGTGTTCTACTCCATCAGCCTGCTGCCCCCCTTCTGGCAGGGCGTCTCCCAGGTGAACCCCATCATCTACATGGTGAACGCGTTCCGTTACGGCTTCCTCGGCATCTCCGACGTGCCGCTCGGCACCGCCTACCTCATCATCATCGGCTTTATCGTGGCCCTCTACGGTATCGCCTGGTGGCTTATCTCCCGCGGCACCGGGCTGCGTCACTGATGACATGCAACGGGCACCTCGCGGTGCCCGTTGTTTATTCTCATCCTCCTATCTTCATCACACATCAGATAACCTCCCTGTTATTAAGGCTTTATCCGGCACCTTGTGATCCACCGCAATTTTCGGATTACCCCCAAAGGTATAATTCCCGCGGTTGGAAGAGCCGTGATGGACGGCCTCTTCCTCTCTCTCATTTCCCAGCAGGACAGGATCGCTTATGTCACTGATCACCGAGTTGCCAGCCATTTTCGAGAGTTTTTCAGATGCCCGTCGTCAGGGCTTTCTGGCTGTGATGGCACTCAAGGAGCGACAGATCCCCCTGGTTGGTACCTACTGCACCTTCATGCCGCAGGAGGTGGCGATGGCCGCCGGTGCCGTGGTGGTATCGCTCTGCTCTACCAGCGATGAGACCATCGAGGAGGCCGAGAAAGATCTGCCCCGCAACCTCTGCCCGCTGATCAAGAGCAGCTACGGGTTCGGCAAGACCGACAAATGCCCCTACTTCTACTTCTCCGATCTGGTGGTGGGTGAGACCACCTGCGACGGCAAAAAGAAGATGTACGAGTACATGGCCGAGTTCAAACCGGTGCACGTGATGCAGTTGCCCAACCGCGCCGATGACGAGGCCTCCCGCACCCTGTGGCGCAGCGAGATCGTCCGCTTCAAGGAGCTACTGGAACAGCAGTTTGGCCAGCCCATCAGCGAGCAGGCGCTGCGAGAGGCCATCGTGCTGAAAAACCGCGAACGCCGCGCACTGGCCGACTTCTACCGGCTGGGCCAGCTCAATCCCCCGGCACTGAGCGGCACCGACCTGCTCAAGGTGGTCTATGGCGCCACCTTCCGCTTCGACAAGGAGCAGCTCATCAGCGAGCTGCAAGAGATGACCCGCCGCATCAAGGCCGAGTATGCCGAGGGCAAGCGGCTCGATGCCCGTCCGCGCATCCTCATCACCGGCTGCCCCATCGGCGGCGCCGCCGACAAGGTGGTGCGCCTTATCGAGGAGCACGGCGGCTGGGTGGTAGGTTACGAGAACTGCACCGGCGCCAAGGCGACCGAGCAGTGCGTCAGCGAACAGGGTGACCCGTTCGATGCGTTGACCGACAAGTATCTGGCCATCGGCTGCTCCTGCATCTCCCCCAACCACCAGCGCATGGCGTTGCTGAGCCAGATGGTGGAGGAGTATCAGGCGGACGGGGTGATCGATGTGATCCTGCAGGCCTGTCACACCTATGCGGTGGAGTCACTGGCCATCAAGCGCCACGTACGAGAACGCCACGGCATCCCCTACATGGCGGTCGAGACCGACTACTCCAGCGCCGACAAGGGACAACTGGCCACCCGGCTGGCCGCCTTTATCGAAATGCTGTAAGGAGGCGCCGTGTCACTCTCCATCGGGATTGACTCGGGCTCCACCGCGACCAAAGGGATCCTGTTCGACAACCGGGATGGCGGACGCATCGTCCGCCGTTATCTGGTGCCGACCCCCTTTCGTCCGCTGGCTGCCATCGAGCAAGGCTGGGAGGAGCTCTCGGCCGATTTGCCAGAGCGCCCCCACCTGACCCTGACCGGCTATGGCCGGGATCTGGCGTCGTTCGCCGATCGCCGGGTTACCGAGATCTCCTGCCACGGGCTGGGGGCTCGCCTGCTCTGCCCATCGGTACACACCGTCATCGACATCGGCGGACAGGACAGCAAGGTGATCCAGCTCGATGGCGAGGGCAACCTCACCGACTTTCTGATGAACGACAAGTGCGCCGCCGGCACCGGTCGTTTTCTCGAGGTGATCACCCGTACTCTGGGGGCTCGGGTCGAGCAGCTCGACGAACTGTTGGAGGGCGCAGAGCCCCACGACATCAGCAGCATGTGTACCGTGTTTGCCGAGTCGGAGGCGATCAGCCTGCGCTCGGCGGGCATTCCAGCCGAGTCGATCCTGGCCGGCATCGTCCGCTCCATGGCACGGCGCAGCGCCAACTTTATCGGCCGCCTCGGCGCCAGACCGAGCGTGCTCTTTACCGGCGGCGTCAGCCACTGTGCCACCTTCCGCCACTATCTGGCCGAAGGGTTGGGCTGCGAAGTAGCCACCCACCCGGATGCCCAGTTTGCCGGTGCGCTGGGGGCCGCCCTGTTCGGCGCGCGCGCCAGCACGGGAGGCAAATCATGAATCAGGAGTTTCTCTACCTGTTCCACTCCACCCTCGGCACAGTCAGACTGCGCAAGCGGCTGGAGCAACATGGCCAGCAGTTTCGGGTCTGCGACGTGCCTCGCCTGCTCAGCGCCGGCTGTGGCCTCGCCATTCGTCTCCACTGTCTGCCAGACGAGTGGCAACAGTGGTGCCAGCGCGGCGAAACCGCCGCCGTCTTTCGCTGCGAAGCGGACGGCGACTATCAGGAGCTGGCACGCTACCCGGCCGATAGCCCGGACATGGCGAAGCAAACGCCTGTGGCTGGCAGTCGGAGTCATGGATGATAAAGATCTATCCCATGGCCGTTTATCTGCGCATGCTGGCCAATCTGGCGTTGGGGGGATTCTTCCTCGCCTCCGCCGGGTTCAAGCTGGTCTCCCCCGCCCTGTTCATCGATCAGATCGGCGCCTTTGGCCTGATCTGGCCGCCGCTGATCCCGTTCGCAGCCTGGGGGCTGATCGCCCTTGAGCTCTGCGCCGGGCTTGCTGTCATCGCCAACCGGCGCTGGGGATTGTGGCTGATGATCGGGCTGCTCGCCCTGTTTATTCCAGTGTTGGGCTATGGCGTTACCATCGGGCTCGACATCTCTTGCGGCTGTCTGGGCAGGGCTGATCTCAGCTCGCTGCCGGAGGCCATTGTGCGGGATCTGCTGCTACTGACGCTTGCGGGCGCCCTGCTGCGAACTTCCCGCCCCGTTTTTTCCATTCCAAAGGAGTAGTGACATGATGACATTGCGATCCCGCACCCTGCTGGCCTCGCTGATCGCCGCCAGCTTTGCCCTCACAGGCTGTGGCGACAACCAGTTCGAGCAGGAAGTGAAGCTGGAGCAGTCGGCGGTGCAGCTGGCACAGGAGGCGCAGCAGGGGGGCTATCAGCTGCTGACCGTGGCCGAGCTGAAAACCCGGATGGACAAGGGCGAGGAGCTGGTGATCATCGACACCATGCCCTATGAGGACTCCTACAAGAAGGAGCACATCCCGGGCGCAAAGAACTTCGTCTTTGTGAAGGAGGCCAAGGCTGGTGACAACTGGAGCGAGATCGTCGAGGGAAGCGGCACGGCGGAGCAGTTCCAGGCGCTGCTGGGTGAAGACAAAGCTCGCCCCGTGGTGATCTACTGCGGCTTCGTCAAGTGCGGCCGCAGCCACAATGCTGCCGCCTGGGCGGTCAATCAGGGCTATCAACAGGTCTATCGGGTGCCGGGCGGCATCTTCGCCTGGAAAGGGGCCGGCTACCCCGTCACGGCCGAGTAACCCGACCTTTCGCCCCAAAAAAAGAAGCCCGCAACTGCGGGCTTCTCTCATTTCGATGCTGGCAGTCAGCTGGCGACTCGGGACGCTTCGCCTTCCGCGACATCACTCTGCGCCTGTTCGCCAAGCAGGCGCTTGGTGATCATCGCCGCCATGATGGAGCCGTTGACGTTGAGGGCGGTACGGCCCATGTCCACCAGTGGCTCGATGGCGATCATCACCCCCACCAGCGCAATGGGGAAGTTGAGGGTAGAGAGCACGATCAGCGCGGCGAAGGTGCCACCACCGCCGACGCCTGCCACCCCGATGGAGCCCAGCGCAATCACCGGCAGCAGAGTCAGCAGGAACAGCGGGTCAAACGGGTTGATGCCGAGCATGGGGGCAATCATCGCCACCATCATGGCCGGATAGATGCCGGCACAGCCGTTCTGGCCGAGGTTGGCACCGAACGAGGCGGCAAAGTTGGCGATGCTGGAGGGCACGCCAAGACGCTGCTGGGTCTCGATGCTGAGCGGAATGGAAGCCGCGCTGCTGCGGGAGATAAAGGCGAAGGTGAGCACGCCCCACACTTCCCGCAGATAGTGCAGCGGGTTCTGACCGATCAGCAGCAGGATCACCATGTGTACCGCAAACATCGCCAGAATGGCGACGTAGCAGACCAGAATAAAGCCGAGCAGGCTGAGGATCTCGCTCAGGGGATAGTGAGCCACCACCCGGGCGATCAGCGCCATCACGCCATAGGGGGTGAGCGCAATCACCACCCGCACTATCTTCATCACCCACAGTTGCAAGGTGTCGATGGCGACGGCGGCGCGAGCACCAGCCTCTGGATGCTCCGCCTTCAACTGCAGCAGGGCAACCCCGGCCAGCACGGTGAAGATCACCACGCCGATCACCGAGAGGCCGCGGCTACCCGCCATATCGGCGGCAAAGTTGGTGGGCACCAGCGAGAGCAGCAGGGCCGGCAGGGTCTGGGCACTGTCGATGGTGCTCATGCTCTGTTGCAGCGCAGCCGTGTCGCTGCCGTGGCTCAGCAGCCCCTCGGCAGTGAGACCGCTCAGATGGGTCACCGTCATCCCCACCACACCGGCGATCATCACCAGGGTCAACATGGAGCCGATCAGCACGGCGCTGATCTTGCCGAGGGACTGGGCCTGCTCCAGCTTGTTGATGGCGGAGAGGATCGAGGTGAACACCAGCGGCATCATTACCACCTTGAGCAGGCTGACATAGCCGCCGCCGATGATATTGACCCACTCCAGGGTCTGCTGGACGCCGGCATCATCGGCGCCCCACCCCAGTTGCAGAGCCAGCCCAAACAGGGCGCCAAACAGCAGACCCGCAAGCACCTTGCGCGAGAGCGGCAACCCGGTGGGCAACCGGGTGAGAGCAAAACAGAGCAGACAGAAAACAAGCGATGCAATCAGGACAAACATCATGAATACCTGTAGCGGCCATCAGGCCGAAAGTGGATTGAAACAAAGGGGGATGCGGGCAGGGCCGCAGAACAAAACGCCGGGATGCAGGAGAGTGCAGGCGTGAAAAAGCAGCGGACGCCCGGGAAGGCGTCCGCTGGCAATCGGGGGAATTACTTCTTTACGGTGACGACGCGGTTGTCGATAAGGCGGGCCTTGCCAAGATAGGCAGCCATCAGGATCACCAGCTGCGCGCTCTCGTCAGTGGCAGATTCGAGGGTGGCGGCATCGACGATGTCGATGGCATCGGTACGAAAACCGGCATTGTCGAGGCGTTGGCTGGCCTGCACCACCAAGGAGGGCAGGTGGTGGTCACCCGCTTCAATCTGCTCGGCGATCCAGTTCATGGTGCGCGCCAGCTCGGGGGCAATGGCACGCTCGGCGGCCGTCAGATAACCGTTGCGCGAAGAGAGCGCCAGCCCGTCTTCGGCCCGCACGGTAGGCACGCCGACGATCTCGATGGGCATCGCCATATCGGCCACCATCTTGCGAATAAGCGCCAGCTGCTGGTAATCCTTCTGGCCAAAGCAGGCCACATCCGGCTGTACCAGATTGAACAGCTTGGTGACGACGGTACTGACACCACGGAAGTGACCCGGGCGCAGCGCTCCCTCCAGCAGATTGGAGAGACCCGGCACCTCGACGAAGGTCTGGCTCGCCAGCCCCTGCGGATACATGATCTCCGGGGTCGGGGTGAACACCATATCGACACCGGCCGCTTCCAGCGCAGCGCAATCCTGCTCCAGAGTGCGCGGATAGTTGGCGAGATCCTCAGCCTTGTCGAACTGCATCGGGTTGACGAAGATGCTGACCACCACCTTCTCGGCGTGGCTGTGCGCCTCTTTCACCAGCGTCAGGTGGCCCTGATGCAGGTTACCCATGGTGGGCACGAATGCAATGGCACGCCCTTCACGGCGCCATTGGCTGATCTGCTCACGCAGAACGACGGGATTATTTACGACCAACATCAGCAGTTCACCTTCCGATAAATCAAAAAGAGAGACGGGTTGCATCCACAAATAGCGCTCGGGCGGGATGGGGCACGAACATGGCTATCAGCAGTTCACCTTTAGATGAATCAATAAGATACGGATTAGCTATACAGATTAACTGTGCGAGGCTGACAAGCAGAGACGGGGGCCGCAGCCCCCATCATGCAACCGCCAGGATCAGTTGAAGCAGTGCTCCGGGCCGGGGAAGCTCCCCTCGCTCACCTGCTGGACATAGAGGCGGATGGCGGCACGCACATCGCCGGTCTCGGCCAGGAAGTTCTTGGTGAACTTGGGGACATAGCCGGAGGTGACGCCAAAGGCATCGTGCATCACCAAAATCTGACCATCGGTCGCGGGGCCGGCACCAATGCCGATCACCGGGATGCGAAGCGCCTTGGTGATGCGCTCGGCCAGCGCAGTGGGCACACACTCGAGCACCAGCAGCTGGATACCGGCCGCTTGCAGTTCGAGGGCCTGACGGTAGATCTCCTGCGCCTGAAACTCATCGCGCCCCTGCACCTTGAAGCCGCCAAAGACATGAACGGATTGCGGAGTGAGACCGAGGTGACCACACACCGGCACCCCGTTGCGGGTGAGGTGGCGGATGGAGTCACACAGCCAGTCGCCCCCTTCCATCTTGACCATGCGGGCACCGGCCGCCATCAGGCGGGCGGCGTTCTGGTAAGTCTGCTCGGGGGTGGCGTAGCTCATGAACGGCATGTCGGCGACCACCAGTGCCTTGCTGGCACCGCGCGCCACACAGCGGGTGTGATAGACCATCTCATCCATGTTGACCGCCAGGGTATCCTGACCCCCTTGCAGCACCATGCCCAGTGAATCGCCGATGAGCAGCACGTGGGCCCCCTCGTCGTCGAACAGCTTGGCAAAGGTGGCATCATAGGCGGTGATGGCGGTGAACTTTTGACCGTCCTGCTTCATCTTCAGCAGGCTGGCGGTGGTGATCTTGCTCATAGAGGCTCCTGTACGTCTGCACGCGGGGCAATGATGGCCAAATCATTGTGCGGGCAGCGGGCAACCAGTCGGGCGAGCGGGGTGCCGCAGGGCAGCACCAGAGCAGGCGCAATTTCGGCAAGGGGCAGCAGCACGAACTCCCGCTCCTTCATGCCGTAGTGGGGTACGATCAGGCGCTCATGGTTGATCACCTGATCCCCATAGAGCAGCAGATCGAGATCCAGAGTTCTCGGCCCCCACCGCTCATCTTTGCGCACACGTCCCTGTTCCAGCTCGATTTTTTGTAATTGATCCAGCAGCGCAAGGGGCGCGAGCCGGGTATTGAGCCGGGCCACGGCATTGACGTAGTCCGGTTGGTCAGCAGGCCCCATGGGGCGGCTGCTGTAAAACGACGAGGCCTCCACCAGCACAGATTCCGGCAACCTTGCCAAGGCGGCAACGGCGCGACGAGCCTGACCCTGCGGATCAGACAGGTTGGAACCAATGGCGATGAAGACCTCGGTCATCACGTCTGTTGTCACTCGGCCACTTTCGGTTTGCGGCGACGGGGACGACGACGGTTGCGGCTGTTGCTGCTGCGCTTCTCGCCATCGTGGCTACGGACCTCACCGCGCTCACCGCTTGCCGGGCGACGGGTCGCTTCCCGTTGCAGTTGCGGGCGCACATCCGGATTGGAGGCAACATAGCGCTCCCACCAGCTGGCCAGCTCGCCGAGACCGCGCTCGACCCGGTTGCGCAGCAACAGGAAGTCGAACGCCGCGCGGAACTTGGGATGCTCCATGGCGCGCTCGGGGTGCTTGCCCTGACGACGGGTCAGCCGCTGTTGCAGTGCCCAGATGTCGCGGACATCTGTGGTGAAACGGCGGGGAACGGCGATGATCCGCACCTGATTGTCCAGCACCTCGTTGATCGCCAGCATGAAGGCGTCATACCAGGGCAGGCCGCTCTCGTTCTCCAGCACCCGACCACGGGCCTCGACGCAGCCCCACAGCAGGGTGGCGAAGAGGAAGGCGGGGGTGACGCGCTTATCTTCGCGGACGCGGGTGTCGGTATCGATCAGCGCCTGCTCGATAAACTGCTCGTAGGGCGAGTTGCCGTGCGGGGTAAACAGCGCCGCCACTTGCGGGAACAGCTGCTGGAACAGGCCATACTCGCGCAGCAGTTTGTAGGTCGCCAGACCGTCGCCAGCCAGAAACAGCTTGAGGGTCTCCTCAAACAGGCGGGCAGCCGGTATGTCTTGCAGCAGTGGCGCCAGCTCCTTGATAGGGGCGGCGGTACGCGGACTGATGGTCATATCCAGCTTGGCGGCAAAGCGCACGGCGCGCAGCATCCGCACCGGATCTTCACGATAACGGGTCTCGGGATCGCCGATCAGCTCAAGCTTGCGCTCGGCCAGATCTTCCAGACCCCCTTCGAAATCGTGCAGAGTGAAATCCTTGGCGCTGTAGTAGAGGGCGTTGACGGTAAAGTCGCGGCGCTCGGCATCCTCTTCGATGGTGCCGTAGACGTTGTCGCGCAGCAGCATGCCTTCATCAGACTGGGCCGACACATGTTTGCTGGTATTGACCTGATGGTGGTGACCCCGGAAGGTGGCCACTTCGATCACGTCACGACCAAAGACAATGTGGGCCAGGCGGAAACGACGGCCAATCAGGCGGCAGTTGCTGAACAGCGCCTTGATCTGCTCCGGCGTCGCATCGGTTGCGATGTCGAAATCCTTGGGCGTCTTCCCGAGCAGCAGATCCCGGACTCCGCCGCCGACCAGGTAGGCCTCATAGCCCCCTTTGTTCAGGCGATAGAGCACCTTGAGTGCATTCTCGCTGATCTCTTTGCGCGAAATAGGGTGCTGATCACGGCTTAAGGTACGACGTTGACCGGCGACACGGGCTGGAATGGGGGATTCCACCGACTGCTCGCCGTCTTCCTTGCCGAGCACCTTGCGGCAAAAGTTTGCGATCTGGGAAAAAATGGTACACCTCTTCATGACTTCTAAATTGACGGGAGGCCAAAAAATAGCGGCCTATCATAGCTCACGCCTAACCAAATGAAAAACCGTGCTGACAATTGATCCCGCATGAAACCGTCTGCCAGCGAAAATAGCGGTCAATCTGCACATAGCTCACACCTGACCAAATGAAAAACCGTGCTGACAATTGATCCCGCATGAAACCGTCTGCCAGCGAAAATAGCGGTCTATCAGCGCCCAGCTCACGCCTTATTACACGAAAACCGGCTCTTTTTACTCAAGGTCCAGCGGGATTTTCTCGCTGGCGGGCACCCGTTCTAGCTGCCAGTTGGCGATGCCCCATTCGATGATCTCGTCGATCCGGCTTGCCATCAGCTCGGGCGGCGGGCACTGGCCGAGGAAGTGCAGCGCCTGCCACAGGGCGGGTCGCACCTCATCGAGCGCCAGAGCAGGCGCATGGTTCTGCTTGGAGAGCTTGTTGCCATCGGCCAGTACCGCCAGCGGCAGGTGCACCCAGTCGGGCACCGGCGCCCCCAGGGTCTGGTAGAGGGCAATCTGGCGCACCGTGGGCTCCAGCAGATCGGCACCGCGCACTATCTCGGTGATGCCGCTGTCCATATCATCCACCACCACTGCCAGGTTGTAGGCGTAAAGCCCGTCGCGGCGGCGGATAATAAAATCCTCCTCGGCAAGCGCCGCCGGGACCGCGATATGGCCCTGCAAGCGATCGTCGAAGTGGTAGACCGGATGGTGCTGGCGCAGCCGGGCGGCGCAACCTTCGGCCGCAAGCCCGAGGGTGCGGCAGTGGCCGCTGTAGAGACCGCCCGCGGCCATGATTTCTCGCCGGGTGCAGCGGCACCAGTAGAGATCCCCCGCCCGATAGAGCTGGTCGATGATCTCGTCATAACGACTATGGCGCGCGCTCTGGAACATCACCTCCCCATCCCACTCGAGGCCATATGCCTCAAGGGTTTTGAGGATCAGGTGCGCTGCCCCCGCCATTTCCCGCGGCGGATCGATATCTTCGATGCGAACCAGCCAGCGCCCCTGCTGCGCTCTGGCCTGCAAAAAGCTGCCGAGGGCGGCGATCAGCGAACCGAAATGAAGCGGGCCTGAGGGTGAGGGGGCAAAGCGGCCGACATAGGGGCGCACAAGGGGTGAGGACGGGAAATTCACTGGCATGACTGTTCGGGTAAGCGATTCATTGAGGCTGCATTCTGGGGCGCGACCGCCAAAAGCTCAATAAAAAAGGGAGCCCGCGAGCTCCCTTTTTCATATACCAGAGGGTCGGGATCAACCGGCCATCTGTTTTTCCTTGATCTCGGCCAGCGTCTTGCAATCGACACAGAGGTCGGCAGTCGGACGGGCTTCCAGACGACGGATACCGATCTCGATACCGCAGTGTTCGCAGTAACCGAAATCATCGTCTTCAAGCAGCTGCAAGGTCTTCTCGATCTTCTTGATCAGCTTGCGTTCACGGTCGCGGGTACGCAGTTCAAGAGCGAACTCTTCTTCTTGCGCGGCACGATCCACGGGATCCGGGAAGTTGGCAGCCTCGTCTTTCATATGGTCGACGGTACGATCAACTTCCTGCATCAGTTGGTTGCGCCAGGCACCCAGGATCTTGCGAAAATGCGCCTTTTGTTGGTCATTCATGTACTCCTCACCCGGCTTTTCCTGGTAAGGCGCGACACCCGCAATGGCCAGGGGGCCCAGAGATTTCCTGTTTTCGCCTGTTGGCATGCCCTGTCTCCTAATTCAGCACGCTACCCGTGCCATCCATAAATTGAGGGCGACATCTATAGCAGAAGGGTAACGGGTAAGCAAACGAGCCGTACCAATAATGTTACCCACTCCAATATTTATGCACTCCCCTCGGGTAACAGGTGACCAGATTCAAACGGGATAAACCCTTGAGCCACCATGCCTTGCACCCCAACATGGGGCCGATAGCATAAAATTTCAACCCCCGCCGCGATTGCCTGCTCAATTAGCAGACTATAGTGCGGATCTATATGGGTTGCAGGGCGCATCCGGCTTATTCCGGAGTGCAGCACCATAAAGAGCAGCACGGCCCTGTGGCCCGCCGCTTTCATCGCCATCAACTCGCGCAAATGCTTGGCACCACGGGCGGTGACCGCATCGGGGAAGTAGCCCATACCCGGATCTTCACGTTCGTCGAGCAGGGTGACCGATTTTACCTCGATGTAACAATTGCCCTTCTCATCATCTTCCAGCAACAGATCGATGCGACTGTTCTCTTCGCCATACTTCACCTCGGTGCGCAACCGACTGTAACCCGCCAGCGGAGCGATAGCCTCCTGCTCGATCAACTCCCGGGCGATCTGGTTGGCGCGCGCCGTGTTGACGCAGATAAAGTGGCCCGCCGGGCTCTCGGCGATCTCCCAGCTGTTGGGCAGCTTGCGCTTGGGGTTATCAGAGGTGGAGTACCAGACCCGGGTGCCCGGATCGGCACAACCGGTCATGGCACCGGTATTGGCGCAGTGGATAGTGATGACCTCGCCGTTATCGAGTTGCACATCGGTCAGAAAGCGCTTGTAGCGGGCCAGCAGCTGGCCCGATTGCAGGGGGGGATCAAAAATCACGGGTTAGCCCTCCGCGCATCTTCTTTTACCCGGGCGCGCAGCGGCCAGCAGGCAAGCGGCTCGTAGCGCACCCCGTCCGGAGTCGAGATGGATTGATAGAGGCAGAACTCATCGGCCTGCAGCAGAAAATTTGGGGCTGGCAGGATGGCCGGAGCCTCACCCGCCTTGCGCGACAGGGTGACATGGGGTCGATAACCCTGCTCGCCATTGCCAAGACGCAACTTCTCGCCGTGGCGGCGCAGCGCCTTCGCCAGCACGGTCAGCTCATTGGGCCACTCCTTCGGGCCAATCCAGGCCGCCTTGGCCCGGCTGAACCAGCCGGTCTCATCCAGCCTGATGGTGAGCGGCGGACAGTGCTGGCGCTCTACGGCGGCGATCAGGCGGCGGGTGGTCAACTCGTCCGCCTCCCCCAGAAAGGCGAGGGTCAGATGAAGGTTGGCTTGCGGCACCGGCTGACCGGGCCAAGGCAGCTGATCGCGCCAGGCGATGAGCTCGGGGGCGAGCTCCTTGACGGGCAGGGCAAAGAAGAGTTTGGCCATGTGGTGATAATGCCTTTTTCACGCTCATTGGATGGGCCCATTCTATGGCAGCCATCCGGCCATGTCTCGCCAGCCTCCCGCCCGAGTGGCCATATCCGCACATCCACTCACGGTGGCGCGGGTGGCTGTGGCAGAATAGGCGCCGTTTTACCGGTTGCCACAGAAGGTGCTCATCACTTTGTCCCAGCTCCCCATCGTTTCGGTATTACCCGAACTCTTTGCCGCCCTCGACAGCCACACCAGCGTGATCCTGCAGGCGCCGCCCGGCGCGGGCAAATCGACCCTGCTGCCGCTGGAGCTGGTGCGTCAGAACCGGCTGCCCGGCCGCATCATCATGCTGGAGCCAAGGCGCCTCGCGGCGCGCAATATCGCCAGCTTTCTGGCGCGCCAGCTAGGGGAGAAGGTGGGCGAGCGCATCGGCCTGCGAGTGCGTGGCGAGAGCCGCACCAGCTCAGCGACCCGGCTAGAGATCGTCACCGAAGGGGTGCTGACCCGGATGTTGCAGCAAGACCCGGAGCTGAATGGCGTCTCGCTGGTCATCTTCGATGAGTTCCACGAACGCAGCCTGCACGCCGATACCGCGCTGGCCTTCGCCATCGAGAGCCAGCAGGGATTACGCGATGACCTCAAGCTACTGGTGATGTCCGCAACCCTGGATGGCATGGCACTCGAGACCTTGTTGCCGGATGCCCCAGTGGTTCGCTCCGAGGGGCGTGGTTTTCCCATCGACTATCACTACCGCCCCGCCAATCGCCAGCAGTGGCTGGAACCGCAAGTTGGCGCCGTGGTGCTCGAAGCGCTGGCCGCTCAAGATGGCAGCCTGCTGGTCTTTCTGCCGGGACAGGGTGAGATCGAGCGACTGGCGCAATGGTTGGCAGACAAACTGCCGGACGACGTGACCCTCGCCCCCCTCTACGGCCGCCTCGACATGGCGGCACAGCAAGCGGCCATCGAACCGGCGCCTGCCGGCCGCCGTAAGCTGGTGCTTACCACCAATGTGGCGGAGACCTCGCTCACCATCGAAGGCGTCTCTGTCGTTATCGACAGCGGGCTGGAACGACGGGCCTCCTATGATCTGAAAAGCGGTGTCACCCGACTGGAGACTCGCCAGATAGCCAAATCCTCCGCCACCCAGCGGGCCGGTCGCGCCGGTCGCCTCGGCCCCGGTATCTGCTACCGGCTCTGGAGCAGCGAGGTGCAGGAGCGGCTCGCCGAGCAGAGCCCGCCAGACATCCTCACTCAGGAGCTGACCGGCCTGCTGCTGGACGCCGCCCAGTGGGGGGCAAAGGTGGAAGATCTGCCGCTGCTGGACATGCCCCCAGCCGCCGCGGTGGCCAGCGCCCAGCGGCTGCTGGTGGCTCTTGGCGCCATGAAGCCGGAGGGTGAGCAACAACTCACTCCCGCTGGCCGTGCCATGGCGGCCTTCGGTACCCACCCTCGTCTCGCCCGCATGCTGCTGCGTGCCCGCGAGCTGGAGTCCGAGGGTCTGACAGGGATTGTCGCCGATGCCGCATATCTAGTGGCGTTGCAGGAAGAAGATCTGCGAGGATCGGAGCGCCTCTCTGTGCTGTTCCACCGCCGTCAAAACGCCCTGCGTCAGGGGGCGGCCCGCTGGTTTGAGCGGCTTGGCGCACGCCCTGCCAATGCACAGGGTCAGTGGCTGGGGCTGCTCTGTGCCCTCGCCTGGCCGGATCGCATCGGCAAACTGCGCAGCGGCAGTCGCTATCAACTCAGTGGTGGGGTGAGCTGCGATCTGGTAGAAGGTCATCCCTGTCAGGGACAAGCAGCCCTCATCGCTATCGAGATGGGGCAGAACGAGCGCGGTAGCCGCATTTTTATCGCCGAACCGGTCGATCTGGACGAGCTGGTACGCCTGCTGCCGGAGCTGGTGAGCGAACGGCAGTGGTTCGACTGGGATGAGCGGGAAGAGCGGGTGCGCGCCGAGCGCCAGCAGGTGATCGGCGAGCTGGTGCTGAACCAGCGACCGCTGACCGAACTCTCTGACGAGCAGAAAGGACGCTGCCTGCTACAAGGCATTCGCCGCAAGGGGCTGCATGTGCTGCCGTGGGACGAGAGCAGCGAAGGGCTGCTGGCCCGTCTGCGCTGCGCCCGTGAGTGGCTGCCTGATGAGGAGTGGCCCGCGATGGATGACGACAGCCTGCTGGCCGACCTAGAACAGTGGCTGCTGCCAGCGGTGAGCGGCATGACCCGGCTGGAGCAGCTGAAGAGGCTCAATATGAGCGACATCCTGCGCCAATCCCTGCCCTGGCCGTTGCCCAAACGGCTGGACGAGGCGCTGCCGAGCCACTTTGCGGCACCGACCGGCAGCCGGGTGCGGATCCGCTATCAGCCGGGGCAGGCACCGGTAATCCCGGTGCGTATTCAGGAGATGTTCGGGCAAGGTTCGACCCCCTGCGTGGCCGATGGCCGGGTACCGCTGGTGGTGGAGCTGCTCTCCCCCGCCCAGCGACCGCTGCAGATCACCGCCGATCTGGCCGCCTTTTGGGCTGGCTCCTACGAACAGGTGAAGAAAGAGATGAAGGGGCGCTATCCCCGCCACTACTGGCCGGATAATCCGCTGGAGGCTATGCCGACCAAGGTCACCAAAAAGAAGATGGGCATCTAAGTTCGGCGGGTTAATCCCGCTCGAACGTTCGCGAATGCGACATAACAAGTAGAAAGGAAAGCAAAGAGGATTTATGGCAACCCAACGACGCAAGCGTGCCCCCAAGAAGGCAGCGCCCAAACGCACCATCTGGCGCAAGCTGTTCTGGCTTGGCTTCAAGCTCTCCCTGGTGGTGGCGGCCTTTATGGTGGTGTTTGGCATCTACCTCGATACCAAGGTGCGCGAGCGCTTCGATGGCGAGAAGTGGCAGCTGCCGGTGATGGTCTATAGCCGCCCGCTGGAGCTCTACCCCAGCCAACGCCTGTCGCGGGACCAGATGCTGCGCGAGCTCAACATGCTGAGCTACAAGCAGGTGCGCCAGCCTCACACGCCGGGTGAATACACCATCAACGGCAACCGCATCGAGCTGATTCGCCGTCCGTTCGAGTTCTATGACGGCGCCGATGGTGCCCGCGGCCTGCGCCTCACCTTCAACGGCCCGCGCCTTGAGGGGATCCAGTCGCTGGAGAACCAGCGCCAGCTCGGTTACGCCCAGATGGACCCGGTGCTGCTCGATCGCCTCAATACCGAAGATCGGGAAGATCGCCTGCTGGTGCGTATCGCCGAAGTGCCCGACAGCCTGCTGGTGACCCTGCTCACCACCGAAGATCGCGACTTCTACCAGCATGGCGGCGTCTCGCCGGTGGCCATCATGCGCGCCATGTTCGCCAACCTGATCGCGGGTCGTACCGTGCAGGGGGGCAGTACCCTCACCCAGCAGCTGGCCAAGAACTTCTTCCTGACCCGTGAACGCAGCCTGTGGCGAAAACTGCAGGAAGCCTATATGGCGGTGCTGATCGACTATCGCTACAGCAAGGACGAGATCCTGGAGTCCTACCTCAACGAGGTCTATCTGGGGCAAAACTTCTCGCAAGGGGTCTACGGTTTCGGCCTCGCCTCCTACTTTTACTTCGGCATTCCGGTCAACGAGCTGGATATCGATCAGGTCGCCCTGCTGGTCGGTCTGGTGAAAGGCCCCTCCTATTACGACCCATGGCGCTTCCCGGAGCGGGCCAAGACCCGCCGTGATCTGGTGCTGAAGCTGCTGATGGATCACGGCAGCCTGACCCAAGCCGAGTATGAACTGGCCAGCCGTCAGCCCCTCGGCATCATCGCTCGCGGCCAGATGAGTTATGGCCGCACCCCGGCCTTCATGGGACTACTCAAGCGAGAGATCCAGAGCCGCTTCGGTGCCGATCTGCTCAAGCAGTCCGGCCTCAAGATCTTCACCAGCCTCGACCCCATCGCCCAGCACGCGGCCGAGCGGGCGGTCGAATCGGGCCTCGCCGATATCGAGAAACTGCGCGGCAAGAAGAAGCTGGAGGCGGCCATGGTGGTCTCCGACTGGCACAAGGGCGAAGTCGTCGCGCTGGTGGGTGGTCGCGATCCCCGTTACGCCGGGTTCAACCGGGCGCTGGATGCCCGCCGCCAGATCGGCTCGCTGGTGAAACCGGCGGTCTACCTTACCGGTCTCTCAAACGGTCTGACCCTGGCGACCCCGCTCAAAGATCAGCCGATCCGCATTCGCGGTCAGGATGGTCAGGTCTGGACACCGCAAAACTACGATCGCAAGTTCCGCCAGAGCGTGCCGCTGATGGATGCGCTGGCTAGCTCCCTCAACGTACCGACCGTCAATCTGGGTCTGCAGGTGGGGCTGGAGAAGGTAGTCGACACCCTGCACAAGCTGGGAGTCCAGCAGGAGATCCAGCCCTATCCGTCGCTGGTGCTGGGGGCAGTGGCCCTCTCGCCGCTGGAGGTGAACCAGATGTATCTGCCCATCGCCAATCAGGGACTGACCCAGCCGCTGTCGGCCATTCGCGCCGTAGTCAACGGGGATGGCAGCCTGCTCTATCAGCATGATCAGACCGCCAAGCGGGTCACCGACCAGCAAGCAAGCTGGCTGACCCTGTTCGCCATGACCAAGACGGTGAGTCAGGGCACGGCCCGCGCCCTCAGTGCCAAGTTCCCCGGCGCCACCATGGCAGCCAAGACCGGCACCACCAACGAGCTGCGCGACTCCTGGTTTACCGGGATGGACAACAACGAGCTGGTCAGTATCTGGGTCGGGCGCGACGACAACACCCCGGCGGGCTTGACCGGCGCAAGCGGGGCACTGCAGCTCTTTAGCGGCTACATGAGCCAGCGAGGCGTCAACAGCCTGGGGCTGAAGATGCCGGAAGGGATCACCTGGGCCAACTTCTCCCGTGCCAGCGGCACCCGCGTCACCAGCGACTGCCCGGGCAGCCTGCAGGTACCGGCCAAGACCTCGACTATGGGCTCCCCGACCAGCTGTGCCGGCAGTACGACGCCACGCAGTGCCCTGGATGAGTGGTTCGGTGGATTCTTCAACTGACATCGCGAGAGGGGCTGCACGGGCGGCCCCTCTCCCCAGCCTGCTTACAAGGAGTCATCATGAGCCAGCCGTTGTTTGAGGCTATTCACCACATTGCCATTATCGCCAGCGATTACCAGCGATCGCGCCACTTCTATCACGAGGTACTGGGGCTGCCCATCATCGCCGAGACCCTGCGCGAGGCGCGCCAGTCGTGGAAACTGGATCTGGCCCTGCCGGACGGCAGCCAGCTGGAGCTGTTCAGCTTCCCCTCGCCTTCCGAGCGCCCCTCCCACCCCGAGGCGTGCGGCCTGCGCCATCTCGCCTTTCGGGTCAGCGACCTTGACCGCGTCATCGCCCATCTGCATGCCCATCGAGTCGATGTTGAGCCAGTGCGGGTGGATGAACTGACCGGCAAGCGCTTTACCTTCTTCGCCGACCCGGACGGTCTGCCGCTGGAGCTCTACGAAGCGCCGCGCTGAGCCTGCATCGACCAAGCAATCAGCCAAACAAAAGCCGCCCGGTTGCGACCGGGCGGCTTTTCTTATTGCTTCAGGTTATCAGGCGGTAGTCAGCATAACGACAGCCAGCGCCATCACCATCATGCCAGCCCAGCCGATGGGCTTGAGCCGCTCACCGAAGAAGAGCAAACCGCCCAGCGCCGTACCGACAATGCCGATAGCCCCCCAGGTGGCGTAGGCAACAGCCAGGTCAATCTGGCCGCCACTTACCGCTTCCGAGAGCAAGGTAAAGGCGCCGAGTACCAGCATGATCCCCAGGAAGCCCCACCCCTTGTAACGAAAGCCTTTGGAGCGGTTGATAGCCATGTTGGCGCCGATATCGATCAGGGCTGCGCCCAGCACTATGACAAACGGACTCATGCTGTGGCCTCCGCTTCTACTGACTTGTCTACGGGCTCATCATGGGTCTCCCCCATGGTCACCATAACAATCCCCACTATCGCGAGAGCCAGGCCAATCAGCTCCTGAACGGTCACATCGTAACCGAGGAACATGACCGACACTATGGTGATCAAGGTGATCCCGAGCCCCTCCCAGAGCGCAAACGCAATACCAATGGAGATTGTTTTGGCGGCTTTCGCCAGCAACCAGTACGAGAAACCGATCAACAGCCACATCGGGATGTAATTCATCCAGCCAGCCCCCTGCTCGGGGATCATGGCCATGCTGGAGGTACCGGCGACCTCGGTCACGATGGCGCCGGTCAAAAACAGCCGGGCCAGAAACATACGACTTAATAACATATAAGATGCCTTTGTTGCTTCGACGGGAGAGATGGTAAACGGGGAGACGCAACTCACGACAATCGCTCAGCGTCGATTATCCCGACGCTACAGGTTTGCCTTGCCTTGGTTCGGCACGCTAAGGTGATGGTGAAAAATCCGTCATGGCCTGTAAAAGATGAAGCTATATCAGATAGAACTCTTTGTAGAGTCAGCCAATAGCGGCTCTATTGCCAACACCGCCCGTCGCCTCGGCAAAAGCCGCAGCGCCGTCAGCACCGCCATCGCGGCGCTGGAAGTTGAGCTTGGCGTCGAACTTTTTGAACGAGGCGCCAATCAGAGTCGCCTGACCGAGATCGGCGAGCTGGTGCTTGATGATTGCACTCGCCTGCTACAGGCAGCCAACAGCCTGCAGCAGAAGTGCAAACATTACGCCTCGGGGGCCGAAGTGGCGCTGCGGGTTGCCCGCGATGACGCGATTCCCGAGCCGGTGTGGCGCGAGATGCTGACCAGCCTGCACAATCAGTTTCCCGGCACCAGTATCTCGCTGGTGCTTGCCTCTCCGCCTGAACTGCCGGCGCTGGTGGAAGAGGGATTCGTCGATGCCGCCTTTGGCCTTATCACCGAGGATCAGGAACGCAGCGGCCTCAATATCGACGTGCTCAACCCGATCCGCACCCTGATGGTGGTGGCTCCCAGCCATCCGCTGGCCGGACTGAAGCGGGTCAAACAGCAGGATCTGACCGATCATACCCAGGTTACCCTCTCGTATGTAGATGAATTTTCTGTAAAAAGCCTGCTACCTGTGGGAGGCCAGCATATTGGTCTCTCCAGCTTCGAGTTGATGCGCAATGCGGTGCTGGACGGACTGGGCTGGGCGGTGCTCCCCTCGCCACTGATCCAGAGCCAGCTGCGACAAGGCTCCCTGCTGACCCTGAAACACAAGTTCAGCCTGCAGTGGCGGGATTACGGGGTCTATCTGGCGGAAAACGCCTATCACGGCAAGGTGTTGGCCTGGTTGAAGAAGTCGATCCAGGGGTATCTGGAACCTTTCGAGTAGCGATAAAGAGGCGGAGCCAGCTCACGATATCTACTTATCCTGATGATCCGAGCGGATGTGATCGTGCATACTGTTCACATACTCATTGAGCGCCGGAGGCGTAACCGATATGAGCAGTGCCCAAGACAAGGACGATATCTTGCTGGACGACGACATCATCGAACTCGATGATGAGGAGGTCGTGGTCCCCAAGGCACTCAACCCATGGCAAGTGCTGATCGTGGATGATGAGCCGGATATCCATCATGCCACCCGCCTGGCCCTCTCCAACATTCACTACAAATCCCGTCCGCTGGAGCTGCTCAATGCCTACAGCGGCGCCGAAGCTGGCCGCATGCTGGAGGCCAATCCCAGGATTGCGCTGATCCTGCTCGATGTGGTGATGGAGACCGAAGACGCAGGTCTGCGGCTGGTGCACCGGATCCGCAACGAAATGCACAACTCGCTGGTACGGATCGTGCTGCGTACCGGCCAACCCGGCCAAGCCCCCGAGCAGCGGGTGATCCTCGATTACGACATCAATGACTACAAGACCAAGACCGAGCTGACGGTACAAAAGCTCTACACTACTGTCATCGCATCCCTGCGTTCATACGAAACCCTCAGTGCCATCGACAAGAGCCGTCAGGGGCTCGGCAAAATTCTGGAAGGAGCGGGCGATCTCTACCATCTTCATTCACTCAAGGAGTTTGCCTCCGGCGTGCTGAAACAGATCAGCGCCATTCTTGATGTGGGCACCGAAGGGGCTATCTGTGCCGAGCGCCGTCCTGGCGAACAGGGGCTGGAGATCCTCGCCGCCACCGGCGACTACGAGACTCTGCTGGATGATGGCAAGATCACCGACTTCCCCACCCTCAATGACTCGGTCATGAAGGCACTGGCGGCGCGCTGCAACCGCTTTGAACACCCGCAGGACTCCCTCTATATCGCCGCCCAGAATGGTCGCGAGTTCGTGCTGAGTTTTACCCCGACCCAGCCTCTCGATCCCCTCGAGTGCGATCTGCTGGATGTCTTCTGCCAGCGCATCTCGGCGGCCTACGACAACCTCTATCTCTACAACCAATTGCTGCGCGCCCAGGAGGCCACCGTGGTGGCGCTGGCGGCGCTGGCGGAGTTCCGCGACTCCGATACCGGCGAGCATGTCTTGCGGGTACAGAAGCTCTCGGATGCCATCGTGGCCGAATTGAAGAAGATGGCGGCCTATCCTGAGCAGCTGACCCCGGAGTTTGTCGAGATGATCGGCATGGCCTCCATCCTGCACGATGTGGGCAAGGTGGGCACCCCGGACCATATCCTGCACAAGCCGGGGCGTTTCGACCCGGAAGAGCGGGCCATCATGGAGCAGCACGCCGGTATCGGCGCCAATATCCTGCACAAGGCGGGTGAAATGGTGGAGGGAACCAGCTACCTCTCTCTCGGCGCCGAAATCGCTCGGGGCCACCATGAGCACTTCGATGGCAAGGGCTACCCGCAGCAGCTGGCTGGTCAGCAGATCCCGCTGTCGGCGCGGATTGTGGCGGTAGTCGATGTATTCGATGCCCTGCTCAGCAAGCGCCCCTACAAGGAGCCCTGGACGCTGACGCAGACCATGGAGTATATCCAGTCCCGCTCCGGCACCCAGTTTGACCCTCATGTAGTGACAGCCCTGTCGCGACTGGTCAACGAATCGAGACTCCCCTACTCGCTCTGACCCTCTTTGCTCGCAACTCCACATGCTCTGCCGGTGACCTTGCTCACCGGCAGGGCATCAAAACAGCCGTTTTGTTGCATCCCGCACACATCAACGCGCCGCAAACAGGAAACATCCTCCTTCTTTGTTAGCGATATCCGCTGAAATATGGTCATTTAACATCACATCGCTATAATATCGGCCTGCAAACCTGATACTAACAACGAAGGAATTATCATGAGCCTGAACCTGGTACCGGCCGGCAAGAGCCTGCCCGACGATATCTATGTCATCATCGAAATCCCGCAGAATGCCGACCCGATCAAATACGAAGTCGACAAGGACAGCGGTGCTATTTTCGTCGATCGCTTCATGTCTACCCCGATGTTCTATCCGTGCAACTACGGCTACGTGAACGCGACTCTCTCTCTGGATGGTGACCCCGTCGACGTACTGGTTCCGACCCCCTACCCGCTGCTGGCCGGTTCCGTCATTCGCTGCCGCCCGGTTGGCGTGCTGAAGATGACCGACGAATCTGGCGAAGATGCCAAGATCGTTGCCGTACCGCACTCCAAGCTGACCAAGCAGTACGACCACATCCAGGATGTGAACGATCTGCCGGAACTGCTGAAAGCTCAGATCCAGCACTTCTTCGAGCGCTACAAAGAGCTGGAAGCGGGCAAATGGGTCAAGGTGGAAGGCTGGGGCGACAAGGCCGCTGCCGAAGCCGAGATCAAGACCTCTGCCGAACGTTACGCTGCCAAGTAAGCGTCACTTCGCTTGTAAAAAAGGCGCCTTATGGCGCCTTTTTTGTCGGTGTTTGCGGCAGCTGACCGGCCGCATCTTCGGCAGGATTGCCCTGAATGTATATTTCACGACCATCTTTCTGGTAGGGACGATAGTAATCACCGCCACAGCGATAGCCACCGCCCGGCTGGCTCATCAGCTCGCAGTTGACCGGTAACACCTCCAGCCACTTGATGGCCTGCTGGTAGCGCAGCCACTCCTGCCATTCGTGTTCGCGCGCCAGCTGGTCACGCAGGGCAAAGGTATCCGCAATGGACATCCCCTTGTTGACGATCACCTGACCCGCCATGGCTGGCAGGCTGAGCAGCCCAAACAGCACTATGATCCAAGGCTTCATAACCCCTCCAGAGTGACTTAATTTCACAATTAAATTAAAAGTCACATCAATCTGTTATCCAGATCACAAAACGAAACATCACCAAAGTGGTGCCGGCTCACCTAGTTGTTAATTATCGTCCACGGCAGGAAGCACCACCATGAAGCTGACCCCCGCGCTGTTGCTCAGCCTCACTCTCAGCACCACCCTTGGTGCTACAAGCAACGCCAGCGAGATCAACATGAGCTGGCAGTGGCAATCCACCGATGGCCAGCGCAAGCACTTCCAGCTGACCACCGACGATCAGGTGATGGCCGCCAGTCGCCACGAGATGAGCCTGCTGAAGGCCTCTCTCACCAATCCGCTGGAGACCCTTTACGCCTATATCAGCCCGCGGCTCTACAACAGCATCAACCTGATAAATCAGAGCAGCCCCGAGACCGCTACCAAATTTCGCAATCTGGAGCAGGCCTTCACCCTGCGGGACGACAGCATGGAGTCGATGCTGTTCTGGCAAGCCTACCAGCAGTATCAGGAGGATGCCTTCTACCAGATGAGGGTGGTGCCCTGCGTTCATCCGGCCAATCGCAAGCTGCCTTGCGTGCGCCCCGATTACTCCCAGCTCTTCTACCACTTCAAAGGGCACCTCAAGCCACTGGCGCAGCAATTTGCGGCCAAGGATCTCGCCACCAGCGTCAGCCTGCTGCAGGAGTGGCTGAACGCCATCCCCACCCAGCCGGAGCAGCTGGATCACTTCGCGCCGCCGCTGCAGGCGCTGCAAGATAACAAGGCCGACAGCGACGAGAAGGCGCTCTTGATGGCCAGCCTGCTGGCAGAGCTGGCGCCGCAATATGTGCTCAGCATCATCTATCCGGATATCAGCATCGGCAGCGTCTCCCCTGCCTGGCTGGCCATTACGGCAGACAGTGGCGTACCCGGTGATGTGGTGGTGATCAATAATCAGCGCCATGTGTTGCTGACCGGCTCGTCCCTGCTGGCCCAGCAGATGACCATGGCAAAGATCCCCCTTATCAGCGAATCACTCTACTGACGCCGACAGCTCAGACCAGCAGCCAATTCATTGATTTTTATCGATGTCATGCCATCCTAGCCGCCCTTGCCAGCCAACCACCTGACAGGCGGGGCGCCGACGCTTCTGAATTGCGATCTTATTTAACACTTTTTAAACAGATCCGATCAGTTTAGGATGAAGCTCGCCCATTCCCTCAATCCGAAACTCGTTATAACATAACAAATGGAGTGTCATCAGGATGAAACATCTCGTACTTACTTTGGCGCTGCTGCCATCTCTGGTCTTTGCTCACAACTTCAAGGATGGCAACCCGGTGCCGCTGGTCAATGTCAGCGACAAGGGTGAGCTGGTACTGAATGGCAAGGATATCGGTTACCAGCCGTGGCAGAGCACCTCGCTCACCGGCAAGGTGTTTCTGATCCAGCATATTGCCGGTCGCTCCAGTGCCAAGGAGCTGAACGCCCCGATGATCGAGGCGATCAAGGCCGCCAAGTTGCCGCAAGACAAGTACCAGACCGTTACCGTCATCAACAGCAATGACGCCATCTGGGGCACCTCCGGCTTCGTGAAGAGCAGTGCCGAGGACAGCAAGAAAGAGTTCCCCTGGTCCGCCATGGTGCTGGATGCCAAGGGCATGGCGCGTAACGCCTGGGATCTGACGCCGGAAAGCTCGGCGATCATCCTGCTGGATAAAGAGGGCAAGGTGCTGTTTGCCAAAGATGGCCAGCTCGATGCCAACAACATTGCTACCGTGATGGGGCTCATCAAGTCCCATCTCTAAGTCAGAGAGAAAGGGCGCTGATGGCGCCCTTTCCATAAGGGTCTATGGGTCGTATCAAACTGAAAATCTGGATCTTGCTGCTGGGCTGGTTATGGCTGCAGCCAGCCCTTGCCCGGCACCAGTTTGAATCCGCCCTGCCCGGCCACGACGACCATCACTGCCTGGTTTGCGCCCTCCATCTGGATGGCAAGCAGGTCATCACCGCTACCCCCTATTGTTTCCCCGGTTCGACCTCTGTTCTGCCCGCAGTTTCAATCATGCAACGCTCGGCAGATACCGCCACGCTTCACTGCTATGCCATCCGTGCACCGCCAGCCTCTGCTTTTCTCTATCCCTTTGTTTAATTTTGTTATTTGTTTTGAAAAAAGGATTAAAGATGAAAGCAGTTACTCTGTTGCTGGCCGCAGCGGCCTTTGGCGCACACGCCAATCACGACGAACACGAGAGCCACAGCCACGGCGCCCACGAGCATGGCCACGGCCACCTCAATCTGGTTGTCGATGGCAACCAGCTGATGATCGAGCTGCAGGCACCCGCAGCCGATCTGGTGGGCTTCGAGCACGCTGCCAAGAGCGATGAAGAGAAGGCGCAATATGCCAAAGCGGTCACCCGCCTCCAGCAGCCTGACGCCCTGTTCCGCTTCGACCCGGCCGCTGGCTGCAAACTGACCCAGCAGGAGCTGCAAGCCGCCAAAGAAGAGCATGATCACGACCACGACCATGACAAGGCTGCCAGCGACAAACATGAAGACCACCATGATCATGACGAAGCGGGTCACGCCGATATGGGCGCCATGTACACCTACACCTGCGCTACACCAGCCAAACTGACCGGCCTCGAGGCAACCCTGTTCAGCGTCTATCCGAGCCTTGAGAAGCTGAGCGTGCAGGGCATTCTGCCTACCGGCCAGACCGCGGGCGAGCTGACCCCGTCCGCCAACAAGCTGAGCTGGTAACGCCATGAAAAAAGCCGTGGTTGAGATCCGCGATCTGGCCTTTGCCTGGCCAGGTGGCGATGCTGTACTCGATCTGCCCGCCCTCACCATCCGCGAGGGTGAGCGGGTCTTTATCAAGGGCCCGTCGGGCTCTGGCAAGTCGACCCTGCTCGGGTTGCTGGCCGGGATCCAGACCGCCAACCACGGCACCCTGGAGGTGCTGGGCCAACCATTGGCCCGGCTCTCTGGCCGTGCCCGTGACCACTTCCGGGCGGCCAATCTGGGTTATATCTTCCAGCAGTTCAATCTGCTGCCCTTTCTCTCGGTGCAGGACAACGTGACCGCTGCCCTCACCTTCTCGCCCGCCAAACGGGCCCGCCTGCAAGGGAGTCCGGAGCAGGAGGCGCGCCGTCTGCTGGCGGAGCTGCAACTGCCGGACGAGGCGCTGCACAGACCCGTGCATGCCCTCAGCATCGGCCAGCAGCAGCGGGTTGCTGCCGCACGGGCGCTGATTGGCTCGCCACCGCTGGTGATCGCCGACGAGCCCACCTCGGCCCTCGACACCGACAACCGGGCCGCCTTTATCAAGCTGTTGTTCGAGGAGTGCGACAAACAGGGCTCGACCCTGATCTTCGTCAGCCACGACCCTTATCTCGAACCCCTGTTCCCGCGGGTCGAAAACCTGCAACTGCTCAACCGGAGGGCATCATGCTAAAGCTCGCCCTGCAAAGTCTCTGGGCCCGCCGCCTCACCGCCGGGCTCACCCTGCTGGCCGTCGCCATCAGCGTCACCCTGCTACTCGGGGTGGAACGAGTGCGCACCCAGGCCCGCGAAAGCTTCTCCAACACCGTCTCGGGGACCGATCTCATCGTTGGCGCCCGCTCCGGCCAGGTGAACCTGCTGCTCTACTCGGTGTTTCGCATCGGCAACCCCACCAACAACGTGGGGTGGGACTCCTATCAGGCTATCAAGCAGAAACCGGGCGTCGCCTGGACCATCCCGCTTTCCCTTGGTGACTCCCACAAGGGATTTCGGGTGCTCGGCACCAATGGCGACTACTTCACTCACCTGAAGTACGGTCAGCAACAGTCGCTGCAACTGCGGGAAGGGCGGCCATTCGACACGCCGTTTGAAGCGGTACTCGGCGCCCAGGTGGCCGAGAAGCTCGGCTATCACCTTGACCAATCCATCGTCATCGCCCACGGCGCTGGCAACACCTCCTTCAGCCAGCACGACAACCTGCCGTTCAAGGTGGTGGGCATTCTGGCGCCGACCGGCACGCCCATCGATCGCACCATCCATGTGCCGCTGGCGGGGATAGAGGCGATCCATCTGGGCTGGGATACCGGCCGCCACAGCAAGAACGTGACGCCGGAGCAGGCGCTGGCGCAGGATCTCACCCCGAAAACCATCACCGCCTTTATGGTGGGGCTGAGCAACCGGATCCTGGCGTTCCAGCTGCAGCGCAGCGTCAACACCTATCCCAAGGAGCCGCTGATGGCGATCCTGCCGGGGGCCGCCTTGCAGGAGCTGTGGAGCCTGATGAGCGTGGCGGAAACCGCTCTCTCGGTCATCGCCGGTTTTGTGGTGGTGGCGGGCCTGATCGGCATGCTGACTACCCTGCTGGCTGGGCTTAACGAGCGGCGCCGGGAGCTCGCTATTTTGCGATCCCTCGGTGCGGGCCCTGCCCATCTGTTCCTGCTGCTGGCGCTGGAGGCGATGGCGCTGACCACGGTCGGCATCGCTCTCGGGGTCGCCGTGCTCTATCTGGGGCAGGGGCTTGCCTCGCCCTGGCTGCTCAGCCACTATGGCCTGCAACTGAGTCTGGGGCTGCCGAGCACCTACGAGTGGCAGTTGCTGGGGGTAGTGTGGCTGGCAGGCATGGTAATTGGCCTGCTCCCTGCTGCCCGCGCTTACCGCTACAGCCTGAGCGATGGTATGAGCATTCGCGTCTAGCGAGACGCCCAAAATAGAAACAGAAGGACAGATGATGAAGTGGAAAATTGTGGCGCTGCTCGCCAGCCTGCTGGTGCTGCCCGCCCTGGCCACCGATTACAAGACCATCGACTGGGATGTGCTCATCCCGGAAGGGGAGAAACTGCTGCCACCGCCCCAGGTCAATCACGAAGATCCCATGTCGGTGCCACAACCGGTGGGCGGGGTAAACAAGAAGCTGGACAACCAGGATGTGCGCATTCCGGGCTTCGTGGTGCCGCTGGAAGGGGATGCCAAGAAGATCACCGCCTTCCTGCTGGTGCCCTACTTCGGCGCCTGCATCCATGTGCCGCCGCCCCCCACCAATCAGGTGATCTATGTGAGCTACCCCAAGGGGGCGCCGGTGGATGATCTGTGGGATGCCATCTGGGTGAAGGGCAAGATGCGCACGGTCAGCTCCAGCCACGAGATGGCCACCGCCTCCTACTCGATGGAAGCGGTCGAGGTGAGCGTCTACGAGGAGTAATCCTCCCGTTGCAAAAAAAGCGGCCTCCACGGAGGCCGCTTTGTTATCTTGGCATCCCGGTTGGAGTAACATTCAGCTCCAGAACCTGTGCGAATGGAGTCAGCATGGCAGACCTCCCCCCCCCGAAAAAAGAGAGTTCGATCCTGAGCAGCCAGGAGCAGACCCTGCGTCTGGCCCGCAGTCGCGGCATCGACGGCATGCTCACCCGCAATACCGACAGCACCTTCGAACAGCGCGCCACCTTTCGCCATCTGGCGGATCAGGCCGCCCGTCAGCGCAATCTGGAAGCCATCATGGTGATGGCCTCCCGCCACTGCGAAGAGACCGCGGCCGGTGGCGAGATGGACAGCGACTGGCTGACCCGCTTCCTGCAACTGGCGGAAGATATCAGCATGGTGCCGATGCAGCAGCTGTGGGGGCGGATCTTCGCGCTGGAAGTCGCCACGCCGGGCCGCTTCTCCATCCGGGCGCTCGCCACCCTCAAAGAGATGACCCAGCGCGAAGCCCAGCTGTTTCAGCGCATCTGTTCACTGACCTGCCACTACACCGGCAGCGACGAACAGCGACTGCTGCTGGGGCTGCACAAGGGGGCCACCCTGCTGAGTCGCGCCAAAGCAACCCGCCTTGGCCTTGGCAAATACCGACTGCCCTACAACGCCCTGCTGCAACTGTTCGAGCTGGGGCTGCTGCATCGCGCGGAGCTGGAGTCCGGCCCGCTGCCCGCCGATGGGGTCGAGCTGGAGTTCGGCAACCAGCGCTGGCGGCTGCAGTGCAAGCAGAACAACATCACCCTGCTCTACTACCGCCTCACCCCGGTGGGCAACGAGCTCGCTCAGCTGCTGCAAGAATCGCCGCTGGAGGAGTACCTGCAGGATCTGAAAACCGTGCTGGTGCAGGGGATCCAGATTGAAGTGATGCAGCTCGTCAGCGCCCCCTCCTCACCCGCTCCCGACCCTCTCCCCTGATCTCTGGCGGGGCAGCTGATGCCCCGTCGGTTCGTGGCTCCTTCGCATCAAGCTTCTGGCTCCCAGCTCATGGGCTTGACCAGAATAGGTTGCAAATTGCTGATGCCGCAAAGGCACACCCCGTCTGCTCCATTGCATATTGCAAACAGCAACGTTCTTTTCCTGCCAAAACGGCACTAATAACACATCAGTCATTAGCTTTTGCCAGCTGGCCCACCCCTTGCAGATGTCTTGATGTAGATCAAAATCTAACCATCACAGCTCGGGAGTAAGGCCATGAGAATCAATCAACCGGTTACCCAAAGAGAACGTCTCTATCCAGACCACCAGAGCCTGATCTCCACCACGGATCTGGAGAGCCGCATCACCTACGCCAACGATGAGTTCTGCGAGATAGCAGGCTTCCAGCTCGATGAGCTGGTGGGGGAACACCACAATCTGGTACGTCATCCTGACATGCCGAAACAGGCCTTTGCCGATCTGTGGAACCATATCCGCGAAGGCAAGAGCTGGATGGGGCCGGTGAAGAACCGCTGCAAGAGTGGCGATCACTACTGGGTCAGCGCCTTTGTCACCCCCATCAAGGATGCCAGCGGCCGGGTGGTGGAGTATCAGTCGGTGCGCACCGCCCCGAGCGAGGAGATCAAACAGCGGGCCGAGAAGGTCTATGCCGACCTTCGCAACAACAAGCTGCCCACCTTCTCCCATACCCTGACCATCAACCTCTGCCTGCTGCTGAGCCTGCTCGCCATGTTTGCGCTGGGCTACAACCACGACATGAACTGGCAACTGGCGCTGGTCGCCCTGCCGCTGGCGATAGCGGCCATCACCCTGAATGCCCTCTCCCGCCGCCTCGGCAAGCTCAACAAGATGGCCCGCAGCCGCTTTGACAACCCGCTGATGCAGCTGCTCTACACCAACAAGGTGGACAACATCGCCGCCATCGAACTCTCGATGGTGATGAATCAGGCCGAGTTCAACGCCGTGCTGGCCCGTACCCAACAGACTTGCAGCAAGATCCTGCAGGCCGCCGAAGGGGATCTGCGCAACGCCGAGTCCATCACCGACAACCTGCAACAGCAGCAGGCCGAAACCAATCAAGTGGCGACAGCCGTGACCGAGATGTCGGAATCCATTCGCGAGGTGTCACAAAGCTCGACTGACTCCTCCAGCCTGCTGGATGAAACGGCCGTGCTGTTCAAGAGCGGCAACAGTAGCGTGGCCGAAACCGTGGCGGCCGTGGCGGGCATGAACAGCGAGCTGACCACCTCCAAGAGCGTGATCAGTGCGCTGGTCGGCCACTGCCGCGATATCGACGGCATCCTCGATGTGATCAACAACATCGCCAACCAGACCAACCTGCTGGCCCTCAATGCCGCCATTGAAGCGGCCCGGGCAGGCGAAGCGGGTCGCGGCTTCTCGGTAGTGGCTGACGAGATCCGCACCCTCGCCATCAAGACCCAATCCTCGACCAGCGAGATCCAGAAGATGATCACCGAACTGCAAACCAGCGCTGGGGATGCAGAGCAGGCGATGGAGAAGGGCTGCCAACTCTCCGAGAGCTGCCAGCAAAAAGCCTCGGCAACCGGCACCATTCTCCAGCAGATCAACGATATGCTGCAGCAGGTGGCCTCCGGCAGCGGCCAGATTGCCCAGGCGGTGCAGGAGCAGTTCCACGTCACCGCCGAGATCAACCGCAACGTACTCAGCATCAAGACCCTGGCCGATGACTCCAGCGTCGGCAGCCAGCACGCCGTGCACGGCATCACCCAGCTGGTAAACCAGTTAAGCGATCTCGACCGGCTGGTACGCCAGTTCCAGAAAGGGGCGCCGGCAACCCAGAGCCGCTACGAAGTGGCCACCACCCGCGCCGTGCCGGTTCGCCAAGCAAGATAACTACTACCCAAACAATCACCGCAGCAAAACCCTATGGGCCCGCAGGCCCATAGGGTTTTTTAATGCCCGCCAGCAAGAGGGCGGCACTCCCGCTTTCACCGTCCGATTTTCCCCAGCTCTGATGGCCGCTACTGTTGAGCGGTTATATCGCTGTCCGTTATTTATTAATTTATTGATCTTGCTCAGAAAACCGCCCGCTTGCGCTTTTCACCACAGCCCCGTTCGGTAACATAGCCGCTTGGCAACCCCTCGTCGGAGTCAGCCATGAACCAAGCCAGTGCCAAATCTCAGGTAAAGCAGCAGACTGGAGGCTGTAATTCAGGGGCGGTAGCGTGGTTTTTGTAAGTTGGCACAGCGCGTAGCGAAGACCAACAGACAAGTTCTTCAGCGTTAAAGGGAAAAATATGGATGTCATTAAGGCTTTAGAAATCATCTCAGCATTATCAGAAGGTGTTAATCCTGAAACCGGTGAAGAGTTATCTGAAGAAAGCTGCTTCAATCAGCCGAAAGTCATTCGAGCTTTATTTATCGCAAAACAGAGCCTCGAAGCATCAATCATTTCTGAAAAGCGTAAATCTGATTTTCCAGAAAATGCTGGGAAGCCGTGGAAGCCAGACGAAGATGAGCTATTGGCAAATAGCTTTGATTCAGGCTTAGGTGTTGATGAATTATCAAGAATCCATAAAAGAACAAAAGGTTCCATTGCCTCCAGGTTAGTTCGTCTAGGTAAAATAAATGAGCGTTCCGATATTTATACTCGGTAGCCTCGCTTTTGTAGGTTGGCGCAGAGCGTAGCGAAGCTCAACAGACGAGCGTTATAACGTCAACCAGAGCAGGATAAACATGGATTTGGTCGTTCGGTAAAACAAATTTTCAGATATGTTCGCGGTAAACGTTGGGCTTCACTTCGTTCAGCACCAACCTACTATTTTTAGCCCAACATACGAGATAGGTGTTATATTTGAATTTAAAGAAATTTCAAATCGAAGATTTATCACATCCGAATAGCGATGTGATTTTCATTCTAGAATCCCCCCATACTCAAGAGCTCAAAGTTGGATACCCTGCTGCGGGAGAAACTGGCGTGAATATGAGCAAAGTCATATTTAACTCCGAGCAACCTCTTGGTGAACTAATAAAAAACAGAGCACCACTTCCAACCCAACTCTCTATACTTAATTGCTCTCGAATTCCTCTACAAAGTACGTGTTATGCAGGTGAGAATTTGCCACCAAAACTAGTTGAATTTTTTCGTATCCAAACTATTTACGATCCTTCGGTTCAACTTCAGAAAAATCAAATAAAAGACATCTTGCGTAGCGAGATTGGTTTAAAAGCCTTAGATAGTTTTGAATCGCGACTTTATGCAAGTATAGAAATTTCACAGAAAGCTAAAATAGTGGTTTGTGGGGTCATCGCACAATGCTTTTTTGAAGAAGTAACGAAGTTACAAGGTAAGTTGCGTAAGGTAACTGAATTTGCGTGGAAAGAATTTAATTTTAGCATGTTTTATGAATATCATCCTTCTTCGAAATCTGGGCGGTGGAGCGACTCTTCTGGTATGGAAGCTCTGCGACACTATGTGAGCTAACAAATTGTTCAAGAGTGACTCGGCACACTTGGCATTTTTACTATGCATTGGTTTTAGTAGTTAAGGTGGCATGCGGAGACTTCGGTATTGTTTGCCTCACACCTCAACAAGGCGTTATACGTAGTCAGAGGAAAATAACAAGAAATGAATTGGATACCAGGTAATACTAAGCAGGGAACATTTACCATCGTAGTTGTCATCCTGCTATTAGTTTGTATCCGAGTTGGGTTTTATATTAATAAACCCGCCGAGTACTTTTCGGGGAATTTGTTGCCAGAACTAACAGGAATGCTTATTGAACTTTGTATTATCTTGTTCATAGTTGATCGCTGGCAGGAACAAAACCGACTACAGCTTTTAATTGTTAAAGAGAAGCGCCTGAGAGAATATCTCATTTTCTTTTTGAAGCATGGTTTCAAATCATTGCCTAAAGAGTATCGTGTTGGTAATTTCTATGGGCAGTTGCATGAAGAAAATGTTGCTTATTTAGAGAATTTATTTGAGTTTGTTAGTTCAAACGGTCTTTCTACGACAGAAATTGATGCAATCCGAGCTCAGTGTGATGTTGACCTTAATACATTTGGAAACTTACTTCCTGTTGCATCAGAGTTAACAGATGAGCATTTTAAAGCATGGTCAAGAATCTTGTATTTTATGGTGCGTATTTCTAAAAATTTAGGAGATGATGTAGAGAGCATAAAATATATTCTCAACAACATAAAACGCTATGAAAAAGCATCTCATGCAAGTGGAATTTATGTAGGATCAAAAAACGTATAACAAACGTTTCAAGAGGGACAGCCAACGCGCGGCATTTTTACTATGCGTTGGTTTCGGTGATTAAGGTGTTATGCGGTAAGTTGCTAGTGGCGCTGTCTGCCCCTTAAGCCCGTAGGTTCGAATAGCGCAGCGTATTCGGACAATCGCGAATAATCCCGCCGCGATATAAGCAAGGATCGGAAGATCCCTTTGCGGGGTTGCTATCGACCGCCTCGGAGTGGCTCAAGACTCGCCGGTGCCACTATAAGAAGCTGTATTTATGGGTTTTACGATAATGACCCAGCTTTTGCTTATAGTGGCTGCCGTCAGCTCATCAACGCCTGTGGTAGCTAACTGGCCGGCTGCCGGGGGCTTGTTATAGGTTCTTCCGATCCAACTACAGGTAGTTCCCCTGCCGCAGGGCGGTCAGCAACTCATCCACCAACACTTCCACCGGCTTACCGGCATTCAGCAGATGAATTTCTGGCTGTTCCGGTGCCTCATAGGCGGAGTCGATACCGGTAAAGTTGCGAATTTCCCCTGCCCTAGCCTTCTTGTAGAGCCCCTTGGGGTCGCGCTCTTCACAGACGGCGAGCGGCGCATCGACAAACACCTCGACAAACTCCCCTTCGCCCAAGAGATTGCGTACCAGCGCCCGCTCGGCACGAAATGGCGAGATAAAGGCGGTGAGCACGATAAGGCCCGCATCCACCATCAGTTTTGCCACTTCGCCAACCCGGCGGATATTCTCCTGCCGCGCAGCATCATCGAAACCGAGATCGCCACAGAGGCCGTGGCGCACATTGTCCCCATCCAGCAGATAGGTGTGCTTGCCTTGTGCCGCCAGCGCCTGCTCCAGCGCCCCCGCCAGGGTCGATTTGCCCGCCCCCGACAGCCCGGTAAACCAGATCACCAGCGGCTTTTGTCCTTTCAATTCGGCCCGGCTCTGTTTGTCCACGGCATGCTTGTGCCACACGATATTGCTCATCCAACACTCCTTGCTTGGCGCTCACGCCTCAAAACTTAAACTGTCCGGCACCACGGGGAGCCGCCTAGGACTATCAGCCGACAACGTGCTGGTGCCATGGTATTGCTCATCCCACACTCCTTGATTGGCGCTCACGCCTCAAAACTTAAACGGTCCGGAACCACAGGGAGCCGCCTAGGACGATCAGCCGACAACATGCTGATGCCATGGCATTACTCATTCAACACTCCCTGATTGGCGCTCACGCCTTAAAACGGAAACAGCAGGGGCACCATCACAATCACCCCGAGGCTATAGGCCAGCGAAACCGGCAGCGCCAGCTTGAGGTAGTCCGGCATCTTGTAGTTGCCCGCGGCATAGACCATCAGGTTGGTCTGGTAGCCGTAGGGCAGGATAAAGCTGGAGCTCGCCCCGAACAGCACCGCCAGAATAAACGGCATGGTCGAGACATCCATGCTGAGCGCCAGCTGGTAACCCATGGGGAAGGCCAGCGCGGCGGCGGCGTTGTTGCTCATCAGCTCGGTCAGCACCAACGTAAACAGATAGATACCGATAAAGGCGATGATGGGGCTGGCACCGTTGAACTCCCCCATCAGCCAGTCGGCGATAAGCTTGGCCAGTCCGCTTTTTTCCAGCTGATCGGCGATGGCGAGCGCCCCGCCCACCACCAGCCAGATATCCAGCGGAAAGCGGCGGCGGATCTCGTCCAGGGTCAGAATACGGGTGAGCAGCAGCGCCACCAGCATCAGCAGCAAGCCCTTGAACAGCGGCACCAGATCGAATACCGAGAGCGCCAGCACCCCGAGAAACCCCAGCACCACGGCGGCGCTGCGCTTGCCATCGAGACGGGTGGAGGCTTCCAGCCCGCTCACCACCACAAACTCCCGCCCCAGCGACTTGTTGCGGGCAAACTGGGGGCCGGGGGCCAGCAGCAGAGTGTCCCCTGCGTGCAGCTCAATCTGGCCGAGGCCGCCGGTCAGCTGGGTTTCGCCGCGGCGCACCGCCAATACCACCGCATCGAAGTGAGTGCGAAATTCGGCATCCTTGATGGTCTGGCCCACCAGCCGCGAGCTGTGGCTGACGATCACCTCCACCAGATGCTGGCCGTTGAGGCGGTGCTGGCCGTAGAGATCCAGCCCCTTCATCTCCTGCAACACGCCGACGCTCTCCACATCGCCGCAAAACAGCAGCACGTCCCCTTCATGCAGCTCGTGTTCCGGCTGCACCGGGCAGATCACCTGCTCGCCGCGAATGATCTCCGCCAGATAGAGACTTTTCAGGCTGCGCAGGCCGTTCTCCTTGACGCTGCGCCCCGCCAGCGGCGAACCGGCGCCCACCTTGGCTTCGAGAAAGTAGCCGGATTCGCGGCTCATCTCGGTATCCTGCTCCGGCAGGTGACGGGCAAACAGCAGCACGGCCACCAGACCGGTCAGCAGGGTGCCCGCCCCCACCATAAAGAAGTCGAACATGCCGAGCGGCGGTGCCCCCATCTTGATGAGGAAGCTGTTGACGATCAGGTTGGTGGAGGTGCCGATCAGGGTCAGCACCCCGCCAAAGGTGGCCGCGAAGCACATGGGCAGCAGCAGCCGCGACGGCGCGTGGTTGGGGTTGCGTTTGACCGCTCCCAGCATGGAGGCCACCACGGCGGTGTTATTGACGAAGGCCGACAGGAAGGCGGTGGAGAACCACACCTTCACCAGCACCTTGTTGAATGAACCCGTGCCCACCAGATTGGCGAACCAGCTCATGATGCGGGTCTTCTCCACCGCCAGCGACACCAGCAGCAACAGCACCAGCGTCAACAGAGCACTGTTGGTGTAGCCCGCCACCACGGCGTTGATATCCGCCAGCCCGCTCAGGTAGGTGATGAGCACGGCGCCCGAGAAGAGCAGCGCCGGGCGGAGTTTGCCCTGGATCAGCAGGGCCACGAGAGCAGCCAGCAGACCCAGCACCAGGAATTGTTGCCAGGTCATGGGCTTACTCCTTGCTTGTGTCGTTACCGATGGCAAGGGCTTGCCAGTGCGGGAAGTGCTTGCGCACCAAGGCGTTGAGCTCGATTTCGAACTCGCTGTAGTGCCCTTTTACCGCTTTGGCGGCCAAGCCTTCCACTATCATGCCGGCGCCGACGGTGACGTTGGTCAGCCGGTCGATCAGGATAAAGCTGCCGGTATCGCGGATCTCCTGATACGGGTCGAACGCCACCGGGTCGGTGAGGCTCAGCTCGCACAGGCCGATCTCGTTGAGCTTGAGCTCGCTCGCGGGCAGTTCGTCCAGCTTGTTGATCTCGATGCGGTGACGGATGGCCTCCACCTGACCGCGACTCTTCTTGGTGGCCAGCTTGACGTCGTAGACCCGGCCCGGTTGCAGGGACTCTTCCCCCATCCAGACGATATGGGCCAGCAGGTTCTGGGTCACTTGCGGACGGTTGGCGGCATCCACCAGCAGGTCGCCCCGGCTGATGTCGATCTCGTCCGCGAAGGTGACGGTGATGGCCTGACCCGGCAGGGCGTACTCCAGATCCCCGTCGAAGGTGACGATGCGGGTCACTGTGCTCTCCTTGCCCGACGGCAGCACCGCCAGCCGGTCGCCCACCCGCAGGATGCCGGAGGCGAGCGTCCCCGCGAAGCCGCGAAAATCGAGGTTGGGGCGGTTCACATACTGCACCGGCAGGCGCACCGGATGACGCTCCAGCTCGCGCTCAACTTCTGCCGACTCCAGCAGGGCAAGCAGGGTTTCGCCTTCGTACCAGGCCAGCTTGTCGCTCTGGTTGACCACGTTGTCACCGTCCAGCGCCGAAACCGGCACGATATGGATGGTGTCGACGCTGAGCTTCTTGGCGAACTCGCGGTAATCGGCACTGATACGCTCGAACACCTCCTGACTGAACTCCACCAGATCCATCTTGTTGACCGCCACCACGAACTGCTTGATGCCGAGCAGGCTCGCAATAAAGCTGTGGCGGCGGGTCTGATCCAGCACCCCTTTGCGGGCATCGATCAGAATGATGGCCAGATCGCAGGTGGAGGCGCCGGTCGCCATATTGCGGGTGTACTGCTCGTGGCCCGGGGTATCCGAGATGATAAATTTGCGCTTGGCGGTGGAGAAATAGCGATAGGCCACGTCGATGGTGATGCCCTGCTCGCGCTCCGCTTGCAGGCCGTCAACCAGCAGCGCCAAGTCCAGCTTCTCGCCGGTGGTGCCGAGCTTCTGGCTGTCGGACTCCAGCGCTTTGAGCTGATCTTCATAAATCTGCTGGGAGTCGTGCAGCAGGCGACCGATAAGGGTGCTCTTGCCGTCATCCACGCTGCCGCAGGTGAGAAAACGCAGCAGACTCTTGTGCTGCTGGGCGTGCAGGTAGGCTTCGATGCCCTGTTCGGTGATGGCGGTCTGAATATGGCTGTTCATGCTGACGACTCCTTAGAAATATCCCTGACGCTTCTTCTGCTCCATGGAGCCGGCCTGATCGTGGTCAATCAGCCGCCCTTGCCGCTCGCTCGAAGTGGTGAGCAGCATCTCTTCAATAATTTCCGGCAAGGTGGTGGCATCGGATTCGATGGCCCCGGTCAGCGGGTAGCAACCGAGGGTGCGGAAACGAACCAGCTCCTGCTTCACTTCGTCTTCTGGGCCGATGGGCATACGATCGTCATCCACCATGATCTTGATGCCGTTGCGCTCCACCACCGGACGGTAAGCGGCGAAGTAGAGCGGCACTATGTCGATCTTTTCCAGATAGATGTATTGCCAGATATCCAGCTCGGTCCAGTTGGAGAGCGGGAACACCCGGATGCTCTCCCCCTTGTTGACCTGGCTGTTGTAGACACGCCACAGCTCCGGGCGCTGGTTCTTCGGATCCCAGCGGTGGGACTTGTCACGGAAGGAGTAGACCCGCTCCTTGGCGCGGGACTTCTCCTCGTCGCGGCGGGCGCCGCCGAAGGCGGCATCGAAGCCATATTTGTTGAGCGCCTGCTTGAGCCCCTCGGTCTTCATGATGTCGGTGTGCTTGCCGCTGCCGTGCACGAAGGGGTTGATGCCCATGGCGAGCCCTTCCGGGTTCTTGTGGACGATCAGATCCAGCCCGTACTTCCTGGCGGTCTCGTCGCGAAACTTGATCATCTCCTTGAACTTCCAGTCGGTATCGACGTGGAGCAAGGGGAAGGGGATCTTGCCCGGATAGAAGGCCTTGCGGGCCAGGTGCAGCATGACGGAGGAGTCCTTGCCGATGGAGTACATCATCACCGGGTTTTCAAATTCGGCAGCCACCTCGCGGATGATATGGATGCTCTCGGCTTCCAGCTGCTGCAAGTGCGTCAATCTTTCACGGTCCATGTTGGTCCTCGGGTCATTGCTTATGCGCCTGCTCGGGGCGCTGGGTGGTTCAGTGCGCGGCCGCACCGGCAGCCGCATCAAATATCTCTTTCCGGGTCAGGCCAGCTGCACCAGCTTGAGGTCGCAGCCATCGAGATCCGGGTTAGCGCGCAGCTGCTCGCCGCCCTGCTCTCCAAACCAGGCGAGCCGATCGCGCAGGGCGACCACTTCGCCGATGACGATAAGCGACGGGCTCACCGCTTGTTTGGCCAGCTCGGCCAAGTCGGCCAGCGTGCCGGTCAGCACCCGCTGACGGGATGTGGTGCCGCGCTCGATGATGGCGATGGGGGTGGCTTGGCTTCTGCCGTGATTCACCAGCTGCTGCTGGATATGCTCGGAGCGCATCAGCCCCATGTAGATGACCAGGGTCTGACTGGTGGCGGCGAGCTGCTGCCAGTCGGGCTCCTTGCCCTCTTTCTGGCAGTGGCCGGTAATAAAGACGGCGCTCTGGGCATAATCACGGTGAGTCAGCGGAATACCGGCATAGGCGGTGGCCCCGGCGGCGGCCGTGATGCCGGGCACTACCGAGAAGGGGATGCCTTCATCGGCCAGCACTTCCAGCTCCTCGCCACCCCGGCCAAACATAAAGGGATCGCCCCCTTTCAGCCGCACCACCCGGTTGCCCGCCTTGGCGTATTCCACCAGCAGGCGATTGGTCTCCTCCTGCGGCACGCTGTGGGCACCCGCCTTCTTGCCGACCGACACCAGAGTGGCGTCGCGGCGCACCAGATCTAGGATCTCAGGCGAGACCAGCTGGTCGTAGAGCACCACTTCAGCCTGTTGAATCTGTTGCAGCGCCTTGAGGGTCAAGAGGCCCGGATCGCCGGGGCCCGCGCCGACCAGCACCACTTCGCCCACTTCGCTTTTCGCCTGATCGAGGCCATCGCTCAGCCACTGCTCGGCCCCTTGCCAATCCTCTTTTTCAATCAGGCTAGCGAGGGTGTTGGAGGCAAAGGCGCGCTCCCAGAAGCGGCGGCGATCGGAAATCGAGGAGAGCACCCGCTTGGCCTTGTCACGGACCCGGCCGGAGAGCTCGGTCAGCCCGCCAAGATGGCGCGGCAGCAGACTCTCCAGCCGCTCGCGCAGCAGGCGCACCAGCACCGGCGCCTTGCCGCCGCTGGAGACCGCCACCATCAGCGGCGAGCGATCGATGATCGAGGGGAAGATAAAGCTGGAGCGTTTGGGGTCATCCACCACGTTGACGAACAGACCCAGCTGATTGGCACTTTGATAAACCAGCGCATTGACTTCGAGATTGTCGGTCGCCGCCACCACCAAAATCTGACCAGCCAGATGGGCCGGGGTGAAACGCGCCGCCAGATGGGTGAAACGACCGGTGAATTCCGCAAATTCCGGTTCAAGCTCCGGGGAGACCAGGGTCAGCCGGGCACCGGCTGCCAGCAGCAGGCGCGCCTTGCGCAGGGCAACCTCGCCCCCGCCCACCAGCAGTACCGGGCGGCCTTCCAACTTGGCAAACATAGGTAAATAATCCATTTCGGCCCATCCCTCGGAACACGACTAATATGGGGCGACTATAGGCAGGGCAGCTTATCCCTCAAAATAATAAAAAATGCTTTTTAATGCGTTTTGGTAATTAGCAAAGCCAATTCATGACAAAGGCGTACAAAGTCACTTGTGGTACCTGACGCCAGACCATAGGCTAGGGACTGTGTTTCATAAGGAGCTAAATGATGAATGAATCATTGATTGTGCTAGGGATTTTTGTGTTCCTGGTGCTCGCCACTCTGAGCGCGGGTATTAAGATAGTGCCCCAGGGCTACAACTGGACGGTAGAGCGCTTCGGCCGCTACACCCGCACCCTGACCCCGGGTCTCAACCTGCTGATCCCCTACGTGGATCGGGTCGGCCACAAGATCATCATGATGGAGCAGGTGCTGGACATCCCGGCACAAGAGGTGATCTCCCGCGACAACGCCAACGTCACCATCGACGCCATCAGCTTTGTGCAGGTGGTGGATGCCCGTAAAGCGGGCTACGAGGTCAACGATCTCACCAGCGCCATCCGCAATCTCACCATGACCAATATGCGGACCGTGCTCGGCGCCATGGAGCTGGACGAGATGCTCTCCCAGCGCGACACCATCAACGAGAAGCTGCTGCGCACCATGGATGCCGCCACCGCCCCCTGGGGCATCAAGGTGACCCGCATCGAGATTAAAGATGTGCGCCCACCGCTGGCACTGGTCGAGGCGATGAACGCCCAGATGAAGGCCGAGCGCCAGAAACGGGCCGAGGTGCTGGAAGCCGAAGGGGTGCGCCAGTCCAAGATCCTGAAAGCCGAGGGTGAGAAGCAGTCCCAGATCCTCAAAGCCGAAGGTGAGCGTCAGGCCGCCTTCCTCGCTGCAGAAGCACGGGAGCGGGCTGCCGAAGCGGAAGCCAAGGCGACCCATATGGTTTCCCAGGCGATTGCGGAAGGAGACCTGCAGGCCATCAACTACTTCGTGGCCCAGAAATATACCGAGGCACTGGCCCGCATCGGTGAAGGCCCCAACAGCAAGATCATCATGATGCCGCTGGAAGCGGGCAGCCTGATTGGATCTGTGGCTGGCATGGCCGAGCTGTTCAACAAAGATGGCAAGGGCAGCAAGTCATGACAGCCCTGTTAGAGGGGCTGACCCACTGGCACTGGCTGGGGCTCGGCTTCATTCTGCTGGCCATCGAGGTGCTCGGCTCGGTGGGCTTTTTGCTCTGGACCGGCATCGCCGCGCTGGAAGTGGGGCTACTGCTGCTGCTCTGGCCCTTTGGCTGGCAGGCGCAGTTGCTGCTGTTTGCGGTGCAATCCCTGCTCACCACCTGGGCCTGGTGGCGCTGGCAGCACCAGCGTGACAACTCGGGTCAGGATGCCGCCAGCACCATCAACGAGCGGATGCAAAGCTATATGGGCCGCGAGCTGACCCTGCTGGATGATGTCGCCCAAGGCACCAGCCGGGTACATCTGGACGACACGGTCTGGACAGTGCGCTGTGACGAGTCTCTGCCGGCAGGCAGCAAGGTCAGGGTAGTGGGGGCCGACTCCCACATCCTGCTGGTTGAACCCCGCAACTGACTCAGCTCTGCCATCGAGTGATAAAAAAGCCCGCGATCGCTCGCGGGCTTTTGTCTCTCTGGCGGCCACTCAGGTACGCAACCGATCGAGCTGACTGGCCAGCGCCGTGGCTGCTTGCTCCAGCGCTTCGCTCAGTTGATGGCTGGAGCTGGCCTCCTGCCCGATCACGTTAGCGGTATCGCCGATCCGCATCAGGTTCTGGTTGATGGTATCGCTCACCGCACTCTGCTGCTCGGCGGCGGTGGCTACCTGACTGATGTGGTCGTGGATCTGCTGGATCTGGGCCACCACCCGATTGAGCGCCTCAAACGCCTGCTCGGTACCCTGCACCGTGGTAGTGGAGCGCTCGATACCGGTATTCATCAAACGCTGACTGCTGCTCACCTCGGTCTGCAGGCTGCCAATCAGCTGGCCAATCTCGTCGGTCGATTCACGGGTCTTGGTCGCCAGCGCCCGCACCTCGTCCGCCACCACTGCAAAGCCGCGGCCCATGTCACCCGCCCGCGCCGCTTCGATGGCGGCGTTGAGGGCCAGCAGGTTGGTCTGCTCGGCAATGGCGCGGATCACATCGAGGATCCGGCTGATATTGGTGCTGCGCTGGGCCACCAGCGCCACCGCTTTATCCGCCTCATGCATATCGCCGACCAGAGTATGGATCTCGTTGCGGGCGTTGCTGAGGGTCTGCTGGGCAGTATTGATGTGGTGGGTCGCCGCTTCCGACTCCTGCGCTGCCTGCTCGGCATAACCTGCCACACTGACTGCCGTGGTACTCATCTGGTGCATTGCGCTCACCACGCTCTCCAACTCCAGATTCTGCTCGTCCAGACTGTTGCGCATGGTGTCAGCGGTATGTTTCATCTCCCGCGCCTGCTGGTAGACCTGCTGGCCGATCCCCTTGCTCATTTGCACCATGCCCCGCAGCTTGCCGAGGAAGGCATTGAGCTGGGAACCCAGATCGATCAGCTCCTGATGGGTGTCGATCTCCATCTGCTGGGTCAGGTCCCCCTCGTTGCTGGAGAGATGGCCCACATGGCGGCTGATAAGAGAAAGTGGCGCTGTGATGGTCTGGATAAACCAGACCAGCAGCCCCAGCACCAACAGGGTAATCCCGCCCATGGCGATGATCTGCTGCCGCTGGGCATCCACCAGCAGGGCACCCAGTTCATTGCTGATGGCGTGCGCCTTGCCGAGCGCCAGCGCCTTGGGCACCTTGATCATCAACCACCACTGGGTATTGGCTGCCTCAACCCGGATGGGCTGATGAAGAATAAAGTCACTATCGCTGCTGACCGGCTGACCGTCAGGCAGGGTCAGGCCCACCTCCTTGAGTGGACGGCCCAGCTTGTCGGCATAGCGGTTGCTGCCCACAATCAGCCCCATCTTGCTGACCAGAGTCACATCCGCCTTGTTGTCATAGAGGCTCTTGCCAAGGTTTTCAGCCAGTTGCTGGAAGATGGGCAGGTTCATATCCACCCCGGCCAGCCCGACAAACTTGCCGTCACGCAGCACGGGCACCGTCAGACTGGTCATCAGCATCTTGTTGCCCGGGCTGATTTCGTAGAGGTAGGGCTCCATCAGGCAGGGCTGGCGGGTATCGCGACCACAGAGATACCACTCGCTGTTGCGAATGCCAAACTCGTTGAGGGAGGTATCAAACTTGGCCTCGCTGGCAGCGGCGTCCACCGCTTGCTGAGCGACGGCCCCTCCCTGATCCTTGGTGAAATAGACCTCCAGACTCCCCTTGCCTGCCACCGAGTGGCTGGCCCCGCCCAGCCAGTTGCCATCCTCGCCATCATAGCCGTCCGGTTCAAACTGGGCGTAGATGGAGCTGATCCCGCTCGCCTGCTGCAGGCTGCTACCGAGCAAGTACTCCACTTGAGGCCGCGACAAGCGCAGTTCCGGTTTGGCCATCCCGGCTTCAATCTGGGCGGTCACGGTCAGGGGGATCTGATAGGAGTTCTGCATCAGCGAGGCAATCTGGATGGCATAGCGCTCTGCCTGATACTGCAGGCTGCGGGAGACCTCCTCTTCCAGTGCATCGCTGGTCCGGGTCATCACCATGTTGCGAAGGGAACTGAAAGAGGCCGATTGCAACAGGGTCATGGCCAGCCCGGTCAGCAGAAACAGCCCCATGGTAAGGCACAACAGCTTGAACTTGAGGGAACGTTGCTTCATGCGACAACTCCTTATGGCAGAATAACAACGAATTACTTGAGTATATTCGCCCACTTGCGCTTCACCCGATTTGTTGATGGGTTTGTGGCAGGCTTCTGGTTATAATTTTTGCCTTCCCGAGCGTTGATGGAACAGTCGCAATGAGCAATGCACTGAGCAGTGTCCCGCCGGTAGTCGCGATGGACTACCCCTTTCCGGCAAAACCTCTTCCCCTAAGTGCCGAGCAGAGAACGACCTTGACCACAGAAATCAAGGCGCTGCTCAAGGAGCGCAAAGCGGTACTGGTTGCCCACTACTACACGGATCCCGAGATCCAGGCGCTGGCCGAAGCCACCGGTGGTTTCGTCGGTGACTCGCTGGAGATGGCCCGTTTTGGCCGCGATCACGAGGCGCAAACCCTGATCGTCGCCGGGGTGCGCTTCATGGGGGAAACCTCCAAGATCCTGAGCCCTCACAAGCGGGTGCTGATGCCGACTCTGGAGGCCGAATGCTCCCTCGATCTGGGTTGTCCCATCGAGCAGTTCTCCGCCTTCTGCGATGCCAATCCCGACCATACCGTGGTGGTCTATGCCAATACCTCGGCTGCGGTCAAAGCGCGGGCTGACTGGGTGGTGACCTCCAGCATCGCGCTCGAGATCGTCGAGCACCTCGACAGCCTGGGTCACAAGATCATCTGGGGCCCGGATCGCCATCTGGGTGCCTATATCGAGAAGAAGACCGGGGCGCAGATGCTGCGCTGGCAGGGCCACTGCATCGTCCACGACGAGTTCAAGGCCCGCGCCCTGCGCGAGCTGAAAGAGCAGAATCCGGACGCCGCCGTGCTGGTTCATCCGGAATCCCCCGCCTCGGTGATCGAGCTGGCCGATGCGGTGGGCTCCACCAGCCAGCTGATCAAGGCGGCCAAGGAGCTGCCCCAGCAGAAGCTGATCGTGGCGACCGATCGGGGCATCTTCTACAAGATGCAGCAGGCCTGTCCGGAGAAAGAGATGGTGGAAGCACCGACCGGTGGCGATGGCGCTACCTGCCGCAGCTGCGCCCACTGCCCCTGGATGGCGATGAACGGTCTGGTGGCGATCAAGGAGGCGCTCACCGACGGTGCCGAGCGCCACGAGATCCATGTCGATGAAGATCTGCGGGTCAAAGCCTTGATCCCCCTCGATCGCATGCTCAATTTCGCCGCCGAACTTAAGCTCAAGACCCAGGGCAACGCCTGATTGCCGCCGTCACCAGATGCAAAGAGGGCTCCCGTGGGAGCCCTCTTTATTTATCTGAAACTCATCCTGCTCAGATGATCACAGTGGAGAGGCTGTGCTCTTCATCCGGCGCAACGGTCACACCCGCCTCACCGGCGATAGCCGCTTCGACGCAGAGCATGGTGCGATAGCCATCGTCGCTCATGTCGGCCATGGCGGTGGCCCCTTCCAGCCAGGGGGTCCAGACCACCACGCTGTCGTGGTTGCCACTGACAACCCGGGTCTCGCGCTCACCATCCTGCACCCTCACCAGCGCCTCTGGCTGCCAGTAGACCCGATCCAGCGGCCCGTTCAGGGTCAATGCACCCTGCTGCTTGGCATCCTGTCCGGTCAGCTTGTCAGCATAGGGCTCGCCCAAGCCGGTGACGCTCACCGCTTCCGGCGCACTGATTTGCAAATAGGTATGCAGCGCACCGCTGTAAGTCAACGGCTGAGCACCTGTATTGCGAGTGGTCAGCACCAGCGAAAGCTCTTTGCCAACCAGCACGTCCAGTTCCAGCTCGAAGGGGTGATCCCACAGGGCGCGGGTCGCATCGCTGTCGTGCAGGGAGAGATGAACAAGCGTGCCATCGGCGTGATCGGAGACCCCGTCCAGCATCCAGAGGGTGGTACGGGCAAAACCGTGGGAGGGCTTGCCGCTACCGACGCGGGCGGGCGCCGGGCCAAACCAGGGCCAGCAGATCGGGATACCACCGCGAACAGGCTTGCTGCCATCCAGCACCGCCTTGTCGCTCAGCCAGATGGAGGCCGGCTCGCCATGACGCTGATAGCTCAGCACATGGGCGCCAAACAGGCTGATTTCTGCCTTGGCATAGTCGTTGTTGATGGTGAGAACCGGCAGACCGGCCGCATTGTTGGCAAGCTTGCAATTGGCTGTCAGGGGACGAATGGATTGCATGTGGACTCCTGTCATCAGGGGAAACCGAAAAACAAAAAGGCGGCCAATGGCCGCCTTTTTCAAGCTACGCGATTGCGCATCCCAAATTACTTGGAGATGTGAGCGATCAGGTCCAGAACTTTGCTGGAGTAGCCCATTTCGTTGTCGTACCAGGATACAACTTTAACGAATTTGTCGTTCAGCTGGATACCAGCCTTGGCGTCGAATACGGAGGTCTGACGCTCGCCCAGGAAGTCGGTAGATACAACTTCGTCTTCGGTGTAGCCCAGAACGCCTTTCATAGCGCCTTCGGAAGCAGCTTTCATCGCTTCACAGATTTCTGCGTAGGTGGCAGCTTTCTTCAGGTTAACGGTCAGGTCAACAACAGACACGTCCGGAGTCGGAACACGGAAAGCCATACCGGTCAGCAGGCCTTTCAGTTCCGGGATAACTACGCCAACAGCTTTGGCTGCACCGGTAGAGGACGGGATGATGTTCTGAGCCGCACCGCGGCCACCGCGCCAGTCTTTGGCAGACGGACCATCAACGGTCTTCTGGGTAGCAGTGGTAGCGTGAACGGTGGTCATCAGGCCAGACTCGATACCGAAGGTATCGTTCAGAACCTTGGCGATCGGTGCCAGGCAGTTGGTGGTGCAGGAAGCGTTGGAAACGATGTCCTGGCCAGCGTAGGTAGAGTCGTTAACACCCATTACAAACATCGGGGTAGCGTCTTTGGACGGGCCAGTCAGAACAACTTTCTTGGCACCAGCAGCGATGTGCTTACGAGCAGTCTCGTCGGTCAGGAACAGACCGGTAGCTTCAGCAACAACGTCAACACCGATTTCGCCCCACTTCAGGTTGGCCGGGTCACGCTCAGCGGTAACACGTACGGTTTTGCCGTTTACAACCAGGTTGCCGTCTTTAACTTCAACGGTACCGTTGAAACGACCGTGAGTTGAATCGTACTTCAGCATGTAAGCCATGTAGTCAACATCGATCAGGTCGTTGATACCAACAACTTCGATGTCTGCACGCTCGCAAGCCAGACGGAATACGAAACGACCGATACGGCCAAAACCGTTAATACCTACTTTGATAGTCATATTTAGTTACCTAACTGTTCAGTAGTCAAAGAAAATTCCGCTTGTAAATTTACTAGAACTCTCCGGTGAGTCAACCAACATTCTGTCTGAAATTGCGCTATATCATGAAAAACTGTGAAATTAATTTTCTGTTTATGTAACTGATTACCACGTTTTGACGAAAAAAGTGCCAGATCGTGGCATCGCGCAGATATCAACAATAGTGCCTACTCGGTCACACAACCATTCACAGAGATATGTAAAAATGTGCGCGGTTTAGCATGGCCAAAGAGCCACTGTTCAAGTACCACCCCATAAAAATCAAACAAAATAGTATAGATAGAATCCACAGCGGGAATTCTCAAACTATGACCACCCTGATTGAACAGCTGGCTGCCGCAAAAGGTATCGCCAGCGAGTATGTCGATGCCTGGGGCCACCCGGCCCAGGTATCAGAAGAGAGCAAGGCCGCCATGCTGGGCGCCATGGGCTACCGCGTCGATGACGAGGCCGCACTGGTGCAGCAGCTGGAAGAGGAGCATCGCCAGCACTGGCTGCGGGCGCTGGATCCTGTGATGGTGGTTCGCACCGGCGACGCCGTTACCCTTGAGGTTCGCCTCCCCATCGAATTCGTCAACGATGCCCTCACCTGGCAGCTCCAGCAGGAGCAGGGTGCAGTGCTGTCCGGTCAATTCACCCCCATCGAGGGTGAGCTGGTCGGCGTGGCCGAATTTGAAGAGATGGAGTGCCAGGCCTATCGCGTCACTCTGGAAATGGCCCCGGAGCTGGGTTATCACCAGCTGGTGCTGCTGGAAGAGGGCAATGACGAGCCGCTGGCCACCATGCGCCTCATCGTTGCCCCCAAGGCCTGCTACAAGCAGGCGCCGATTGCCGATGGCCGCAAGGTATGGGGTCCGAGCGTGCAGCTCTACTGCCTGCGCAGCCGCCATAACTGGGGTATCGGTGACTTCAGCGATCTGGGCCAGCTGGTTGAGAAAGCGGCCGCCTGGGGTGCCCACTTCGTCGGTCTCAACCCTATCCACGCCCTCTATCCGGCCAATCCGGAGAGCGCCAGTCCCTACAGCCCCTCTTCCCGTCGCTGGCTCAACGTGGCCTATATCAATGTGGAAGCGGTGCCCGAATTCCAGCAGAGCGCTCGCCTGAAGGCGGAAGTGGCGAGCCCTGCCTTCCAGCAACATCTGGCCGATCTGCGCGCCAAAGAGAACGTCGATTATACCGGCGTGATCCAGACCAAACTCGGCATGCTGCGTCAGGTGTTCGATGAAGCCACCCTGAGCGCCGAGCGTCAGGCCGCCTTTGATGCCTTCGTGGCCGCCGGTGGCGACAGCCTGCAACAGCAGGCAGCATTTGATACCCTGCAGGCCCACTTCTATGCCAAAGGCGAAAATGCCTGGGGCTGGCCGGTATGGCCGCAGGAACTGCGCGATTACCACAATCCTGCCGTTGCCGCCTGGATGGCCGAGCACCCGCAAGATGTCAACTTCTACCTCTATCTGCAGTTCTTGGCTGACGAACAGCTGGCGCAAGCCGATGCCCGCGCCAAGGCTGCCGGCATGGTGATGGGGATCTACCGGGATCTGGCGGTGGGCGTCTCCGAAGGCTCCACCGAGATCTGGGCCAACCAGGATCTCTACTGCCCGAAAGCCTCGGTCGGTGCGCCGCCCGATATCCTCGGCCCGCTTGGTCAGAACTGGGGCCTGCCCCCGATGAACCCGAACAAGCTGTTCGAAGCGGCCTATCAGCCGATGGTGGATTTGTTCCGTGCCAACATGCGCTCCTGTGGTGCTCTGCGCATCGACCACGTAATGGCCTTGCTGCGCCTGTGGTGGGTACCGCCCGGAGCGTCCGCCGCCAAGGGCGCCTACATCTACTATCCGGTCAACGATCTGCTGGGCATTCTGGCCCTCGAATCCCACCGCAATCAGTGCCTGCTGATCGGCGAAGATCTGGGTACCGTGCCGGAGGGGATCGACGTGACCCTGAAAGAGAACGGCGTTCACTCCTACAAGGTGTTCTTCTTCGAGCGCTCCAAGGAAGATGGCGGCTTTATCTCCCCGGCGCACTACACCGAGCAGGCGATGTCGGCCCTGACCACCCACGACATGCCGACCCTCAAGGGCTTCTGGCATTGCGACGATTTGGCGCTCGGCCGTCAACTGGGTCTGTATCCGGATGAAGATGTATTGAAGACTCTGTATGCTGATCGTCACCAGGCCAAACAGCGGATCCTCGACAGCTTGCATGCCCACAAGGTCATCTCTGACAACATCAGTCATGACGTCAACTGGGTCGGCATGAACACCGAACTCAACCACGGTCTGCAGATCCATATGTCCCGCGGCAGCTGCGCCCTGTTCAGTACCCAGCTGGAAGACTGGCTGGAGATGGACAAGCCGGTCAACGTACCGGGCACCAGTTACGAATACCCCAACTGGCGCCGCAAGCTTTCCGCTGATCTGGAAGATATTTTTGCCAATGAGGCACTCAAGGCACTGGCTGGCAAGATGAGCCAAGCCCGTGATGAGGCCAGTCGTTGAGACGCTGTCTCCCACAGCGCTCTCACCTAAATCCACTCCGGCTTCGGCCGGAGTGGATGCTCTGTTATGAAAGGAAATCTCGATGCTCGTTGAACGTTTGGTTGCTGCCCGCTGTTCCGATCCCTTCTCTCACTTAGGCCTGCAGGCCAATCCGGATGGGCCCGGCCTCAAACTGACCGCCTGGTTGCCTGATGCCCTCGAAGTTCGCGTCAAGGATCTCAAGTCGGGCAAAGTCGTTGCCACCCTGGCGCCCACCGATGAATCGGGTCTTTTTGAAACTGTTTTCACCCGCCGCAAAAACTCCTTCCCCTATCAGCTGATCGCCAGCTACCAAGATGCCACCACCGAGGTCATCGACCCCTATCAGTTTCAGGATGCCGCCTGGGCAGGCCTGGCCGAACTGACCGCCCAGCCGGAAAACCTCTACCACACCCTTGGCGCCCAGCTGCGCACCGTGGAGCATCTTGGCCAGCAGGTGGAAGGGGTGCGTTTTGCGGTCTATGCGCCGAGCGCCACCGCCGTGAGCCTCATCGGCGATTTCAACTTCTGGGATGGCCGCCGCCACCCGATGGAGCGCAGCCTCTGCGGTCACTGGGTGCTGTTTGTGCCGGGCCTCAAAGCCGGGGATCGCTACAAGTTCGAGCTCAAAGACCCCATGGGCAACCGGCTGCCCCACAAGAGCGATCCGGTCGGTTTCTACTGCGAGCAGTATCCGTCGTTCGCCTCCGTGGTCTATGACCACGCCCAGTACCAGTGGCAGGATGCCGAGTGGATTGCCAGCCAGCACAACGACAAACGCGAGCAGCCGCTCTCCATCTATGAGCTGCATGTCGGCTCCTGGAAGCGCCACCCCAATGGCGACAGCCTGAACTGGCGCGAGCTGGCAGTGGAGCTGGTCGCCTACGTCAAGGAGATGGAGTACACCCACATCGAGCTGCTGCCGGTCTCCGAGCACCCCTTCAGCGGCTCCTGGGGCTACCAGCCGGTGGGCATGTTCTCCCCCACCAGCCGCTACGGCACCGCAGATGATTTCAAATACTTCGTCGACCAGTGCCACCAGGCCGGCATCGGCATCATTCTGGACTGGGTACCCGCCCACTTCCCGTCCGATGCCCACGGCCTAGCCCGCTTCGATGGCACCCCGCTCTACGAGTACGAGGATCCGCGCCGTGGCTGGCACCCGGACTGGAACTCCTACATCTACGACTTTGGCCGCGACACAGTGCGCCAGTTCCTGGTGGCGAGCGCCCTGTTCTGGCTCGACAAGTTCCACATCGACGGCCTGCGGGTGGATGCGGTCGCCTCCATGCTCTATCTGGATTACTCCCGCAACGCCGGTGAGTGGGTACCGAACGTCGATGGCGGCAACCACAACTACGAGGCGATCAGCCTCTTGAAGTGGACCAACGAGGAGGTGTACGGCAAGTATCCCCACGCCATGACCATAGCCGAAGAGTCCACCGCCTTTGCCGGTGTCTCCCGCCCCACCTTCCTCGGTGGCCTCGGCTTTGGCTTCAAGTGGAACATGGGCTGGATGCACGACACCCTCACCTATATGCAGAAAGAGCCGATCCACCGTCGCTACCACCACAACGACATGACCTTCTCCATGGTTTACCACTATGACGAGAACTTCATCCTGTCGCTCTCCCACGACGAGGTGGTGCACGGCAAGCACTCCATGCTCTACAAGATGCCGGGCGACGAGTGGCAGCAAGCCGCCAACCTGCGGGCCTACATGGGCTTCATGTATGCCCACCCGGGCAAGAAGCTCAATTTCATGGGCACCGAGATCGCTCAGAGCAACGAGTGGAACCACGACGCCCAGCTGCCATGGCATCTGCTGCAATATCCCAAGCATGCCGGTCAGCAGCGGCTGATCCACGATCTCAACCACCTCTACCGTCATGAGCCTGCCTTGTATCAGGCCGATTATGAGCAGACCGGCTTCCGCTGGCTGGATCACAACGATGCCGACAACAGTATCTTTGCCTGGCTGCGGGCGGACAAAGAGGGCAAGCAGGCTATTGTGGTGGCTTGCAACTTCACCCCGGTGCCCCGTATCGAATATCGGATCGGCGTCCCTGCTGCGGGCCACTATCGGGTGGTGCTCAACACCGACAGCGAGTATTACTGGGGCAGTAACTATGATGTAGGTCTGGTGTTCGCTGCCGAGCCGACCCCCTGGCAGGGGATGGCACACAGCATAGTGCTGGATCTGCCGCCGCTGGCGACCTTGTTTATCAAACAGGAGTCTTGATGCTTGTAATGGAAAAAGGGGTGGGCCACCCGCTGGGGGCCCGCCTTGACGAGAACGGTTGCCACTTCTGCGTCTGGGCCCCCCAGTCGGACAAGGTGGAGATCTGCCTGTACGACGAGCAGGAGCAGGAGCTGATGCGGCTGGAGCTGCCCGGCCGCCGTGGCCAGTATCGCTTTGGCTACGTGCGCGGCGTAAAGGCCGGCCAGCGCTACGGCTATCGGGTCTATGGCACCCCGCAGGAGGGGATGCTGTTCGATCCGCAAAAACTGCTGATCGACCCCTACGCCAGGGCGCTCAGTCGTCCCACCTACTGGGATGAAGCCCTCTATCAGGGGGACAGTGCCGGGATGATTGCCAAGTCGGTGGTGGTGGATGACAGTTTTGACTGGCAAGGGGTTGGCAAACCCGGGATCAGTCCGGCCCGCACCATTATCTACGAGACCCACGTCAAGGGCTTTACCAAGCAGCACCCGGGGATCCCCAAAGCGCTGCAGGGCACCTACCTTGGCATCAGTCACCCGCTGGTTATCGAACACATGAAGAGTCTCGGCATCACCTCGGTGCAGCTGATGCCGGTGGCCGCCTTCATGTCGGAACCGCGACTGGAGCAACTGGGACTGACCAACTACTGGGGCTACAACCCCATCGCCTTCTTCGCCCCGGAGCCACGCTACAGCACCCGAGCCGACGAGGCGGTGACCGAGTTCAAGACCATGGTGCGCGAGCTGCACCGGGCCGGGCTCGAGGTGATCCTGGATGTGGTCTACAACCACACTGCCGCCTCTGGCTTCGACGGCCCTACTCTCTCGTTCAAGGGCTTTGACAACGCCGGTTACTACGCCTTTGAAGCGGGCCCCCACGGCCCGGACTACACCCGTCACGCCAACGTGACCGGCTGTGGCAACAGCGTCAATCTGGATCACCCCAACACCCTGCGGCTGGTGCTCGATGCCCTGCGTTACTGGGTCACCGAGATGCAGGTGGACGGCTTCCGTTTCGATCTGGCGGTGACGCTGGCGCGGGAAGCGGGGGAGTTCGAGCCCATGGGCGCCTTCTTCAAGGCCGTGATGGCCGACCCTGTGCTGTCACAGGTCAAGCTCATCGCCGAACCCTGGGATATCGGCCCCTTCGGCTACCGGCTGGGTCAATTCCCGAGCCAGTGGCAGGAGATCAACGACCGCTACCGTGACACGGTGCGCGCCTTCTGGCGCGGTGATGCGGGCAAGATGGGGGACTTCGCCACCCGTCTGGTGGGTTCGCGGGATATCTTCCCGAAGAACTGGCGCTCGCCCCACACCAGCGTCAACTACCTCTGCTATCACGACGGTTTCACCCTGGAGGATCTGGTCTCCTACAACCAGCGCCACAATCAGGCCAACGGTGAAGACAATCGGGACGGCCACGGCAACAACCTCTCCTATAACCACGGGGTAGAGGGGCCGACCCTGGATCCGCGGGTCAACAGCCTGCGCCAGCAGCAAAAGCGCAATCTGATTGCCACCCTGCTGCTGTCGCAAGGGACACCCCACTTCCTCGCCGGCGACGAGATGGGCCGCAGCCAGCTTGGCAACAACAACGCCTACTGTCAGGACAACCAGATCAGCTGGGTCAACTGGCAGTGGCGACCGGAGGATGAGCGGCTGTTCGCCTTCACCCAGCAGATGATGGCGCTGCGGGCGGAGTCCTGCGTCTTCTCCAACCTGCAGCTGAGCGACGACAGCTGGAATGGCACCCCATCCAGCTGCCATCAGGTCAACTGGTATCACCCGGACGGCCACCAGCTCACCGATCAGGATTGGCACGCCCCCATGGGGCAGGCGTTCGCCATGGATATCGGCATGATCAACTGTGTCGGCGAGCGCTGGTACGTGCTGTTCAACGCCAGCGATTACGACATCCAGTTCCGCCTGCCACCGCCGGGGGAAGGGCTGGAGTGGATCCAGACCATCGACACCGCCACCAACGATGGCCTCCCCTTCCTGCCGGATGACATCAAACGGCAGGTGGCAGTCGGCCGGGCCCACTCCCTCAAACTGCTGGAGCGGGTGGCGCTGGCCAGCACGGCGGAGGATGCCCAGCCACCGCAGCAGGAAATTCTCCCTGCATCCGGTGAGGAGATGGTTGCCACCTCGATCACAGATACAGGCAAAGCATAAGAGGCATGCTGGAGTCAGCTTTACGGAGCCGCTATGCTGGGCTCCGGTATGGATGGCAAGGAGTCGGTATGAGCAGTAACAATCCGGAACAGTGGCGCAGCAAACTGACCGCCGAGCAGTTTCACGTCTGTTGGGAGAAGGGCACCGAACGCCCCTACAGCGGCGCCCTGCTCCACAATCGCAAGAGCGGCGACTACCTCTGTGTCTGCTGCAAGAGCGTGCTGTTTCACTCAGGAGCCAAGTTTGATTCCGGCTGCGGTTGGCCCTCGTTCGACAAGGCCATCGAGGGGACGGTTGAGTACACCGAAGACAACAGCCACGGCATGAAGCGGGTGGAGGTCACCTGCCGCCAGTGCGGCTCTCACCTCGGTCACGTCTTCCCCGATGGACCGACCGAGACAGGCCAGCGCTACTGCGTCAACAGCCTGAGTCTGGATTTCGATCCCGACGCTTAAGCGGCTGACCCATTGCAATAAAAACGGCGCCTCCATCACGGAGGCGCCGTTTTTTATCGGGATTTCACCGGCTTCACGCCAGCAGGATGGTGGCCATCACCAACAGGGCCGCGATGGCCAGCACCGGCAACTTCAACGCCCGCAGCAGATAAAAGCCGATGGCCGCCAGCGCCAGATCGGTCGGCGCCAGCACCGCACTCTGCCACACCGGCTGATAGAGCGCCGCCAGCAACAAGCCCACCACGGCGGCGTTGATGCCGGTGACGGCCCCCGCCAGACGGGGTCGGGCCAGCCACTGTTGCCAGCAGGGGCCCACCGCCCAGAGCAGCAGAAAGCCGGGTGCAAAGAGCGCCAGGGTCGCCAACAGGGCCCCGATCATCGGCATCTCGGGCTGCAGCTGGGCGCCAAGATAGGCGGCAAGGATAAACATGGGGCCCGGCACCAACTGGGCCAGGCTGTAACCGGTCAGAAACTGCTGCTCGTTGAGAGTGTGGCCCACGCTCTCTTGCAGCAGCGGCAACACCACATGGCCACCGCCAAACACCAGACTACCGGCGCGATAGAAGTCGGCAACCAGCTGGCCAAGCGGGCTGCCGAGCAGCGGCAGGCCGATAAAAAGGATGCCAAACAGCAGCAGGGTCGGCCAATGAGGCTGACTGCTGGCGGCAGAAGGCAGCTCGGCGGAGGCTGGGCGACTCCCCGCCCCGCGCTGGCTGCGGGCGCAGATCAATGCAGCTCCCGCCAGCATCAACAGTTGAGTCAGCAGACCGGGCTGCCACCAGAGTGCAGCAGCGGTCACCACCATAATCCCTTGGGTCATTACCGTGGCACAGAACTGACGACTCATGGTGAGCACCGCATCGGCCACCACGATGAGCGCCAGCAGCTTGAGGCCGTGCAGCGCCGCATCAAGCCACAGATTGCTGCCCAGCTGGCCGATGCCGATCGCGGCCGCCAGTAGCAGAAAAAATGAGGGAAGTGTGAAGCCAAGAAAAGCAGAGAGCGCCCCGCCCAGACCGGCGCGATGACGACCGATGGCGAAACCAAGCTGGCTGGAGGCGGGCCCCGGCAGCAGTTGGCACAGCGCCAGCAAGCGGGCAAATTCGGCCTGTGTCAGCCAGCCAAGCCGCTGGACGAAGGTGCGCTGGAAATAGCCAATATGAGCGGCCGGACCACCAAAGCTGATGCATCCCAGCCATAAAAACTGAATAAATACCTGTCCCACGCTCTTCTCCCTCATCCCTCTTCTCCCGATGGAGAGGGGATATTATGACAGCGCGATGATCGTTTTATGACAATCAGACTGATTCGGCCGACACTATTGGCACATCACTCGGCAAGTAGCAGCGTCCCGCCAGCCAGCAGGCGATGGACTGACGGCTGGCGTCGAAATGGGGCTCGGGCAACTCGCGCGGATCGCACCAGACCCAGCCTTCGCACTTCTCCGGCTCCAGCAGCTGCGGCTCGCCATCGGCCTTAGCGTGCAGCGTCACCGAGATATAGTGCAGCCCGCTCTCGCGCCAGGTCTCCAGATTGTTGGTCACCGCCACCACCTCGGGCCCGTGGATCTCAAGTCCGGTCTCCTCGGCCACCTCGCGGATCGCCGCCGACTCGAAGCTCTCCCCCAACTCCAGATGACCACCCGGGATCGACCAGTAGGGGGCATGGCTCCCTTTGCGCTTGCCAAGCAGCACCTGGCCTTGGGCGTTAGTCAGAATGACGCCGACCCCGACGCGGGGATAGAGAGTGGACATGAAAACGCTCCTTCAATCAGGCAGTAAAACGGCCCCACCTTAGGCCCAAGGAGGGCACAGGGCAAGCCCCGGCTGCACGGCACCTGCGCCTGTCGGTGGCCCCTCCCCTTGCCCCTTAACCGGTTATCACTGATGCTGGGGAGTGGAGAGGTCATCCCAATCCTCTCAGTCCCCCATTACCTCGAGGAGTCCGCCATGAAAAAATTGCTCCCCCTGTGCGCCCTGCTGCTCACGGCTTGCCAAACCACGCCGCCCCCCAACTCGCTCGCCATCGATGATGCCGACGCCTGGCAGGCCATTTGCAAAGATGGCACCCGGGTTCGCGCCGTGGTGGCAGAGGGGATCTGTGGGGATCATCGCGGGGTAGCCATGTGGACGAATAAGCCAAGAGCTGAACGGATGGCAGAAGAAGCCGCCAAATAGTGTGATCCAGGCACCATAAAATGACACTGCCGGCCAATTGGCCGGATTTTTTCGCGATCTCGCCAGCACTTTGCCACCTTGTTCATGGTGCGCTCAGTTTTCTGTTCCCATACTGGCCCTACAGTTCCAAAAGAGGAGAGACAAGATGCAAACATCCATCGTCGGGCTCTCCATTCTGTGGGGGCTAGCCAGTTTTGGTGTTCAGGGGGATTTCATCGAGAGCCGTGATTCCGTTGCGCCATCCTGGCAAGCCGAGTCCAGAGTGGAGATGGAAGGTTATCTGATTGAATCGCTTGGCGAAGATCGCTGGTTGTTCGACAACGGCAGCGAAAGCCTGCTGGTCTCCCTGCCCGAGGGGCAGTGGGTGCCGACCGGCGAGCGGCTGCGAGTCAGCGGCGAACCGCAGCAGGAGCAGAGCGGCTGGCTGCTGCAGGTGGAAGACATCAGCCAGGTCAGCGTCTGACCACAGCAGTAGCCATTCCCCGTCACCGCGACAGCTAATCCAGAACCAAATAACCAATACCGCATAACAGAAAGAGGAGGCCACTGGCCTCCTCTTTCTGTTTATATGAGCGGTTTGTGCGGGCTCACCCCAGATGGTTGAGCGGCAGCGCCGTCTTGTGCTTGATGCGGCGCAGCACGAAGCTGGAGCGCACTCCGGTCACCCCCGGAATATGGGTCAGCTTGTCCAGCAAGAAGTGCTGATAGTGCTCCATGTCGCGCACCACCACCTTGAGCTGGTAGTCGGCATCATTGCCGGTGATGAGATCACACTCCAGCACTTCGGGCAGTTCGCTGATGGCGCGATCGAAGTTTTCGAACCGCTCCGGCGTATGTCTGTCCATGGAAATGTGAATGTAGGCGGTGAGGGTGAGGCCAAGCTGGCGGGCGTTGAGCAGAGTAACGTGGGTGTCGATGAGACCGGCATCCTCCAGCGCCTTGACCCGACGGGAGCAGGGGGACGGGGAGAGCCCGACCAACTCGGCCAGTTCCAGATTGCTGATGCGGCCATTCTCCTGCATCAGCTCGAGAATATGTCTGTCTATGCGATCAAGTTTCAGCATTTACCCTTCCTCGTTGCAATGACTAATCCACTTTTCCTAGATTAAGGGTGAAGTATTGCAAAAACAACCGAAATAAGTGGTTGCTTTGCAACCACTCACCGGCACGGGAGGGATACTATGGTTACATCTTCCGGTGGCAAAGCAGATACCTGACCGGGTCTCTGCGGTGAAGGACCTTACCGGGTCAAGAGCCCCATCAGCCGTCTTACCTTATCGGGAAACGACGGGCTGGAACGAGAGAACCCCCTCCCCGAAGGCAACAAAGCAGGCATCCCGGCGCCTGCTTTGTTGTTTTTGGGCGTTTGACGAAATCAGAGCGCGGGCGGCGTGATGCGATAGAGGCAGCGATGCGCCCCCTCCAGCAGATATTGCTCCCGCTCCACCGTTGCCGGCGCCAGCAGCTGGCGAAACAGCGCCAGTTCGCTGCGACAGAAACCGCGGCAGGTGCGCGCCGCCGCACAGATGGGGCAGTGGCTCTCCCACAGCAGCCAGCTACCATCCTCTTCGCGGAGGATCTCCGCCATGTAGCCCTCGCGAGTACGCAGCTCCCTGAGCGCCGCCAGCCGGCCAGAGAGGCCATGGGACCCCAGCGCCTCCTGATAGCGAGCAAGCATTTGCTGCTCCCGCTGCTGGATCAGCCGCTCCATCCCCTCCTCGCCAAACAGCTCGCGCACGTTGTCGATCAACTGCACGGTCAGGTCGCTATGGCTATCGGGGAAGCGCTGCCAGGCCTGCTCGGTGAGCTGCCACAGCCGCACGGGACGACCGCGCCCGCGCGCCTCGTCGCTGAATGTGACCCACCCCTCCTGCTCCAGCGTGAGTAGGTGCTGGCGGGCGCCCATGGAGGTCATCTGCAACTGCTCCCCCAGCGCGGCGGCGCTCTGCGGGCCATGGCTCTTGAGCAGAAACAGGATCTTGTCGGTGCTTGCGTTCATGATCTCATTATGGGGAGCGCCCTTTATTAAATCAACAATTCACTTTACTTAATCCCGTCGATGAATCAGCATAAATAAACCAATGACTTTATTTAATGGGTGCGACATGGAGAAACACGGGCACAAAAATCCCCTCTGGGTGCTGGTCATGACGGTCACGCTGGCAGTTGCAGGCTTCAGTCTTCCCTCCCCGGTATTGGCACCCTTGCTGCTGGATCCGGCGCAGGGGATGCTGACGCCGGAAGCCTCCGACTGGAGCCGCAAGGTGTGGCTGGGGGTCATCATGGGGCTCTATCCCCTGTTCCAGCTGGTGGGCAGCCCCTGGCTCGGTCGCCTCTCCGACCGCTATGGCCGCAAGCCACTGCTGTTGCTATCGCTGGCGGGGGTGCTGGCAGGCTATGCCCTGATGGCACTCGGTATCGCCTGGCGCTCCCTCCCCCTGTTGCTGCTCAGCCGGATGGTGGAGGGGCTGTGCAACGGCAACATCGCCATCGTGCAGGCGATGGCGGCGGATCTCGCCGGCAAGGAGCACAAGGCCCGCAGCTTCGCCTGGATCAACATCGGCATGAATCTGGGCTGGGTCGTGGGGCCGGTGATCGGGGGCTACGCCGCGGTGATCTCGGGGGATTACAGTCTGGCCGCCTGGCTGGCGGTAGGAATGACCCTGATCAACCTGCTGCTGGTCTACTGGCTGATCCCCTATCGTCCTCCGGTGGCGACCGCCCAGCAGGCCCCGACCCTCTCCAGCCGCCAGTTGCTGCTGCAACCGGCCCTGCTCCCCTACTTCGCACTTACCCTGACCAGCTATGGCGCCGTGCAGCTCTATTTCACCTACTTCAATATCTGGCTGGTGGAGCGGCTGTCCTGGGATCCGGCCCAGCTGGCGCAGGCGGCGGTGCTGGTGAGCCTGCCCATGATGGCGGGCTCCTGGCTCGGCTCCCGCATCGCCCGTCACTGGCGCGGCAGCTCCCTCGGCATTGTCGGCCATCTGGTGATGGCGAGCGGCATGCTGCTCTTTATCCTGCCCGTGCACTGGTGGGGACTGGCGCTTACCTTCGTTCCCGCTGGCATCGGCATGAGTCTGGGGGAGCTGGCCACTTCGGTGGCGATCTCCAACCGCAGTCACCCGGAGCAGCAGGGGCAGGCGATGGGGCTCTACCGCGCCCTCGCCGTGGGCAGCGAGATCCTGGCGGTGCTGCTCGGCAGTCTGGTGCTGCTGGCCGGTACCGAGTGGCCCTTCTATCTCGCCACCCTCTGCTCCCTTGCCAGTGCCGCCGGTTTCTATCTGCTGCGTCGCCGTGCCGACCGTCGTCAACAGCTGGCCAGCTGCGCCTGAGCAACGAAGGGATCACAGTTCGGCGCTTCGGCTGCGGGCAAGACTTGCATCGGGGCGCCGGGTCTGGGACGGTAAAGCTCTTTACGGATTTGTTCGATGCTGGAGGAGCTATGAGTGAGTACAAGGCCATCGCGCTCGATATGGATGGCACCCTGCTGACCCGGGATCACAAGATCTCGTCGGCCACCCGGGCAGCCCTGGCGCAGGCCCGCGCCCACGGCATCAAGGTGCTGCTGGTCACGGGGCGCCACTACATGACGGCGCGTCCCTTCCACCACGAGCTGGCCCTCGATACCCCCCTCATCTGCAGCAATGGCGCCTATCTCTATGATCCGGTGCAGAACCGGATCCTCAGTGGCGACCCGCTGGCGGCCGCCCCGCTTACCGAACTGCTGGCCGCGGTCGAGGCACAGCAGATGGGCGCCCTGTTCCACCTGAGCGAGGGCATTGGCTACATCGGCTGTGAAGAGCATGTCACCCGCATCCGCCACTGGTCGGCCAATCAGCCGGACCACCTCAAGATCGCCCTCCACCCGGTCGAGGAGCTGGCAGGCTGGCTCGACAACCCGGTCTGGAAGCTGGAGTTGTTCAATCAGGATCCGGCACGCCTGCACACCTTTATGGGCGAGGTGGTCGAGCAGATGCCCTTTACCCGTGACTGGGCGGCCCCCTATGCGGTGGAGCTGGTACAGCCCGGTTGCAGCAAGGGCAACCGGCTTTCCCAGTGGGCAGCCAGCGAAGGGATTGCGATGGAGCAGGTGGTGGCGTTTGGGGACAACAACAACGACATCAGCATGTTCGAGCAGGTAGGGCTGGCGGTGGCCATGGGCAATGCGGCCCCGCAGATCCAGAGCCATGCCCACCGGATCACGGCTGACCACAACGAAGATGGTATCGCACTGGCACTGCAGCGCTGGGTGCTGCCCTGACCTGACAAGGTGCAACATGGCCAGCACGCGGGCTGGCCATGAAGAGAGGGATTAACCGCCGAAGGAGAACTGGATCACCCGATCCGGATAACGCAGACGGTTGTACTCCCGGCGCAGGGATTCATAGTGGCGAATGGCCCGATCGCGCTTGGCGCGGTAGTAGTCACGCTGTTCCGTGTTGGTTTCGTTGCGGATGCTGCGCTCCAGCGTATCGATATCACGCTCGGTACGCTCCAGCTCGTCGCTGATCTCCCGCAGGCGAGCGGCCAGTTTGTACTCTTCGTAGCCACGCTGATACTGCTTGAGGAAGCTGGCGTCATTGGGGCATACCCCCAGATAGGCCTGCCCCTCCTTGCCCTTGCTGTAAGCCAGCTCGGGAATGCAGTAGAGCTCCAGCCCCTTGTCGTAGCCCCGTTTCCACTCGGCCTCATCCACCCGGAGGCCATATTCGCTGCAAGACGAAACGTAGTCGCGGGTCGCCTGACGGGTTTTGCCTTCCGATCCATCCTGATAACCCAGGTTGTACCAACTCATGGTACGGCACTCATCTTCTGACAGGGCACTGCATCCCGCCAGCAATACCGGCAGGGTCAGCAACAGGATTTTGGGGGACATGAACAGACTCCGGAAAAGATAGTGACCGGCATTCTAGAGAGGATAAAAGGCCATAACAAGGGATGCGCTCCCGCGTGGTCTGGCAAGGTTTATTTGATGTTTTTGTCACTATTCAACGCCGTGCCAGACGGGGTGGCCACCCCGCTTTCCTTGTTATCAGGCGCAAGGTAAACTGCGCCATCTTTTAACTGGCGCGCAACAAAAACAATGAAAGTCCTGACCGTCGATTACCGCTCACCCGATGCGGCCCAACGCTTCACTGAATCCCTGCGAACCACCGGCTTTGGCGTGCTGACCAACCACCCCATTCCGAAAGAGCTGGTGCAGTCCATCTACGACAACTGGTATCGCTTCTTCATGAGCGAGCAGAAGCAGGATTTCCTGTTCAACCGCGAGACTCAAGATGGCTACTTCCCGCCGTCGGTCTCCGAGGTGGCCAAGGGCCATAGCCAGAAAGACATCAAGGAGTACTTCCACATCTACCCCTGGGGCCAGATGCCGGAAGAACTGAAGGAGCAGGCGATGGAGTACTATCGTCTGGCCAACGGTCTGGCCGCCGAGCTGCTGGGCTGGGTCGAGCAGTACACCCCGGCCGATATCGCCGCTCACTACAGCTGCCCCCTCTCCTCGATGATCGAAGAGAGCCAGAAGACCCTGCTGCGGGTGCTGCACTATCCGCCGTTCGATGGCACCGAGGAGCCGGGCGCCATCCGCGCCGCCGCCCACGAGGATATCAACCTGCTTACCATTCTGCCCGCCGCCAACGAGCCGGGGCTGCAGGTGAAGGGCTCCGATGGCGAGTGGATGGACGTGCCGTGCGACTTTGGCACCCTCATCATCAATATCGGCGACATGCTGCAGGAGGCCTCTCGCGGCTACTACCCTTCCACCACTCACCGCGTCATCAACCCGACCGGTGGCAGTGCCGCCAAGTCGCGTATCTCCCTGCCGCTGTTCCTCCACCCGCGCCCGGATGTGGTGCTCTCCGAGCGCCATACCGCCCACAGCTACCTGATGGAGCGGCTGCGGGAGCTCGGGGTGATCTAGTCCACCGACGAGCAGTTGTCAGAGACCAAACCGGAGCAATCTCGCTCCGGTTTTGATTTGGTGGCAGGATTGGGCAAAAAACAGAATTAAATTAGCCAATCGTGCCAATAAATCGCATTTACACCTGATAACCGTCGTAGTGATTGCGCCGTGACCTCCGTAACATGAGCGCCATTCTGCCCCTGCCAAGGGGCGCTCGATTGGAGTTCTTATGAAGCAGTCCCAATGGTCATCCCGACTCGGCTACATCCTCGCCGCAGCGGGTTCCGCGGTCGGTATCGGCGCAATCTGGAAATTCCCCTACGTCACTGCCGTCAACGGCGGCGGCGCCTTCCTGCTGGTCTTTCTGCTGTTCAGCTTCACCCTGGGGGTGGCGGTACTGATGGGGGAGACCCTGCTCGGCAGCATGAGTCGCCGCGGGGTCGTCGGAGCCTTCTCCGATCTGCTCGGCAAACAGTGGCGCTGGGTTGGGGTAATGGGGGTGATCTCTACCCTGCTCATCTACTGCTTCTACAGCGTGGTGGGCGGCTGGACCCTGGGCTATACCGGCATGGCCATCTCCGGCGATCTCAACCATGGGGATGCGGCGGTCCTCACCGCCCGCTTCAATGACTATGTCAGCGGCGACGTCTGGCCCATTCTCACCCATCTGCTGTTTGCCGCCCTCACCTGGATGGTGGTGCAAGGCGGCATTCAGAAAGGGGTGGAGCGCACCCTGCGCTGGATGATGCCAGCCCTGTTCCTGATGATCCTGATGCTGGTCGCCTTTGGCCTCACTCTGCCCAATGCGATGGCGGGAGTACGTCACTTCCTGATGCCCGACTTCAGCAAGCTGGGGATGTCCGGCGTGCTCGATGCCATGGGGCTGGCCTTCTTCTCCCTCTCCATAGGTCTGGGCATTCACACCACCTACGGCGCCTATCTGCCGACCAGCGAAGGGGTTGGCCGCTCCAGCCTCTGGGTGGTACTGCTGGCCAGTATGGTGGCAGTACTGGCAGGGCTGATGATCTTCCCAGTGCTGGCCTCGACCGGTATCGACCCGGCCTCCGGCCCCGGTCTCACCTTTATGACCATGCCGGCGGTGTTTCAGCTGCTGCCCTTCGGTCAGGTGCTTGAGGTGATCTTCTTCGCCCTGCTGGTCTTTGCGGCGCTCTCCTCGGCCATCTCCCTGCTGGAGCATTTGCAGTGCTTCCTGTGCGAGACCTGGGGTTGGTCCCGCCGCACGGCCTGCAGCGCCATCACAGGATTCGTCATGGTTAGCGGTGTTCCGGTCAGCCTGTCGTTTGGCCCGCTGCAACACGCAACCCTGTTTGGCAAAACCATTTTCGAGTTGCTGGACTTTGTCACCTCCAACCTGATGATGCCGCTGTTCGGCCTGATGCTGACGCTGCTGCTGGGCTGGAAGCTGGGACGCAAGGCTCTGCCGCAGGGGATTGCCAGCCACTGGCATCACTTGCTGATGAACTGCTGGCGCTGGATTGCCCCCTTGCTGATCGGCGGGATCTTGATTCGCGGTCTGGTGTGACGGTTACTCTTCGCGGGTGGGCTCATCGGCCCGCCCCTGGGCGGCTCTGACGGCCTCCAGGGCATGCTGCCAGCGGGTGATCTCGGCATCATCCGTTCCCTTGGAGAAGACGATATAGAGACCGGCCTGATGGAGCAGTACCCCACTGCTGACGATGCTGTGCCGGGATAACCCCATCTTGCCGAGGGTGGCCTCCATCACCAGCTCCGCCATCGGCAAGGCATCGATCTTGCCCAGCATCAGCCGCTCTATCGCCTCCCCGACCGTCTTGTAGCGCACCAGATTGGTGTAGCCCTCATGGGTCAGCCGCACATCATCGGCATTGCCCAGCACTACCCCCACTCTGGGCAGATCTCGCAGCTGTGCCAGCGAGGTCAGCGGGTGGCGACTATCCGGCGCCTGATAGATAAAGACCCGATTGATAAAGAGCGGGCCAACCCATTTGAAATGGGACTCCCGCTCCGGAAGCCGCTGTACCACGAACAGTCCATAGCCGGGCTCGACCCGTGCCAGCGCCAGCGCCCGCTTGAGCGGGTAAATCCGCACCGGATAACGGGTGCCAAGCTCCTCCTGCACCTCATCGATCAGGCGAATGGCAAATCCGTCGAGCTTGCCGTCGCGGTATTCGGTAAAGGGGGGTAAGTCGTGACTCAGCAGGGTTAATGCGGGCTGCGCCGACACACTCAGGCTGATCAGTAACCAGGGCAGCACCATCCATCTCATACGACATCCTGTCTCATCGTTGTTCCCGTCTGTGCCATGTAGCGGTCACTAGTTCCAGAAGAAGCTACGTCGATTATCGCCCAGTAAATAGCCACAAGGTAGAAAAGATACGGCCCGGCGAGGTTTTCCCCCACTGAGTTGTACGTATAGCCAGAGTGGTGACAGCGGCACAGATAAAAAAATTTTTATTTTATGTGTCAATTATTCTTTCCATGGTTTAGGCTGTTTCCTCATTCATTAGTCAGGTTGTCACCTCATGTCTGCCATCCTCGTGCTGTTTGGTCGATTTTTTAGCTCGCAAGAGAGGTGACCTTGCACGCACAGTTTTTCTGAATGTTCATTGCAAAGGTCGCCTCAGGCGGCCTTTTTTATGGTCTGTCGTTTATTGCTACTCAGGAGTATTGCTTCGATGTCGTGTTACCCGGAGGTTGTATGAGCCAGGTTCAGTGGTCTTCCCGTCTCGGTCATGTGCTGGCCGCAGCAGGCACAGCGATTGGCCTTGGTGCCATCTGGAAGTTTCCCTATGTGACCGCCACCAATGGCGGTGGCGCCTTCCTGCTGGTTTTTCTGCTGTTCAGCTTCACCCTGGGGGTAGCGGTACAGGTCGGCGAAACTCTGCTCGGCAGCCATAGCCAGCGCGGGGTGCTCGGCGCCTTTCGCAAACTGGTGGGGCCGAACTGGCGCTGGATGGGGTATATGGGGATCGCCTGCGGCTTCTTTATCTACAGCTTCTACAGCGTGGTCGGTGGCTGGACCGTGGGTTACGCCGCGCTGGCGATGGCTGGCAAGCTCAACCTGAGCGAGGGGAGCGCCCTCACCGCCCTGTTCAACGGCTATGTCAGCAACCCTTGGTGGCCGGTGCTGACCCATCTGATCTTCGCAGGCCTGACCTGGTGGTTCGTGCAGGGGGGTATTCAGAAAGGGGTTGAGCGGGCACTGCGCTGGATGATGCCCGCGCTCTTCATCATGATGTTGTTGCTGGTGGGGGTCGGTCTCTCCATGCCGGGCTCCATGGCGGGTGTGCGCCAGCTGCTGCTGCCGGACTTCTCCATGCTGACCGGCCAGAGCGTGCTGGACGCGCTGGGGCTGGCCTTCTTCTCCCTCTCCATCGGGCTCGGGGTACACACTACCTATGGCGCCTACCTGCCCAATAGCGAAGGGGTGCTGCGCTCCGGGGTCTGGGTGGTCACACTGGCAAGCCTTATCTCGGTGCTGGCGGGCTTGATGATCTTCCCGGCGCTAGCCTCCACCGGTATCGACCCTACCGCAGGCCCAGGACTCACCTTTATGACCATGCCAGCCGTGTTCAGCCATCTGCCGTTCGGTCAGGGGCTCGGAGTTGTCTTCTTCCTGTTGCTGCTGGTGGCGGCGCTCTCCTCCTCCATCTCCATGCTGGAGCATCTGGTGCGCTTTACCACCGAGGAGTGGGGCTGGTCGCGCCGTGGCGCCTGCCGGGTACTGACCCTGCTTATCATGGCATCCGGCATTCCGGTGAGCCTGTCGTTCGGCCCATGGAGCGATCTGACCCTGTTTGGCAAGACCATCTTCGAGCTGCTCGACTACCTCACCTCCAACCTGATGATGCCGCTGTTTGGTCTGGTACTGACCCTGCTGCTGGGCTGGCGCCTGGGTGATGCCATTCTCCCTGTGGGCCTGTCACCCGCCCTGCGTCTGGCGCTGCTCTGGTGCTGGCGCGTAGTGGCGCCGCTGCTGATCAGCGGGATCCTGATCCGCGGGATCATGTAACGCTTTGCGAATCCGTGCGGGCAGGCCTTGGCCTGCCCTTTTTATTGCTGGCGTTCACTTTATTACAGGCGTTCATATAAGCAGCATCACGATGGACAAGAGTGAAGTCAGTGGCCGTCGAACAATCTCGGAAGAGCAGGATGAAGAAGGATCGGAGTGGCAGAGTGGCAGAGTGGCAGAGTGGCAGAGTGGCAGAGTGGCAGAGTGGCAGAGTGGCAGAGTGGCACAATAAGAGGTCGTGCTCGGCTCGCCACACCGGCAACAGAAGAAGTTGAAGTACTGAATTGCGGGCAAAAAAAATCCCCATCTGAGTGGGGACTTTCTCTGCAAACGCAGCTGATATCTCAGCATCGCTTTCGAATATGGTGGTCGTTACTGGGATCGAACCAGTGACCCCCTCCTTGTAAGGGAGGTGCTCTCCCAGCTGAGCTAAACGACCTGGGATTCTTGAAATGATGGTGGGTCGTGCTGGATTCGAACCAGCGACCAATTGATTAAAAGTCAACTGCTCTACCGACTGAGCTAACGACCCATCTA